>JAEWAC010000364.1 GCA_023391895.1 Bacteroidota bacterium
ATACGCAGTAGGTTTCGATCAGCCGCTAAATCTATTTACCAATTTTGATCACAGATTAGTATCAGTCCATTTTATTGTTCACTGGTTTCCAAAGTACACTGGAACATACTTATATGCCTGAAATGATCTTTAATTGAATAAATTAGATCAACAAACTGGCGATTATGAAATTTCCACTTACCAGCCTGCTGACCTGGCTGCTGCATACTGTTGGTTTTTTTAAGCGGCATTTAGCAGTGATCCTGATGTTGGGACTGATCGCTGCCTTTGGCAGGGTGATACAACTGGGAGGCTTTGGCGAGATCACCTCCTGGATGAACATTTCACTGGAAGTAGTGGTAGAATCTGCCAGAATCCTGTTGTTTTTATATGCTTTAGGGTTGGCCGACGTGAGACGAGGCACGTTGCGGATAAAGCGCTTGTTTACAGATAAAATTAGCCGAAGACAGCAGGTAAGGGTGGCCCGGCAAACACTAAAGCAACATTGGCTTTCGGTCCTGTGCAATGTTATGGTCTTTTTACTCATAGCAGCAGGTATCAACTATTTGATTGATCTATTAGCCTATGAAACCTGTCTTTATCTTTCGTTGAAACAAGATGGAATACTGGCGGCAGATGCTTCAGAATGGACGATCTTATTGTTTTTTAAAAACCTATCTGTTATTCCTTTTACATTAGTTTTTGAGGCAATATTCTTACTTTGGATCACTAACAAAATTCAAAACAGAGCACCAGCTCTGTAGGAGTGAGTTTATAGTAGGCTGCCATTCCAATTGGTGTTACAACTTGTGAGCAATATGGGTTATTCAACTGTTTTAGTTTTACTTGTAAATAATTGAAAGTCCCAATTTTTTGGTAGAATACCCTATATTTGAATGTACATACATAGTGTCATATGATTTGTATTTAGTTCAGTGGCTAAAACCTGCAAATTTGAAATGAATTACCTGAAATACTATTTGAAGTTGGTGACCTCAGGTTGCTTATTGACTATTCTCTTTACATCTAACGTATATACGCAAACAAGCAAGAAGTCTGATAAGCCGAATATTATATTTATTATGTCTGATGACCATGCATATCAGGCTATCAGTGCCTATGGTTCTCAACTTATCAAAACCCCATACATAGACAGAATAGCAAGGGAAGGAGTTTTGATGAAAGAAGCGGCCGTAACCAATTCTGTTTGCAGTCCAAGCCGCGCCGTGATCCTTACCGGAAAGTATTCTCATTTAAATGGCATGAAGGATAACGGGACTTATTTCGATGGCCAGCAACAAACACTTCCGAAAATATTTAAACAAAATGGCTATCGTACGGCAATAGTGGGTAAGTGGCACTTATTCAGCACTCCAACAGGGTTTGATTATTGGGATATATTGCCGGACCAGGGAAATTATTATAATCCCAAATTCATAAAGAATGGTAAGGATACGGTATACATGGGCTATGTCACAGATATTATTACTGATATGGCCTTGAACTGGATCAGCCAAAATAAAGAAGAAGCTCCTTTCTTCCTGATGCTGCATCATAAAGCCCCGCATCGGAATGTAATGCCGCCATTAAAATATTTGGATAAATATAATGACCGAAAGTTTCCTTTACCATCCAACTTTTATGACGATTATTCAGGAAGAGCCGCTTTGCAATTACAAAAGGTGACCATGCATGAGCATTTGGATATTCGCTATGACAGCAAAATTCCTTGTGATACATGCCCCATTAATCCAATAAACGATTGGGCGCCCGCTGAGTTTCAAAGAGAAATAGAACGCTTAACGCCAGCTGAAAGAAAAATATGGGATGCCGCTTATCAGAGAGAGTATGAGAATTTTAAAAAGCTCAAAACTAGGGATGAAGTAGTGCGATTCCAATTCCAGCGATATATGGAAGATTATCTCAGGTGTGTTAATTCAGTTGATGATAATATTGGGCGGGTGCTTAAATTTCTTGACGACAACGGCATGGCGGAAAATACTATTGTTGTATACATGTCCGATCAGGGCTTTTTTTTAGGAGAACATGGTTTGTATGACAAAAGGTTTATGTATAAAGAATCTTTCAAAACCCCAATGATGATCCGGTATCCGGCAGCCTTTAAAGGTGGTAAAAAAATTAATGAATATGTGCTGAATTTAGACATAGCGCCTACTTTACTGGATCTTTCAGGCATTGCAGTTCCAGCCGATATGCAGGGTCAAACAATGAAGCTGCTGTTAGAAAGGGGAAAAGACAAAAACTGGAGAAAAGAAATATATTACCATTATTATGAAAGATCTTTTGGACTAACAAGGCATTACGGAATCCGTACAGAACGGTATAAGCTCATACGCTTCTATGATCCTGTTGACTCCTGGGAGTTGTACGATCTTAAAAAGGATCCCAACGAGATGAGAAATTTATATGCCGATCCTGCTTATACTGGAGTTGTAAAAGATCTGAAAGCTCGGCTTAAAGCACTTCAGGAAAAGTATAAAGATGATGTGAATAACTAATGATAGATAAAGCTCATTTCATAAATAGTTGTTGATGTAGTTGAGTTTGCATATCCCGTTTAACGCGACCCAGATTTAGGCCAATACAAGTGCTGTAAGTATTTATGAAATGAGCTGTAGTAAGGCTTTGCCGGCTAATGGTTTATTCTCTCCGGCTTTCGACCGTATAAACAAAGCTGTCTGCCCTGTAATAGCCAAGGTTGTACTCAATAGGTCTTTCTCCCTGGTCAAAAACAAATCTTTTTCTTAACAGTATCGGGCTTCCTGGCTCAATTTCAAGTTTTGAACTGATGAACTTATCTGCACCTTTTGCACTGATTTCCTCTTTCGATAAATTGGCTATAACCGAATAGTCTTTTTCCAGGATCTCATAAAGAGGACGTTGAAAATCTTCTTCACCGGTTAGTCCCACGCGTGGATGAAAATACGAAACAAAATAAACAAAAGGACCTTCCGGCCGGCCTCTTAGCCGCTCCAGTTTAAGGACTTTTTTATTGGAGCTTAGATCAAAGAAATGCGCCAGCATTTCATCAGGATATTCCCAGCTAACATGCAGTTCAAAATTTTTTATGGGTATCCCTCTCGCCTTCATTTCCTGGGAAAAACTAAGCCAGTTGTTGGACTTTGAACTTACAGAAGCTTCCGCAACCTTGGTTCCAATTCCTTTCTTCCTAATCAGCAAACCCTCATAGACTAATTTATTCAAAGCCTGCCTTAAAGTCGTTCTGGATATGGCTAGTTGTTTAGCAAGGTCAACCTCATTGGGAAGAAACTTCGTTGCGTATTCGGGGTCTTTAATTAAAGTTCGAAGCAATTCCTCCGCTTGAATATGTAAAGGCACAGGGCTTTTATGATCTATGGAAAGTTTCATCTAAAAAGTAGATTAAAAATAATTTTTTGGAGAAAAAATAAATTTTCTGCAAAGTAAATGCAATTTGTTCTATATTCACAATGTCATTATGTATGTACATATATAATTTTCTGACGATTACTTCTGTTATGAGAAATCTGCTACACTATTCTAAAAGGAAGGGAAGATTGTTTTTTTGTCTGCAACGGCTCTCTGCTTTTCCTTAGTTTTTTCATTTGCTGCAATTAAAGACGCAGCGGTTTCCCACATCAATTTTTTGCGCGGATAACTTTTCTGAATTCATTACAACTCTAAGTATGGAGTTCAATTAATTTTTATGAAATACTTTTCACGTTATTGCTTCATGCCGACCAAAACTAACAGGATGAACCATTCAAATCCTGCTTCCGTGTATCTATTACTACACGATACCATTCGAAGAACTATTTTTAACTTAATGGCCTTTTTAAAAGGCTCTGATAATCTGATCAGGAGTGGTTCTGCTAAACATAAAACAGCACTCCTTGCATTTTTTATACTGCTGATCGGGGCTTCAGTTCATGCTCAAAATGCCTTCCCAATCCGGGGTACTGTCTATAATAATACGGGCACGCCCTTAGCTGGCGTTTCCGTTACCATTAAGGGAACAGCAATCGGTACAACTACTGATACTACAGGAAGCTTTCAGATTAATGTAAATCAAGGACAAACCCTGGTTTTTAGTATGATAGGATACGGTGCGATGGAGCAAATTATTAATAGTGGAAGTTCGTTATCGATTGTACTTACCTCCAATGCCTCTTCATTAGAAGATGTAGTTGTAATTGGTTATGGCG
The DNA here is from genome assembly GCA_023391895.1 of Bacteroidota bacterium. GTDB lineage: Bacteria > Bacteroidota > Bacteroidia > Chitinophagales > Chitinophagaceae > Flavisolibacter. The sequence goes on from JAEWAC010000364.1 coordinate 4,185, forward strand.
CACGGAAAAGAGGAACGCTGGCCGGTGCCGTTTCGTCGGTTACAAGTTCTGAGATTGTTACAACAAAAAACGAGAATGTGCAAAACATGCTCACCGGTAAAGTGGCGGGTCTGCGTGTTGTACAAAACAGCGGTGAGCCAGGAAGTTTTGACAACTCTTTTGATATAAGAGGTCTTGGTAGTCCCTTAGTTGTCATTGATGGGGTTCCCAGGAACAATATTACCCGCCTTAATCCTGCAGAGATTGAGAGCATCTCGGTATTGAAAGATGCTTCCGCGGCTATTTATGGTGTTCGGGCTGCTAATGGAGTGGTATTAATTACGACCAAAAAGGGAAAGAAAGGTGCTGTACAGCTGAACTACAACGGTACATACGGATTACAGGTGCCTTCCAAATTGCCGAAGCCTGTTGGGATCTTGGACTATATGACCTTGGTTAATGAACAGCGCATGCACAACGTGAACGGCGGGACGCCGCTGTATACAGAAGCTGATTTTGAGGCTTATAGAAATGGCACAAAGACTGCTTCCAATTGGCACGAGGCCATCATAAGAGATCATGCACCTTTTACACAACATGACATTAGTGTTTCTGGCGGCAGTGAGAATACCACCTATTTTGCCAGTCTTGGCTATATGACGCAGGATGGGATTTTCAAAAGTGACGATCTAAAATATAAGCGTTTTAACCTGCGGTCGAACCTTAATTCAAAAATTTCAAAAAGCCTGACTTTTGATGTTAATCTGAATGGCATTTTAGATCAAAAAGATCAGCCTTATATTTCTCCATGGTATGTATTCCGTAGCCTTTGGTACCAACCACCAATACAAAATATCTATGCCAATAATAATCCGGCCTACTTCAACAATGTTCCCAGCAATCTGAATGGTCTTGCGCATTCCATGTCTGATGTGAACGGTTATATGATTTTGGCCAATAAATGGTTCCAGTCATCGGTAAGCCTGAATTACGAGATTCCTTTTGTAAAAGGGTTAAACCTGAAAGGATTGTATAGTTATGACTTCAATACGAATAATAATAAAATTTACATGAAGTCCTATAACTTATACAATTATAACGCCAGTACAAATACCTATATCCCTGTTCAGCAACAAACGCCGGCAACTATCAGAAGAGAGTATGCTGAATTCCCATCTGATTTGATGCAGCTGCAGTTGAATTATAGCAAATCTTTCCTCAATGCACATAATGTAAATGCCCTTTTACTGTATGAAAAAGGTATACGCAGTGCGGATAACCTGTTTGCTCAAAGAGAGCTTTCACTCGCCGTTGATCAATTGCTGGCAGGCAATAGTACCAATCAACAGGGTAATATGTCCTCAGGCAATTTATACAAGACAGTCAATGCCTCTTACGTAGGACGTTTTGCCTATGACTTTAGAAGTAAGTATCTGGCTGAATTTACTTTTAGAGTGGATGGTTCCTCCAAGTTCGCACCAAAGGAACAATGGGGTTTCTTCCCTGCTGGATTTTTGGGATGGCGTATCTCAGAAGAAGGTTTCTTCCAAAAATCTTCAGCGCTTTCATTCATCAACAATTTGAAGTTACGAGCATCGTATGGTATTACCGGAGACGAGAATGCTTCAACCTACCAGTTTATTACAGGGTATAATTATCCTGTGGGTGGTAATCCAACCGGTTTACCTGCGGGTGCCGTATTTGACGGAGCTTTTGTAAGTGCCGTTCAAAGTAAAGGTTTGGCTAACCCTTACATTTCCTGGTATACTGCCAGCATGTTAAATGTGGGTTTTGATTTTGAAGCCTGGAATGGTTTGCTGGGCATCACATTGGATTATTTTGAACGTGAAAGGAGCGGACTTCTCGCTACTCAATCATTAACCTTACCAGACGTTGTAGGCGTGGGTCTGCCGCAAGAAAACCTGAATGGTGACCTGTCAAGAGGTATTGATCTTGATTTAACCCACAGGAACCGGTTGGGCAAGTTGAATTATAATATCAAAGGTACGTTCGGACTCACCCGTACCATGAATACGACTCGGGTACAGGCAAGAGCTGGTAACTCATATCTGAACTGGAATAATAGTACATACACGGCCAATCGTTGGAATAATATTTATTGGGGTTACGGGTCAAATGGACAATTTCAATCTTATGAGCAGATTGTAAATAGTGGTGTTTATGTTCCGAGACATACGGTTATTGGTGATTATATATATGATGACTGGAATGGCGATGGCCAAATTAGCACCCAGGACAACCGCCCGATATCTGTTTCCGGCCTTCCTTTAATAACCTATGGTTTTAATATTGGAGCCGAATACAAAGGTTTGGATTTAAGCATGACCTGGAGTGGCGCCGGCCGGGTTTATGCTTCTTACTTCGAACAGTTGAATACACCCTTATGGGCAGGTGGTGGAGCCTTAGAGCAATTCCTGGATCGTTGGCGTCCTGCGGATCCCAAAGCAGATCCCTATGATCCTAATACCGAATGGATACCCGGACACTTTGCATACACAGGTACCGTGCCCTATACAAATACCCTGGCCAATGCCTCAAGTGCTGCTTATTTAAGGCTAAAAACAGTAGAGCTGGGATACACCATACCAAATAGGCATTTGTCACGCATTGGAATAAAAGGTTTACGGGTGTATGCTAATGGTTATAACCTGCTGACGTTTACTAAATTGAAATTTTTGGATCCGGAACGTCCGCCCAGCCGCGAATGGGGATACCTGTATCCTGTAGATAAGAAAATCACTTTTGGCCTTAATCTTCAACTTTAATCGAGTCATAATGAAAAAATACATATACCTTATTCTTACAGTTTTCATCACCTGCTTTACAGCCTGTGAGAAACTTGACGTCCCGCCTCTTAATGTTGTTCAGGATAAAGATGTTTTTACTAATGTAAGTGGTATAAACGCTTATATGGCTCGTATCTATAGCCGTTTGCCGATTGAGGATTTTAAGTATTCCCCTGTGCTGAATTTCAACAGCTTTGTGATTGGCTCACCCAGCGGAATCACCGGAGAAGCCTTAAGCCGTGACATGGGAAATGTTACGGAAACATTTGGTTACTGGGGAGATGCCTATAGTCTTATACGGGAATGCAATTATTTTATGGAGACGCTGCCGTTGTATGCCGACAACTTTACCAGTGCTCAAGTAAATAATTGGTTGGGTGAGGTCCGCTTTATTCGTGCTGCTACCTATTTTGCTTTGGTAAAGCGTTATGGTGGTGTACCGCTTGTTGAAAAAGTTCTAACCAAGCCAAACCAAACTATTAGTGAGCTGACAGAAAGTATTGAAGAACTTAAAATACCGCGTTCATCCGAAGAAGCGATTTATGATTTTGTTGGTGCAGATTTAGATTTTGCGTTCGACAATTTGCCTGAAAACAATATAACTGGCCGGGTAAATAAGTATGCAGCTGCCGCCTTTAAATCAAGAGCCATGCTTTTTGCAGGTACCATTGCAAAGTACAACACGATCAATCATACCGTAGAAGGTGATAGACTGTGTGGCATACCTGCGTCAAAAGCTGTTAATTACTTTAAGGCTAGTTATGATGCTGCGGCTTTGCTTCATGGTAAATACAGCCTGTATAAACGGAACTGGATCGCCGGTGATAAAAATGCCCAATACCAGAATTTTGTCAATTTGTTTTTAGATGCTGCAAGTTCAGAAAACATTTTTGTACGGCAATATCGTTTCCCTGAGGCAGTTCACGGATATGATGCACTAAGTGTACCAAAGCAATTAGAAGGCCCCGGTGGCAACTATTCTTCTGAAACAAATCCAACCTTGAATTTCGTTGAAATGTTTGAGGGCATCCCAAAGAATGCGGATGGTACCATTCAAACATTAGATGCAAACGGTAAGTATATTTTGTATGATAATACAATGGATCTGTTTGCCAATGCAGAACCAAGACTTCGTGCTACTGTGATACTGCCAGGAGACATGTTCAAAGGACAGAGTATTGAAATAAGACGTGGCATTTACACCGGAAGCGCTGCCGGCGGAATTGAGAAAATCATTCCTGCAGGTTCAACCGCTAATTATCCAACCAATAACATTGTTTCGTCTGCAGCCGTATTACAAACACCTTTTACATTACCGAACGGGACAAAGATGAATCCGGCAGGAGCGAGTGGTGTATTTACAAATTTGGCTGCACATGGTCCGGGAGGAAGTATCACCGGTTTTTCAATAAGAAAATACTTAGTGCCCGATAAACCAACCTCCGAGGTGGTAACAAACAGATCCGTACAAAGCTGGATTGAGTTGCGATATGCAGAAGTATTATTGAACGGTGCCGAAGCTGCATACGAATTACATACTGCGGGACAAGGTGCTGACTATTTGCAGCAGGCTATAACAAATATTAACCTGATAAGAGAAAGAGCGGGCGCCAGTTTGCTTACTACAATAGATAACGTTGATGTTATCCGCGTGGAAAGAAGAAAAGAACTTGCCTTTGAAAATAAAATATACTGGGATTTGAAAAGATGGCGGATAATTGATCAGGAACAAAATGGCACCTTGTATCGGGTACTTATGCCATTCTATTCCTCTGAAGCTGGCAAATATTTCTTTGATCCTCGTTTTGATGAAAGAAATGTGCGGTTCACTTTTGACCCCAGGTGGTATTATCAGCAAATACCGAATGCCGCTATTGCCAAGAGTACAAATCTAGTTCAAAACCCAGGTTATTAATAGTTAGATATGAAACGAATATTTTATCAAGTAGCATTATGCCTAACAGTAGTATCGGCAGTTTCATGCACCAAAATAGATAATTACGATGCTCCGACAGAAACCTTAAGAGGTAAGATCATTGATGCAGGTACTGGTAAAACGCTTCAGGGCGAAGTATCCGGTGAGAATGGTATCGGAACAAGAATTGAGTTACGGGAACTCAGTTGGAGCGATAATCCAACACCACAGTATCTTGCTACCATGCAGGATGGAACCTATAACAACACCAAGATATTTGCCGGAAAGTATAAGATTTCAGCAGACGGTGCATTTGTTCCACTTGTACAAACCGGACCTCCAGCGGTTGATAACAGCAAGACTGTAGATGTGCATGGTGGCGTTACTACGGTTGATTTTACCGTGGAGCCCTTCCTTAGAGTAGAATGGGTAGGCGAACCTATTTTAAATCCAAATGGAACCATTACTGTTAAAGTTAAAATTACAAGAGGTACAGATCATCCAGATTTTCAGCTCAATGTAACGGACATTAATTTATACGTTAACCGTTTACCCTTTGTAGGCAATAATGCCAATAGCTTTGATGCCCGGTATTCTAAGCGCACTCCTTACAGCGGTACTGATGGTAATAATCTTTTAGGAGAAGTCCTTACTTTAACAACTACAGGTGGGGCATTGCCAACCAATAGAGACTGGTTTTTAAGGGTAGGCGCCAGAACAACCTATCCCAATAATGGCAGGCCTTTTAACTATAATGAGGTCATAAAGGTTTCAATACCTAAATAGGATAGCATCCAATGTTATCGCTTAAATTTTAATCTCTTCTCCAGTGCTGGCATACGTCAGCACTGGAGATAAAAGCACGCCTCATTGAAGTCGGCACAATCAACATCTATGGGATTTTTAAAAAGTTAGGATTTAGCGTTTATTAAAATAGCTTTTTAGTCCTGTAAACCGATGCATGAAAGAGCGCCTCCCAAAAAAGGATCACCCACCTATGGTTGTAACTAAAGCCGGGTTGGGGTATCTGCCTTACATAACAAATACAATGAGACATTGGAGTTTATCTGGAATCTTCCTGGTTGCGGGCTTCTTTTTGCCTGCCATGAACATCATCTATGCTGGTTGCCTCTCTGATTTTCCCATGGCTGAAAATAAACTTAATAGCAGAAATGACAGGGTTGGTCCTTTGCATTTTACCTATGTAGTGCAGCCATGGTACAAACATCGAAAAGACGGTAAGCCTGGCCGTGAAGTCATACTTTATTTTGACCGGTCAAAACCGGAAGAGAAGCTTACAGTTACTGTTGAATGGAATGGAAAAAAAGAGTTGCTGGAGGTTTTACCCGCTAAACCACTTGATTCAATCGCCCTGCTATTGCCCCATAAAGCAGGCTTGGAGGCAACGCAGGCTACTATAACATTGCTGAGTGGTACAGACAAGGAAATCCAATCCATAAAGATTCCTGCCAAAAAACAATGGACGGTTTATATCTATCCACATTCCCACGTTGATATTGGATATACCAATTTGCAGCATGTTGTTGAAAAGCTGCACGTGAGAAATATTGATGTAGGAATTGATATGGCCAGAAAAACTCAGCACTACCCCGAAGGAGCAAGGTTTATTTGGAATCCGGAGGCAACATGGGTGGTAAGCAGCTATCTGAAACAAGCAAGCCCAGAGCAAAAGAAATCATTTATAGAAGCCGTCAGAAAGGGGTGGATTCAGATAGATGCGGCACATTCCAATATCAATACCAGCACATGTTCTGATGAAGAATTGCTTCGCATGTTTAGCAATATCCATGAAATAAGATCCTTAACCAACCTGTCCATTACTACGATGGTTCAGGTAGATATTCCAGGTAGTTCGTGGGGGCTTGTACAGGCTGCCGCACAAAATGGCATACGTGGATTCTTTTGCTTTCCCAATTATTTTGACTTACGCACCAAATGGGAGAATAAACCTTTTTATTGGAAATCGCAGGATGGGAAAAACCGTATTTTTTACTTACAGGCAACATCTTATGGATACGGCTTTCGGGCTAAGGGAAGAAAATATAGTTTAGGGAAAATTCAGGCTTTTACCGATGAATACGACCGCTTGAGTACCGATGATCCGTTGAAAGATTTTATTGATCCGTTTATTTTTAATGAGACAGAGAAGTTAGAGAAAGAAAACTCTCCATACGATATCTATGTCATGACCTGGTCCATGGCAGACAATTGTTTGATTGATGCAGATTTGCCCGAAGCCGTAAAGTTATGGAACGAAAAATATGCCTATCCCAAGCTGATTATTTCCGGTACTGAAGAAATTCTGGCTGCATATGAGCGGAAATACAAAACGATTATTCCCGAATATGAAGGAGATCTTACTGAGTTTTGGACACAGGGGCTAGGATCAGATGCCCTCCGTGTTGGGAAGGCCAGGCGGGCTAAAGAGGAGTTGATCCAGGCAGAAACCTTGTGGCCCATTCTCAACAAATCTGCTCAGGCGCCTATCAAACGGTTCAATGATGCCTGGGAGAATGTGCTCTTATCATCAGAACATACATGGGGCTATCAAGATCCCAAAGCACCATTAGCTAAAGAAGTGGAAGCCAACAAGGCTGCCTACTTTGAAAATGCCGAAAGGCAAAGTGAAGAATTGATAGACTTAGCCATTCAAACAATCGAAAAAAGAAAGCGTTTGGGCTTTTCGGTAATCAATACACTGTCATGGCCAAGAGGTGGTTTGGTTGCTCTTTCTAAAGAGCAAAGCAGCATGGGAGACCGGGTGTTTAATGAGCAAAATAAAGAGATGGTATCCCAGCGTCTATCGACCGGAGAATTAATTTTTCTATCTGATACCATTCCTGCTTTAGGTTCCAGGTTTTACAGGGTTGTGCCTGGAAAAGTCTCACCATTTAAGAGTATGATTGAGGGACCAGCCACAATAAAAAATGAATGGCTTTCCATCATATTAGATGACAAAACCGGTAATATCAAAAGTCTTATAGATATTGAAACGAAGCAGCATCTTGTTGACCCATCCTCCAGGTTCGATCTTAACAGTTATAATTATTTAGCGGGCGTAAAAAACGGAATTCCATCCATGGCTCCCGGAGAGGTAACCCATGCAACGGAGGTTTCTATAACAGTCAGGGAAGATGGCCCGCTGTTGGCTTCATTGCTGGTAACTTCAAAAGCTGAAAGTTGTAATTGGCTTACCCGTGAAATCAGGGTCATAAGAAACCAGCGACATTTTGAATTGATCAATACGCTGGATAAGATATCGACACAGAAAAAAGAAGGAATACATTTTGGTTTTGCATTCAACGTTCCGGAAGGCGTTATTCGTATGGATATTCCTTTGGGAGTAATGATTCCTGAAAAGGACCAGATACCTTATTCAAATAAAAATTGGTTTGCCTTTCAACGGTGGATCGATATTTCTAACAAGGATTATGGTGTTACCTGGACTTCCATAGAAGCGCCAATTGTCGAGGTCGGAGATATCACCGGAACGATCCTTGACGGTGCCAGGCAAGGTGATGAATGGATAAAAAAACTACCGGCCACACAAACCATTTTTTCATGGCCTATCAATAATCACTGGGATACCAATTTTCCACTTGAACAAGGAGGTGTCGTTAGTTTTAAATATGGCATCAGGCCGCATTCCGGCACCTATGATCCGGTAGTCGCAAATAATTTCGGCGTTGAACAACATCGGCCTTTGCTGGTAATTGAATCAGACAAAAGCCTGATAAAAAATTCTTTGCTATCACTTAACAATCCCAGGGTAATGTTGTCGACCCTAAAGAAAAGTGAAGACAACAAGGCCATTATTGTACGCATGAGATCAATATCGGGGCAGGGTGAACAGGTTAAGTTGGACTGGCCTTCCGGTAAGCCAAAGGCTATGTTTTATTGTCAACCTGACGAAAAACCATTGCAGAAAGCTGCAGGTGAAATCACCTTGCTGCCTTATGGCACCACCAGCCTGCGTATTGAATTTTAAATTCTTGCAAAACAAGAACAATTATTTGTTTCTATGTATATACATACATACATTTGTCTTTCTTAAAAAACACTACAAACTATGGAATTAACAATTGATGTTTTGGAAAACCGTGAGTCAGATATCAATGATTGGAGATTAACGAACGAAAGCCTTTTACCTCAAAAAGTCAATAAAGGGAAAAAGTCGAATGACGGATACGATATCTATCCTTATTATTCATTGGGAGCCAATAAAATCAATAATGGTTATGATTCTCTTGTTAATTGGATTATAGAACAAAAAAATGTAGTGATTGATGGATATGCAGGCGTCTTTTGGAAGGAAATAGAAAGGATATTGGAAAAGGAACTGCACAAACGCAACTTAACTGTTAATTGGACTTATGTGTCGGATGCGATGAAGTCAAAGGCTGAAGTAAAACAGTTATTAAAACCTTTCCTTGGACAACCGCAATCGGTGTGGGGGAAGAAATGTGATTTGAATATAACCGATTTCTTTCAGGTGGATCAGTTGAGTCAGTTGTTGCCTGCTAATGATTTTGATATAAACATAGCGATAGGGGTCGGTTCCGCTTTGCTGAATTGGGATGCGCCCATCATTTACCTGGAGGTTCCGAAAAATGAAATACAGTACAGAATGCGGGCCGGCTCGGTAACCAACTTTGGTAGTGATGAAACCGGAAGTGTATCAGAGATGTATAAACATGCCTACTTTGTAGATTGGGTTTTATTAAATAAGCATAAAAGAAATATTTTAAATAAAGTAGCGATTGTAGCGGATGTACAATGGAAGGACTCTTTGAATTGGATGTTTCAAGCCGACCTTCTTAAAGGCTTAAAAGACATTAGTCACTCCATATTTCGTGCACGTCCCTGGTTTGCGGCCGGTGCCTGGGGAGGACATTGGATGCAAAACCGTATTAAAGGGTTGATTAAGGATGAAGTCAATTATGCATGGTCTTTTGAATTAATAGTACCCGAAAACGGTATCGTGTTCGAAGGTGATGGCAATTTACTCGAGGTAAGCTTCGACTTTTTGATGTTCCAGCAAAATACCGCCGTGCTGGGCAAACATGCTGAAGTGTTTGGAACAGAGTTTCCCATCCGGTTCGATTTTCTCGATACGTTTGATGGTGGAAACCTCTCCATTCAATGCCATCCTTCCGTTCCATATATACAAAAAGAATTTGGGGAGAACTTCACCCAGGATGAGACCTATTATATACTCGATTGTAAAGACGATGCACTGGTTTATTTAGGTTTTCAAGAAGATATTAAACCGGATCAATTCAGGAAGGAACTTGAAGACAGCCAGAAGTACAGCCGGGAAATTGATATTGAAAAATATGTTCAAACGTTTCCTTCAAAAAAACATGATTTCTTTTTGATACCCAATGGAACTGTACATAGTTCTGGTACTAATAACCTCGTGCTTGAAATAAGTGCAACACCTTACATTTTTACTTTCAAGATGTATGACTGGGTGCGCATGGGACTGGATGGGAAGCCCAGGCCAATCAACATTGAACATGCATTTAAAAACCTCAATTTTGAAAGAAAGGGTGACAAGGTTCAGGAAGAATTAATTTCAAAACCTTCTGTAATTGATCAGGGCGCTGATTGGGAGTTGATTCACCTTCCTACCCATCAGGATCATTTCTATGATCTTCATCGCATCGAATTCGATACACAGGTAACTATTGATACCCAGGATGCGTGTCATATTTTAATGTTGGTTGAAGGCACTACCATCTCGGTTCAGTCGGCAGATGGAAAAACCTCCAACTTCCATTATGCAGAAACTTTTATAGTGCCGGCTGCTGTAAAAAGCTATACGATCACTAATACAGGAGGTGGAAAGGCAAAAGTAGTAAAGGCATTTGTAAAGGATAATGTTGCATTTTTAAGAAATTGAAAAAAGATCAACGATGAATTGGCGTATAAAGTTTCTTTTAATTGGTGTTTTGCTTTGTGCCGCACATCTTAAGCTGTATGCTCAAAAGCAACCTGTAGACTATGCCGATCCGCTTCTGGGGACTTCTGAATCAAGGTGGATGTTGAATCCAGGTGCCACCATGCCTTTTGGTATGGTGCAGCTCAGCCCGGATAACCAGGGCGAGGTATGGAAATCCGGCTACGAGTATACTGTAAACAATGTAGGTGGATTTAGCCATATACATTCCTGGACAATGGTAGGCCTGTCTGTTATGCCCACCATAGGTGTTCTCAGGCATTTCAGAGGCCCTGCAGATGCGCCAACAACCGGTTGGACGTCAGGATACCGGTCGAGGATTGATAAAGCTTCCGAGGTGGCCAGCCCCGGGTATTATGGGGTAACCTTATTGAATGGAAATATCAGAACAGAACTGACAAGCACCACAAGAGCTGGGTTTTTCAAATTTACCTTCAATGAGGCACATGAGGATGCACATATCCTTTTTGACTTGGATATACCAGGTGAGGCAAAGACAGATATACTGGATGCTAAAATCACGCGGGTTTCTGATACAGAAATTGAAGGCTATTCAAAACAGAAATGGAGCTGGAATGAATATACCGTACATTTTGTAATACGCTTTAATAAGCCCATTAAAGCATTTGGGGGATGGAATGGTGACAAGGTTCAGAATAGCATAAAAGAGATTACCGGTAAAGGAAGGGTAGGGGCATATGCCGATTTTAAAGTGGATTCCGGTGACGTTATCCTGATGCAAAGTGGGATATCTCTTGTAAGCGTGGAGCAGGCCAGGCTGAACCTTGAAACAGAGATGGATCCTTTCAACTGGAGCTTTGATGCGGTTAAAACCAATGCCAGGAATGTTTGGAATGAGTTATTGAGCAAAATAAAAGTAGAGGGTGTAACTGAGATAGATAAAAAAAAGTTTTATACTAATTTTTATAGATCGTATGTTGCCCGCACTACCTGGAGT
>JAEWAC010000123.1 GCA_023391895.1 Bacteroidota bacterium
TTGCAGTATACCCAATAACGGTGTATATCATTTTAAATATTAAACTTATTTCACCGTGGTAGTATGGGGTTTTTGATCAAAATCCCATAAACACAAAAGCTGCTTTTTAAAGCAGCTTTTGTGTTTCAAACCATTCAAAATTTTTACTGGTATTGTATATACACCGGCTTGGGAGTCAGTTTCAGCACATCCTGCGGCTGCATTTCTTTTTCCATGCCGGATTTTTTGGTATCGTTCTTATAAAATATTTTAAATCCTGCAAACTGCACCGGTTGCGGATAAATAAACTGCCGATAGGTATTTACCTTTTTAGCCGGTATGCCCCAGCCATCCATATCCATTACTATCTGCACTTCGGGCTGCAGCTTGATGTTTTTATAGTTGGTAACCATAGGACCGGTAAAGCGGTGCACCACCAGTATCTTGGGCGGCAGGTTGTTCTTTTTCACGATGTCGGCCAGGTAATTGCTCACATAGTTAATGTCAGCGGCATCATAGGTGCCAATCACGGTACCTGGCCGGTTGCCGCCTTTCATAGAAAACTCCGGGTCTATCCCTAGATGCACGTTGGGCAGGGACAGGTATTTTTCAAACTCCGGCAGCTCCTGCTGAATCGTGCTGAGCCCTACCTGGATATCAATAAAAACCAGTGCATTGATTTCCTTAGCCCAGTTGATGACGGTATCAATCTGGTGAAATGGCATCCGCAGGCGGTATTTACCGGCCTTACCCGGCTCCTGCTGGGCGGTAACGGCAATGTAGTGCAGGGCTGGAATGGCGGGCATGGTGCTGTCGGCCTCGGTCCACCGTTTTACTTCGTTTTGCAGGCGCTGCAGCATATCCTGCTTGGGAAACTCGCCCAAGGCGCCCATTTGCTTGGAGTACAGGTTACCATAATAAGCTATCACACGGTTAAATGGCAGTATGGCACCCGTCCTGGGGTAATCATGCTTTACCGGCCACCGTCCGGTGGTATCGCCATTGCTCATGTGCGTCAGCATGCGGTTATAGGCCGCGGTGTCAAACGCAGGTGCCGGCGCCTCCGTGGGTGCCGCTGCACCGTTACCAGCTGTGTCTTTTAGTTGTTGAATTTCAGCGATTGCTTCGTTAGTGGTCTGCGCATTGTTGGCACAACCTACTGCTATCCAAGTAAAAAGAGCAGTTCCGATAGGAAATATGGATTTTTTCATAGAACCCGAAGATATTAAAATGTGTTATCTGTCAAACATAATAAATACCAGGCCAAAAATTAAACTCATTAATAAGGCTACAGCAGCCATATCCCGGCCTTGTACAGCTATTTATTTTATTGGGGAAGAGGCTTGTTTGGCATAACATTTTCCCATTCATCTGTAAAACCAGTTGTATGAAGCATGCAAATGAACCGGCCCGTAACCGGCCTACAGAAGAAGGCAGAAGAAACGACCCCTTTGTACGGGATGATTCCGCTATTCAACCTGGTGTACAAACCAACAGTGATAGCGATTTTGATGAGGAAAACCAGGATGTTACCCTCAGTTCGATGGACGACAGCAACCTGACACAATTTGATATAGACGATAATGCCGATGCCACCTTTGATGAAATAGATGAGGAAGATCAAGAGGATGAATAGGGTTAACAGGCATCAACGGAAAAAGCACTGAGCGATCAGTGCTTTTTTTATGGTTGCAGGCTTTACTATTTTTTAATACTGCGGTAACCTTGGGTTAATACGGAGGTGATTACTTTATTACCAGAGTTAAGAACATCTCCCTTAGCAGTTTTTACATGGGAAAAGCCGCCTGTTCTCAGGCGGTTTTCTTTTTAAGGTACCTTGTCTACACTTTTCCGCTGCCGCAGGGTATAATAAGCAATCACAGAGCTGCCGGTCATGAGCAGGGCGCCCAGCAAAAAAGGCGCTCCGGCAAAATAAACCGGGGCGGCGGGCTGTGTAAAATAAGCGAATAGGTTGGTCATGAGGGGCGGCCCTATGATAGAGGTAGCACTGATAAGGCTGGTGAGTGCCCCCTGCATTTCACCCTGCCCGTTAGAGGGCACCTGGCCGGCAATAATGGACTGCAAGGCTGGCCCCGCAATACCGCCCAGGCAGTAAGGCACCAAAAAGGCAAACATCATCCAGCTTTGGCTGGCAAAAGCAAACAACAAAAGCCCCAGGCTGTACAAGCTTAACCCCAGGTACACACTTTTTTCGTTACCCAGCCGGGGGTTTACCCATCGTATCAGCCCGCCCTGCACCGCAGCGGTAAGCAGCCCGATCAGCCCCAGCGAATAGCCAATGACTTTTTCGGTCCAGCCAAACTTTTCAATGGTAAAAAACGTCCAGTTGCTGTGTACGGCATGGCTGGCGATGTAGACCAGTACCAGCGAAAACACCAGTCCGCCAATGGCCGGGTACTTTCGGATCTGCATCAGGGAACCGGCCGGATTGGCCCGCCGCCACTCAAATTTTCTGCGGGCCTCTTTGGGCAATGATTCCGGCAGTACAAAAAACCCGTATAAGGCGTTCAGCAGGCTGAGCCCAGCGGCCGCCAAAAAAGGCACGCGCGGTCCATACTCGCCCAGCAGTCCGCCAATTACCGGCCCAATGATAAAGCCCAGGCCAAAGGCCGCCCCGATCATACCAAAGTTCTGCGCCCGGTTTTCGGGCGTGCTGATATCGGCAATGTAGGCAGAGGCGGTGGTAAAAGAAGCGCCCGTAATACCGGCAATCAGCCGGCCCAGAAACAACCAGCCAATAGTAGGGGCAAAAGACAGAAAAATATAATCGACGCCAAACCCCAATAAGGAAAACAATAAAACGGGCCGCCGGCCGTAGCGGTCGCTTAAATTGCCCAGCACCGGTGCAAACAAAAACTGCATAATGGCATAGGCAAACGTGAGCCAGCCACCCCACCGGGAGGCGTCGCTGATGCCGCCGCCAGTAAGGTGTTCGATCAGTGTGGGCATAACCGGGATAATCAGCCCCAGCCCGGTCACATCAATTAATAAAGTAATGAAAATAAAGCTGATAGCAGCCTTTCGTGAAGAAGCCATACGTTAAATAGCGGCAAAGTTGCTGTTTTTGGGTAAATACTGCAACAACCGCAACTGAATTAATCGCAACCTGTGCCTGCCAAAACAAATGACCGGTTGTTTTTGCTTCCTGCAGCGATCAGCTGGCACCGACTGCCACCGGTATTTTTATCAAATTTTAATGGAAAAGGCCCACGCCCATATGGGTTTTTGAAAAAGTTTCTTTAAACATTGCCCCAAATTCTGATTTTGTTTAGGCCATATTCCCCAAAATGAGGTATATTTAAACGAATCCCCCCTGCCGTTTCCCATCCTGTTGAAACTCAAGGCGTACCTGAGCCATAACATCCTATGGCATTTCTTTTGACCAACAACCTAAAACAAAAGCCACATGAAGATGACACTTCAACAATTTAATACGCTCTGTACCGAAAGCCAGCAGGATACCTTATTGAAAAACGGCACTTTCCTGGCCGAGCGAGAAGACGGACCTTTCCGGGTGATGCTGTACCAGTTGGAGGGCTTTTATGTTGAAGTTTATTTTTTCAAACTATATCACCAGGTGGCTTTCTTCAAAACTTTTGAATCGACCAATGCCTTACAACCCTACCTCAAAACCATTGATGTATCCGCTTTACTGCAGGAAGTATTTTCCTGATTTTTTTCAAAAACCCATATCTAATTTGTGAAAATGATGCAACAGGAAAATCAGCCCACTAAAAGCGAGAGTCCTACGGCCAGCCCTGCGCCATCCAGTACGGCCGGTTCCCAGATGGCTCAAAACCCCAACCCCAGGGCCAATGAAAATATTAAGGACACACCCATGGAAGAAAACACTACTAGTGACGGCACCGGTGGCGTCGGCACTGAAATTACGGACGGCGAAGCAGGATAAATAAAAACATCGATTTTTTTAAAAGCACTGCCCCTACAGTGTTTTTTTATTTAAGGATGTGAAACCCGGTAAAACCGTCATCGGGCTTGGGCGTTACAATCACGTCAGTTACCTGTGCCCGGGACGGTCCCTGCCGGCACCAGTCTATAAATTGCGCCACTTTTTCTTCACTGCCGCTTACCATGGCTTCTACATGGCCCTCCACCGTATTTTTAACCCAGCCGCTCAGGCCCAGCTCCATAGCTTTTTCCTGGGTACCGGCCCGGTAAAAAACACCCTGCACTTTTCCGGTAATCAACAAATGAACCGTTGGCATAATTGATTTTTATTGTGATACTTTTTCCAAATATAAAAAACAGAAATAAAACCGACCCGCGCCGGCTCATTTATCACAAACCGTGGTATGGGTTTTTAAAGAAGTTTACAATAAACAAAACGCTTTTAAAAGTCCATATGATTACTGTTCCGTTTTTGTGTTG
>JAEWAC010000128.1 GCA_023391895.1 Bacteroidota bacterium
GGATTGGAGAGGTTGGCCCTTAAGATACCGGAGCCCAGCGCATATCGGGTGGCGGAGTATCCACCATAAGTGTCGGTGATGTCGAGATCACTTAAACCGGCAGCTCCCCAGCTGGCTCTTAATTTAAATGCATTGACAGCTCGAATTTTCCAGAATGCTTCCTTGTGCAGGTTCCAACCCACTGAAGCAGAAGGGAAAAAAGCATACTTATTTTCCGGCGCAAAATTGGAGAAACCATCATAACGAAGCGAGCTGCTGAACAAGTATCTGGCATCAAAATCATAATTGAGCTGCCCAAAATAGCTGGCAGATCTTGATTCTCCGAATACCGTACTGAAGTTCGTCACATTAGACATGACTACCCCGTTGATAACGGTAGTTGTAGGCTCATTGATGGTATAGATATAATCGTTGGTTGCCCTTTGGGAACCCAGACTTACTATATTATGGGAGTTTCTTGTAAAATTAAACCCGGCCAGGGTGGTAAAATGATGACTGCTTTGGATATTAAAATCATACTGCAACACCTGGTCTATCATCAACTGGCGCGCATTATTGGTATAATCGTTTTTTTGTCTCTGGGTCGAAGGTTGTACCTCATCCGGAGGGGTGCCTTTTCGCATAAAGGTCTCGCGGTAATCCTGGATCATATAAGAAAAGGCCGGTTTAAAATGCAGTCCCTTCATAAGGGTAAGATCACCGGCTACCCTTGACACCAGCCGTTCCGTTGATGTCCGGAGATCATCATATTTCAGGGTGTGAAAGCGGTTTCTAACCGTGTATAATTCACCGGGAGTAGGATTCCCATCGTCTTTAAAAGTACGGATCAGGGGCGTAATCCGTACACCTCTTACCAGTTCGTTCTGGTAGGCATCTACATAATTGGGCTGCACATTCTGGTAATTCAGCATTACATCCAGCCGGAAGTTATCGGACGCTTTAAATCCAAAGTTTCCCAGCGCATCGTATCTTTTATACTTGGTGCCAACAAAGACCCCGGCCTGGTTAGTATAGCCCATAGATACATTGTAGTTAGCGCGATCACTACCGCCGCTAATGGCCAGATTCTCATTGTTACTAAGCCCGGTTTGCCATAACATATCCTGGTAATGGTTATCGGAAAATAATAAACGGGTTCCAGGATTGATAGGGTCGTCTATTACCTGCCAGCCCTTGGTTAAAAGATCATCTACATAAGCCTGCCCTTCAATGGCAACAATATTATCATACAAGGCAGTCAGGTTGATATTTTTACCGTACTGGCCGGGTGCCGTATAAATACGTGTACCTGCAGAAAAACCGCCATTGTGTAACAGGTTATTCTTGTCAATGAGATCGGCGGTCTGCTGAACCGTTGTTCTTGCCAGCTGCAGGTATTGCGCTGCATTCAAATAATCATAGTCCCTTGCCTGGGTTTCCCAGGTAGTGCGATGGTTCAGGGTAATGTTCATTTTAGAGTTAAACTTTCCGCCCTTTGTTTTAATAACGATAACACCATTGGCTCCACGGGCACCATAAATAGCCGTTGAGGCTGCATCTTTCATCACCTGGAACGACTCGATGTTATCAGGGTTGATGTCATTTAAAGACCGGAAAACGCCATCGATGATGACCAGCGGGCTGCTGGCATCTGAAGCACCCGTACTGCTACCATTGTTATTACCTAAACCGGAACCATACACATTGGGTTTAGTTCCACCCCGGATAATAATATTGGTAGCACCAGCCCCCGGCTGACCAGCAGTAATGGGAACTGCTACCCCCGCAATTTTTCCTTGCAGCGCCTGTACAGGATTAGGATTGGACGTATTGCGCAGTTCATCAGCATTAAGCTTGGAAACAGCCGCCGTAGTCTTTGTTTTTGTTTGCTGGGTATAGCCAACAACCACGATCTCATTCATGGATGACACATCTGCTTCCAGCGATACGTTTACTTGTTTACGGCCATTGATGGGGACCTCAATGGTTTTGTAGCCGGTATGACTAAACACCAACACACCTTCCGGCCCGCTTATCCGAAGGGTAAACTGGCCTTTTTGATTGGTCACGGTTCCGCTTGCGGATCCTTTCATATTAACTGACACGTCCGCGAGCGCTTCTTTGGCGCCGGTAGAAGTGGTTACCGAACCAGTTACCACAAAATCAGGGGTTTGCCCCTGTACGGTGGCCCAGGAAAACAGGCAACAACAAAGAGCAAGATAAATGGCAAATTTTTTCTGCATAATGGCATCGTTAATTTGGTAAAAGTATATATGTCCTACATATTTTTTTTACAGATCAATAGCGCTCCTACACCTTAAAAGGTGCTTAGACCGGAAAGCGCAAAGGGGTTTCAATAGGCTGCCTTAATCAAGAGAAAAATGGGTTGCTTACAAAGCTGTATTTATCTGCACACTGCGCTTTCATTCAAAAACCGCAAACCGTTTTGGAGTGAAAGTATCATCCATTTTTTAGGTCAGACCTGTTTTCAGGAAAGACCCAAATAAATAGATATGTTCTACATATCTACAAATATAAAAAGAAAAGTTTCCGGACTTCCAAATTTATTTTTCAAAAAATCCGGAAAGAAGGGCCGTCTGAAAACGGTATTTAATTCAATGGGAAGTCGGTCTTTATTTACCTTGCAGCATGAGGAAATAGGGCTCTAAATGCTTTTTCATCGCTATTCGGAACTGGTCAACATCACCCTTTTTCAGGATTTTCACCAAATCTGCATGCTTAACGGAGCCATGTCTTTTGCTTTCCTCTACCTGGTTCATTTCTTCTAAGGCATATTCAAATAAGTAAACCAGCATTTTCTGAAACTTACATAAAGTGTCATTGCCTGCCATTTGGTATAGTGTACCATGAAAAGCAATTTCATATTTAATTTGCTGCTCCTTGGTGAGGGCATTAGCCTGTTCTTCCTTTACAATTTTATCCAGTTTGGCAATATCTGCATTATTCTTCCTTAAAAACAACAAATCACTCATACCGATCTCAATGGTCAGGCGCAGTTCAAACAGTTCTTTTAGAGACTCCCGGCTCAAGAGCATCCTGGAGTCTGCAAATCTCTCCAGGCTGTTCATAATATCCGGCTCTGTCAGGATCATACCGCGCCTTTTCCGTGATTCAATAATGCCTAACATCCTCAGCCGGCTGATGGCTTCCCGTACAATATTACGGCTGACATTCAAAGCGGTTGCCAGTTCCTGTTCCTTGGGTATGGCATCTCCAATTTTATACCCTTTTTGAATAAAATATTTGCGCAGGCGCTCTTCCACCTGGTCCGTCATATTCTTGGTGCTAATCGGCTCCAGGCCTTCCAGCTTTGTCAAACTGCTTTTCGGTTTTTTTAAACTTCTTCCTACCAGGTTATTTTTTGTGTTCATATTTTTATTTTAAACCTCTCTTAGTCCAGACAGAACATTAATTAACCATTTTGACTAATTGGTTTACATGTTACAAATGTCATTCAGGTATTTCATAAAATCCCTGAATTTTATCATGACAGTACCGGACTTAGAAAATAGCAACAAAATAAGTAAATATGTAGAACATAATATTGAAAATTCATAAACTTTCCAGCATCCACCCTCCCTGGCATCCATTATGTCCTGCAGCGCCTCCGGGTCAAAAAGAAAACCGGCCGGCCCCAGTATTATAATAAGGATCAGGAAGGCGAAAAACGCTTTAAAAAAAGTCCTCCCGGACTTAGTCAAGCACTATGGCCACCGCTTGTATTTTGAAGATGAACTGCGCTCCGACACCCGCTCAGCGTGCAAACGCAGGTGGACGCCGAAGGGGCATCAGCCTCTGTGTAAAGTCAAGTTGGGGTATGCGTTTACCTATCTGTATTGTGCCTTGGCACCGGCCACGGGTAAGTTAATTGCCTGGCTCCTACCGGAGATGACCCTGGAGTGCTTTGAATTGTTTATGGATCATTTTAAACAATAAACCCAGCTCTGGCATGGCACCCATCCGGTGGGGCGGGTGCCCGCCAAAAAAGGGTTTGCTCGCAGAGCGGGGGATTGCGCTTGAATATGTGCCCCGGGGTTGTCCGGAATTGAATCCGGTGGGACGCTTCTTCGAAGAAGTACGGAAAGAACTGGCGAATCACGTTTTTAATACCATAAAAGGGGTCGAACGTTATTTGTGCACCTTCCTGAAAAAATACTGGCAACATCCCGAAACAATCGTGCAGCTATGCCATTATCCCTATATGCGAACAAACTAATTTAAAATGGTATAATCCTTTTGCACCTTGGGAGTGGGAAAGGCTAAGCCGGTAAATAAACGTTCCTACCTTATGAATAGCCGGTTATCAAACGTATAAGGAACCGTGTCCACAATCCGTACATTTTTCATGTTTGCATGGCCGGGATTGATGATGTAATTAAAATCCCCTGATACCACTGCAGAAGGCACTTTTAAAATTAATGCCTTGCCTTCCTTTACAAAATCATCACCTATTTGTTGGGTAGCATGAGAATGAGGAAAGTCATTCCAACCTGCAGGCAGTATGGCCAGGTCCAACTCCTGAATAGCATCATCTGGAATTTCAATGGCCACCATCCAATAATCGGCTGGTATGTTGCCAAGAGGTAGATGGACCGCTAGTTCAGCAGTACATAACGCTCTACTAGCCCCAGTATATAGTAAGGCAACACCTTTGCTATTCCATCTCCCCCCACTCAACTTTGCGCCTGTCCCTGATAGATCATTTTTGAATTTTCCTTTGCTAAGTCTGTAAACTATCATGCCAATACGCCGTGTTCGATCCGTCCTAATTCATCTTTAACAAGTGTAATCCCAAAGTTGGTATCAAGCAGGTCTTTGGGTTTTCTTCCGCCAAGGGCTATGCAGTAAGCGTCCAGCCAGCTGTCAAGGCTTTCTTTATTGCCAAACACTTCTAAACCGTAATTATACAGCATGGCCAGCTCTACAATCTTTTCCGATTGGATAGGTTGAAAGGCTTTTTGTTCTTTTTGATTGCGTTGGATGGTACGTTCTGAAATCTGAAGATAATCAGCCCATTCAGTTATAGTAAAAGGAATCTTTGCAGCCAGTGCACTAAAATCAGTGGGAGTAATACCAGAACGGACAATATCTATTATATGAAGCAGTTTATTGTCGTCTGCAGCGGTATAGGTAAAATCAGCTTCATGTATACCGGCAAGTCTTGTTCCAAGGCGTACAGAGCCTTTCGCACCTAAATGACCTGTGATTCTCACCTGATCATTTGATAAAACGCCTTGATATGGTTTATTAACAGCGCTTTTGCCCACAGGTTCCCATCCCCCTCCACCTGCATGTTTAAATGTTGCACCCTCTTCTCTCCTTTTCTTTGTTGCTTTTGCCATAAAAAAGCTTTATTAAGTAAGTCTAGCAATCAAACATACGCAAAATGTCGCAATATAAGCGACAAATGTCGGAACAAGTTTCATTTTAAGATTGACTTCACGTTCTTTGAATATCCTATTGATACTCAGCTAAACTTTTTAAATCTTCTAACCAGAAGTGTCAAGTAAGCAAGGGTGTTTCAGCCTAAGCTTCTCGCAGAGCCGTACATGACAGGCTCCCGTCATACGGCTCTTGTTATTCAATCATTACGTCTTTCCCAGCTTCCAGTGGCAGAACAGGTGAGGACTAGCCTTTACAATTTCATTGTACTTGTACACAACACTGTGCCTTCTCCGCTTATAATTACTGTTGCTTTTGGGCTTTTCCCTGCCCCGTTTTGTGCTAATGTATTTAAGTAATACATACCACCTTCTTAAAAACCATCCATGCTACGAAAGTGACAACGGTTGTTAACTTATATTTTTCGAACGTGTGTCAACATCTGCTGTGGCTAAAGCATTTTTACACCTTTTCGTTATATCGAAAACGGGACCTTCCCTCTTGGCACCCAATACCTCTTGGAAAATAAGCACTGTAAGGAATGACCAGTTTGCTGCCAATGCTATCCTGTGCAGGTGCTTTTGCACCCCGAGCCTACCCGCTCATTGCTTTTTGAATGGCTTTAAAAATATTGTGCAATCTTCTGTAATTCAGATTCTATTTCTTTTTGCTTTTTTTCGCCCGCCAACAAAAAGGATTGCCTGATCGTGTTCAGCTTATCTTTTGTCAGGTTCACGTCTTGGGTCAGGTTATTGATTTCAGCCTTTAATTCGTTGATGCGCTGTGCCAATACCTGTAACTCTTCGGCTTTCTTCTGTATCTGCAATTCTTTTTGCCGCACTTCATTTCCATATTGCTGAGCATGGGCACTTTGAAAGGCATTCATATCTCTTCCTATCAGATTTATATATTCCTGACCGGTTGACAGCAGCTTTTCTTTCGAAAGTCCCGTGCTTTTTAAAACATTATAAGCGGTTCTGTATTTCAAAGCCTCATCTTTGATATCGTCAATGTCCAGTTTGCTGTCCACAAACTCCTTATAATCCGTTCCCTGGAAAAGCGGGTTCTGAGCGTTAGCCTGGTCAATCAACTGGTCAAAATAGGCTTCATGTTCCGGCAAGGGCTCCGCCAAGGTACCGGTAGGTGCATAGGTGGGTATTGGGTCAGCAGCCGGTGCATTAGCTGTGATCAGCGGATGTTGTACATTTTCTTCAGGTGCAGGCGGCACTTCAGTCTTCGGCCCTTGTGGTGGGGTCGGCTGGACACCTTGCTGTTGCCCTTTTTTTTTCTCATCATCAAACTCTACAAAGGGCCTTAATAGCTGTTTTAAAAAACTCATGGTCAAATGTTATTTGTTCAGACTTAACAGAAAGCCAATGGTAAAGTTTGCATCCCAGTCAAACACAAACGTATCGGTTTGAGTGGCATCAGCAATGGCCTGGTAAATGTTAAGACCAGATGCCATTTTTTTATCTGCGGCTTTATAGGATTGCGGCGCTTTCAAAACGGTATACCGCTCTTTATCCTGCCGGTGTTGGTTAGCCAGGGAGAAAGGAACCCCTCCAATGATAAAGCCAACGTTGCGTTTGCCTTCCGGAACCCGGCCCATCTGCCGTTTCACTTCGTTATAAACGGCTTCATCAGCGGTACCCTTCTCGTAGTATTTCGCACCGGGCAGCTCCATGGATTGAAGCCTCCCGTTCTCGTCCCATGAAACCTTGGTATTGCCAGAGCCAATGTCCACCATAAAAGAGTTGTCGGCAAAGGAAGGTGGCACGGTAGCCAGAAATGCAAACTTTGCTTCCTGCTCGGGTGTCACATTGTTAACCACA
>JAEWAC010000162.1 GCA_023391895.1 Bacteroidota bacterium
CCTTTAGGGCAGAGCGGTTTTAAAAACCTAACAACAGATAGTTTATTTAACGAAAACCTTTCCAATAAGGCAAAAGCACTTAATATTCCTCCAATCAATTTAGGTGTTGACAGCTTTGAACTTCGTATTTGGTATGGGCATGCAATTGTAACACCCAATCAATTAATGGTTTTGAAATATCAAGACAGCGCTTGGCAATTGACAGAAACAGATTATTGGTTTAGCTACCATTGGCAGAACGGAAGTCCAAAGGGTGCTTTATTGGACAGTTCATTCACCCGAGCAGTTAAAGTGCCTCCATCGATTTCAGAAATTGTTGATACATTAAACAGTTTTAGGTTAGACACATTCCCCTCCCAACATGACGTACCCGGCTTTGAAGACAAGATTGCAGATGGTCGTTTTTACCATATTGAGGTTGCAACACCACGCTACTACAAAGCTCTCTACTATGCTAACCCTCATCGTTACGATGATAAGTACAACCGACGAATAGAATGGTTGTTAGCAACACTTAACAAGTCTGGACTTCCTGTAACCCCTTAGCACAGCTTATAACATCGGTGGCTGTTGCACAACTCAGGTTTAAATTTTTGTTTTCACCTATTTCAAGCTGGTAATCAGCCATTGTTTTCTCATCAACGAACAGCAACAGCTATGCGTCTTCTTGCAACTTGCTGCACCCGGAGGAGCCACAGCATAAAAAACCATTTGGCAAGCGTTTCTCCGCCATTTTTTGCGCTTTCTCCCATCCACTTGACTAGCTTTTTCAGGTTGTAGCAGACCGCTGCCATGAGCAGGCATTTGTTGGCGAGTTTTATTCCTCTTGTGTTCACCCGTCGCATCCCTAAGAAATTTACCAAAGTACCAATGACTGGCTCCACAGTGGCTTGCCTTAGCTTTTTCATTCGTCTTGCTTTTGGCGTTTGCAGTCGCTCGTGCATTTCATCATAGAGCGGCTTATCCACGGTGTCTACGATCTTTTTGAAGTCAGTCTTTCCAATGCAGGTTTTTCGTAAGGGACAATGCCGGCAGTCCCGTGAAGAACTGCGGTATTCTTTCATCTGGTAGGCGCCGTTATGAGAGCTGATAAATTTCTTAAAAGGCAGCTTTGCCTTTTGTGAGCACTTGTAATAATCGCCACCGGGGAAGTAGCGGAAGCCCTCTCTAAAAGGCTTGTACTGGCCAAAGTTTGGAATGTAGCCGGTGATGTGGTGCTGCTTCAATGCGTTTAAAGCTTCTGCGGAAGAGTAGCCTGCATCGGCCAGAACTTCTTTGAGACGCAAGCCGGCTGCGCCCAGGTTGGCCCTTGTATTTTGCAGCAGTGAGGGCAGGCACTGGGAGTCTTTTTTACTGGCGTAATCCGCCTGGATGTGCGTAATGACATGATGAGCCGTATCAACGCTAAGCTGACCCAAATAATTTAGCTGTCTGGCCTTACCGGGTTTGACCGCTACCCTGGCATCGGGATCAGTGGTGGAGTAGTGGGTGTGATTAGAGACAAACTTAGACCGCTCGTCCCGGCTTCCGGGTTGGCCTTTATAAGTTTTATCCTTCCACTGGTGGTGCCACGTGACTTCTTTGTATTTATAGGCGGAAACGCTCTGGGCCTCCTCCTCGGTACCTCCGGCTTCTTCACCCAGTTCACCGGCATAGGCTTCCCCGTCCTCAATGATCTGCTTTTCCTTGAGCGAATCCATGGAAGCGTTGGCCTTCACATGCACCGAGTCCATGGCCTGCCGCTTGCCCTTCACCATCCCTTTCTGCACACATTGGCGCAGTACCTGCAAAAAAAGCTGTTTGAAAACCTCTTCGCCCAAAAGCTGCCGTGTACGAGAGAGGGTAGAGTGCCAGGGCAGCGGCTCGTCCAGTTCATAACCGGTGAAATACAGCAGGTCCAGGCGCAGGCTGACGGTTTGAATGATCCGCCGGTCACTGAGCAGGTTTTCCAAATAGCCCACCAAAATGAATTTGAAGAAGACCACCGGGTCTATCGACTTGTGGCCTTCGGTGCCGTAGTAGCTTTCGGTGGCTTCATACAGCCACTGAAGGTCAAGGACGTCCTTTAGTCTGCGATAAAAATTAGCTGTGGGCACCCGCTCCGACAACCGAAAAGAAGGGATGCGCTTGTCCTGGTAGTTTTTCTTCCCTTGCATCCTAAAAGTTACCACTTTTCACTAGCCTGTAGTTGCTGAGTTGGGCAACATGCACATGGTTTTGCTGCAATAAGGGCGACGGAATATGTTTTCAACCAATTATCTTTAATCATCAATAGGAAATTGGTGAGGCTGAAGTGTTTCAAATTCCCTTACTGACAGCAACACCTTCCACGTTAATCCTGTCGCAACAAATACTTCTCAACTTCCGCACTACTATCCTTCCAACTCCTTTCCTCATAAGCATCTAACCTAATAATTCATTTGCATCCACCGTATAAACAATTAAAAAAGCGAATGTATCTTTCCTTTCCTAACGTATGAAAAGGCTGCTGCTTTCTTTGTTTGCCTGGCTGGTTTCGACGCTTTCTGCCAATGCGCAGGACAGCCTACACTATTCGGTGTTCTGGGCGCCAACCCATGCCTACCAAAAAGCCGGCGTTAAACAGGAAGGTGTTTTTCTGTACCGGTACAAAAAAGGAATTCTAAGCGATTCACTTATACAACAGTCCCTTGTGTATGATTCGCTGGGCCGCGTTGTTCGTTCCGAAGATTACCAAAGAAACAAATTGCTAAGGCGGTACCACTATTTTTATTCAGGCAGTCAGTTAGATAGCCTGGAGC
>JAEWAC010000167.1 GCA_023391895.1 Bacteroidota bacterium
GGTTTATTGCGGGTGCTTACTAACAACTGGTGGCAAGGTACTTAAAACCTATAGCCGCTGAGATCCCTCCTTCGTCGGGATGACGGGGTAAGCGGTAGATGAAAAATAGCCTGCCTGAAAGGGCTACAACCAGAAGGGAACAACTGCTTTAAAAACCCATGCTGCAGGTGCACCAGATTCCGGATGGAGTCCGGGATGACAGGTGGGAGAAATTAAAAAGCGCAGATAGCTTAAAAACAACCCCTGGACCATTTAACTTCTTCAAAAACCCATGTGCTTTTTACCCATCTGTGAAATCTGTGATTCAAAAAGCCATATACCTGATGGCACCAACAGTAGCAGCATCTCGTCGGAAGGTTTACAAAAGGCCATAAAAAAATCCCTCCGGATGAGGAGGGATTTTGAAGCTTATGACTTGAGATACTAATCATTCTTCAGAAACCACAAAGGTAATGGGCTGCTTGCGGTAGGCTTTTACCTGCCGGCCGTTTTGCACGGCGGGGTTCCACTTGTTGGCCTTTTTAATGGCACGGATGGCTTCTTCTTCCATACCGTAACCATGGTTGGTCAGGGCTTTTACGTCACTGATGCTACCTTCTCTGTCCACGATAAACTGAACAATTACGGTATACTGGCCTGCAGGCGCTCCGTTGTTCACCGGGGTTTCAGGGTTCAAGGTTCTTTGCAGAAACTTGCTCCAGTCACCGGCATAGGAGGCTTCGATCTCCACCTTAGTAAATACCTTGTTTTCGTCTTCCTGCTTGGGGGCTTCTACCACCTGCTTGCCTTCATCCACTACAGGAGGCGTAGCAATACCCAGGTCTTTAATACCTTCCTGACTTACTACGTCAATTTTAGTATCCTGCAACTGTTCTACCTCAGGTGGAATTTCTTCTTGTTTTACTTCCTCGTCTTTTTTAATAACGGGAGGCGTAAACTTGGTCATTTCCACTTTTGGAGGTTCCACCTGTTGGGGCGGGGGCGGCGGGGGCGGTTCAGGCTGCTTTTCTTCTTCCTGTTTGATGTCCTCCAATACCACATCTCTTACCACAATCTGGGCATCTTTATCGTCTTCCAGTGATTTGACCAGGAAAGAGCTCAGGAAGATCAGCAACGCAGCGCCAATGGTAACCACCATGGCGGTAATGATGCGTCGGTTATACGTTTTTCTGAGCTCATAAGCACCGTAAGCTTTGTTACGGCCTTCGAACACCAGATCCAGTACATCTGATTGTAAAATTTTGTTCGGTTCCATTGTCTTTGTTTGTAGTTTGATGCAAGCATGATTCGTTTTCCATAATCATGCTGCCAGATTATTGTACGCCGTTGCTTGCTTCGGTCTTTTTAATCAACTCTTCTTCTACCGGCAAAATGTCTACCATAGCGTAACGTTTTACTACGTTGATGGTCATTTCGTCCAGCATATCCACCGTGTTCTTATAAGTTGCATCCGGGTTGGGCTTGATCACCACTACAAAGTCACGGTCCAGACAGGACTTTGGATCTCCGTTATTACGGGCACGAATTTCCTCGCACTGCTTGTTGTGGTAGTGCTTGGCTATGACATCTTTTTTAGTGTTAATGACCACATCGCGGATACCCTTGAAGTTGGTTGAGTTAAAGTTGGAAGCGTCCGGAGCCAATTCACCAGTGTACCAGTACACCTGGTCGCCTTTGCCCAGCAAAATGGTCATTGCACCAGAGGCCTTTACCTCCTGCTGTTGTTCCGGGTTCTTTTCATCCTTGGGCATATTGAGCGCCATGGTTGAAGGCGTACTCATCGTGGCCGTAAAGATGAAAAACGTAATCAATAAGAAACCAAGGTCCACCATCGGGGTCATATCCACACGGGTGGAAAGGCGTTTCGCCTTTTTGACCCCTGGGCCTTTTTTATGGCCACCATCGCCACCGCCGGTATCTAAACTTGCCATTGGGTTATTTTTTTAATGTTTTGAAAATTATTCTTCTGTTGCCGCTGCGCCGCCCCTTACCTGATTACGGGCCAGGTCAGTTCCCTGCGGCACCCCTTCCGGAGTCGTGATCAGCTGGTACTTGAACTGTTCGTTCTTGCGCAATGCATCGATGATACCTTTGAATACAGGGTATTTGGCTGCATTATCGCCTTTTACCAGGTAGCTGATTTTTTTACCGGCAAAAGCGGTGATACCATCACGAACCCAGTAATACAGCTCGTTATTAGTAGAGTCTGTAACCGGTATACCTTCCTGGCGTACCGTGCCACGCTGGCTTTCCGGTGTGGACAACCAGGCTTTTAACTTGGTAAAAGGTACCCCTACCGTAGAGTTTTTAACAAAGCTGGCCATTTCAGCATCTGTGAGACCCAGGTTGCGCACCTTGTTCAGGTTTTGGATCAGATTCAGCTTCAGGGCATCATCTTCTTTCTTTTCCGTTTGCATGGTAAAGAATACACGGCCGTCTTTATCCATTTCAATCAAAAGTCCATTAGTCTGCTGCAGTTCTTTTGAGGAAACTGAGTGAGGCGTGGTGATCTCTACCGGCTCCGGTGGCTTCATCTTGGTAGCCATGATAAAAAAGGTCAGAATCAGGAACGCGATGTCCACAAAGGGCGTCATGTCCGTATCTGCCGCTTTTTTTGGAATTTTTATTGCTGGCATATTTTAAAAATCAATTTAGTACTGAGATGCAATAGTTTCAAAAATCCATAAACAATCTGCCGCTTATTTGTATAAGGTAGCAAAAGATTGTGTTAAAGTGAAACCAGACTCATCAATACCGTATGTAATCGAGTCAATCTTAGTAGTGAACACGTTGTACATAACCAGGGCCAAAGCTGATGTACCGATACCCAGGGCTGTGTTATACAGGGCCTCGGAGATACCTACCGCCAGGTTAGATGCAGCGCCGGCACCACCTTCAGCACCAAGAGCCGCAAAGGAACGGATCATACCCATAACCGTACCCAACAGGGCTACCAGGGTACCCAGAGAAACGATGGTGGATAAGAATACCAGGTTTTTTTGCAGCATGGGCAGTTCCAAAGCGGTGGCTTCTTCAACCTCCTGCTGGATGGAAGCTACTTTTTGCTCCATGTTGAACTCGGTGTTGTTGATCATTTCTTTGTAACGGCGCAAACCGGCTTTCATTACGTTAGCTACAGAACCGCGTTGTTTGTCGCACTCAGCCAAAGCTGCATCGATGTTGCGGTTGGCCAGGTGGTACTGTACTTTACGAATGAAGTCAGAAATAGAACCTTTACCCAAAGCTTTGCGGATGGTTAACAAGCGCTCGATTGAAAACACAAACACCATCAGTAACAAACCAATCAGTAAGGGTACGATGATACCACCCTCGTAAATGGCATTGAAGGCATTTTTAGGACCTAAGTGGTGCGGCCAGAAACCACCGGCGGGATCGGGTTGATTAAAACCGCTGGGGTCGCCCATTATAAATCTCCAGATGCTATAACCGGCTACAATACACAAAATTGGTGCAAGCCATGAGATAGCATTACCGCTTTTTTTAGGTTGAACTGAGGTAGACTTAACAGTAGAAGTAGTCGTGGTTGCAGCTGGTCTTTGTTCTGCCATGATCTTAATTTTTAGTGTTGTTAATGTTTGTTTTTATTGTCCAGATTTTTAAGGTCACAATTCTAAGGAAAAAATGTGTTAAAAGTTTTTAAGTTCCCGTTTTTTTTCTGCTTAATTCAAACTAAATGATAAAGCTTTGATTTTTTCTTCTTACTATCCGACGCGTAAATTAGCGTTTGTTACTCATACCGCAAAGCTTCTATGGGGTTCAGTTTACCGGCCTTCAGTGCAGGATACAAACCAGCCAGCAGTCCAACCAAGGTACAAATCAAAATTCCATACATGACCCACTTCCAGGGTACTACAAATCCGGTATCTAATATCATGGAAAAAAGGTTACCGACCAAGATGCCTAAAACAATTCCAATTACTGCACCCAAGATACTGATTATTACTGCTTCAGTCAAAAACTGCTGACGCACTGTTTTGCTCTTTCCGCCAATGGCTTTGATCAGGCCCACTTCCTTGGTGCGCTCTGTAACCGAAACCAGCATAATGTTCATTAACCCGATGGCGGCGCCAATCAGGGTGATCAGTCCGATAACGGTAACCGAAACGGTTAAAAACCCAAGACTGTTCATGGCTTTCTCCGCAATACTGTCGCTTCTGTCCATAACAAAATTGCTTTCTTCTGTTATATTCAGCTTTCGTATGCCTCTGAAAATGCCTTCCGCTTCGCCCATCGCCTCGTCTACCTGGTTCAGATCGTTTGTTTTTACACCTATTGAGTAAGAGTTACGGGAGCTAAAATTCCGGTCAATATTCCTGTAGCTGGCAATCACTATATTGTCCCTGCTGAAGCCGAAAGAAGAGCCTTTACTGTTCAAAACACCAATTACCCGGTAGGGTAAGTTATTGACACGTATGACCTGATTAACAGCCTTTTCCTCTCTTTGCTTAAACAATTTATGGGCCACATCATAACCAATCACACAAACGGCTTGCCCCCCCTGTACCTCCTGCCGGGTAAAGTTGCGGCCCGCCAGTATTTCAAGGCCATTTAATGTCAAATAGTTATCATCTCCGCCAAATAAAAATACGTTGGGGCTTGACTTTATATTTTTATGCGAAACGGTATTATTCCGGCCCGCTATGGTAGAGATTCCGGCCACACCGGGAAAGCGATACCGTTGAATAAATTGCTCAGCCTCATCAAGGGTAATGGGTTTGTCCAGGTTGGACTTTTTTTCTTTCCGGGCGCCTTTCTTTTCTACTTTCAACTCGTTGTTGCCCCCGCCAAAGCGGATGTTCCGCTCCTTGAAACGAACGGTAAAACCATTGGCGCCCATGGTGGAAAAACTTTCAGTAAGCTTTTGATTCATAGCCTGTATGGCGGTAATAATGCCCACCAGCGCCATAATGCCAAAGGCAATGATAGCCACCGTAATGCCCGTTCGTAATTTGTTGCTGCGTACGGTACGATAGGCTAATGACAAGACATCCTGATTATTCATGTAATAAAGAAGGTCTACTAAAATTAGTAAACCTTCCAAACAGTTGCGATTATTTTTAAAAACCTATACTAAAAATAAAGCCAGTAAGTAATCAGGTTCGGGAAAATGCCCAGTAGAATGGTAATAGCCGCTACGCCTACCAGGGTGTATTTAAAGCCCGCAGACACCTCGAAATGGATGGGTTCGGTGCCTTGTTTAAAGTACATAGCCTGTATGAGGCGGAAATAATAATACACGCTAACCGCCGCCATAAGAACCGCGAAAATGGCCAGCCAAACACTGCCACCGGCCACCGTAGCCTTCAGCATATAAAACTTGGAAAGAAAACCGGCCGTTAATGGAATGCCGGCCAGCGAAAGCAGCAGAATAGTCAATACGGCAGCAATAGCCGGCTGCTGCTTGGCAAAGCCGTTGAAGCCTTCAAAGGTATAATCGGGCATTTTAATGAGCACCGCAAATATGCCAATGGTAGCCAGCGAATAAGCAGCCGCATACAGCAGCAAACCTTCGGCCGCATCAGCATTCAGGGCGTACACTGCCAGCATCATAAAGCCTGCCTGCGCAATACTGGAATAAGCCAGCATACGCTTGACGCTCTGCTGAAACACAGCGGTAATATTGCCAATAAATAAAGTAACGGCCGTAATAATGGCTACCAGCAATTTCCACTCCGCCTGTATGTTGCCAAAAGCATCGTTGAACAGGCGCAAAAAGCCAATGAAACTGGCAGCCTTTACCACCGTTGCCATAAAAGAAGTAAACACAGTGGGTGCACCATCGTATACGTCGGGCGTCCAAAAATGAAACGGTGCCGCCGAAACCTTAAAGGACATGGCAAACAGCAGCATCATCAATCCGGCGATCAGCAATACCGGAACCTGGTCGCCAGCCGCCTGAACGCCGGTAGTGGCAAAAGTGCCCGTTGCACCATACACCAGAGCAATTCCCATCAGCATGAGGCCGGTAGAAAAAGAACCCATTAAAAAGTATTTCAGGGAAGCTTCATTGCTTTTCAAGTTACGTTTATCACTGCCGGTAAGGATATATAGCGGAATGGAAATAATTTCAATACCCAGGAAAAGTATCAATAGGGATTTAAAAGAAGACACCAGCACTATTCCAGCCAGTATGAAAAAGATCAGGGCAAAGTAGTCCGCATAGTTGATCCCCACCTTTTCCATGTCTTTTGATGACAACAGAAAGAAAACCAAAGTGGACACGGAAGCGATCAGGGTAAACAGCAAAGCAAAGCGGTCAAACTGCATCATGCCGCGGGTATCAATATCCAGTAGCGAAATGCCTCTTAATTCCAATAAGTTTACTGCAATGATAGCCAGCAGCAACAGCTGGGCTACCAGGCGCACGGCATCATTTTTCTTCAGCAGTATGCCGCTGAACATCATAATAACACCACTAAGAGCCGATAAGATTAATGCGTTCATATTATTTGATCAACAAATGAGAAACGTTAGCTTGTTTTAAAAGTCCATCTACAAATCCATCCGTCAGGTTCAGCAGCGGTTGCGGATATACGCCGAATACAACAATCAGTAATACAATTACGCCCAGCGACAGCCTTTCATTGAAATGGATATCGTGTGCACCGGCGGTTACGGTATTGGTATTGCCGTAAAAAACCTTTTGAATCATGGTCAGGGTATAAACAGCGGACAGGATAATGCTGATGAGTGCCACAACGGTAAACACCACGTTATACTTGGTGATGGTAGAAGTAAAGATGCCGGTGAACATCAGGAACTCGCCCACAAAGGCATTGGTCAGCGGCAGGGAAATATTAGCCAGGGCTACAATCACCAGCAGAATGGACAATGCCGGCGCCTTTTGGGCAATACCGCCCAGCTGTGACAACCTACGCGTGCCAAACTGCCGCTCAATCAGCTCCACCACAATCCATAAGCCAATAATGTTAACACCGTGATTGAACATTTGCATCATCACGCCCTGCATACCGCTTTTGGTTTCGGCAAACACCGTAGCCGCCATCAAACCAATATGGGCAATGGAAGAATAAGCGATCAGGCGCTTCAGGTCGTCCTGCTGAATGGCGATGACGGAGGCATAAATAATTCCAATAACGGCCAAGGTCATTACCACATCACCCCAGGAATAAGCCGCTACCGGCACCACCGGCAACACCCAGCGAATCACACCAAACACCCCCATCTTGACCATGATACCGCTCAGCACCATGGTTACCGCATTGGGTGACTGCTCGTACGTATCGGGCTGCCAGGTATGAAACGGGAAAACCGGCATTTTTACGGCAAAAGCCACAAACAGCAGCCAGAACACCCAGCTTTGCGTGCTGTTGCTCATCACTACTTTATAGAAAGATTCCAAGGCAAAAGAACGGTCCGGCGTCTGGAAGTATACATAGATGAGCCCGATCAGCATCAGCACCGATGCGGTGAATGTATAAATAAAGAACTTGAAGGTAACCGGGATTCTTCTTTCGCCGCCCCATTGCGAGCACAGGAAATAAACCGGAATCAGCGCCAGCTCCCAGAAGAAATAAAACACCAGGGCATCCATAGCCGTAAACACACCCATCAACCCGGCTTGCGTCAGCAGCATGAGGGCAAAAAAGTTGTTGGCTCTTCTATAGCC
>JAEWAC010000262.1 GCA_023391895.1 Bacteroidota bacterium
GTTTTGCCCTGGCGCTTTGGAATGGCAAAGATCCTATTCTAAAAGAACGCTATTTTGGACTAACCAACACAGAAGGAAATCATGGCGAGGATGTAAAGGAACTCTATTACTACCTGGATAATACACCCACGCATTCTTACATGAAGATGCTGTACAAATACCCGCAGCAGGAATTTCCATACACAAGACTAGTGGAAGAAAACCGGAGAAGGACGAAGCAGGACCCCGAATTTGAAATCATGGATACCGGCATCTTTAACGATGACTACTATTTTGATGTCTTTGTGGAATACGCAAAAGCAAATGAGAAGGCGATGCTGATAAAGATTACCGTGTTCAACCGGCGCAAAGAAGAAGCATCGCTGCAGGTTGTCCCTACCATCTGGTTTCGCAACACGTGGGCCTGGGGCTACGGCAATGACAAGCCACAACTATTGTCTACTTCTCCGGAAATCATAGAAGCGTATCATCAAACTTTGGGGCAGTATTATCTTCAGGGTGAAGGTGCAACAGAAACCCTTTTCTGCGACAATGAAGCTAACACCATTCGGCTGTATGGCTATGGAGGAAACACCGGTTATTATAAAGACGGCATCAATGATTATCTGGTGAGTCGCAGCTGTTCTATCAACCCGGAGCATACAGGAACAAAAGCAGCTTTCAATTATAACCTGACCATTGCTGCGGGTGAACAAAGGGTGATTCGCTTAGTGCTGTCGCAGGATCCGAATTATTCTTTTGAAGACTTTGAGGAGATCTTCACCGTAAGAAAAAAAGAAGCCGATGATTTTTACAACGAGGTTTTAAAAAACGAAAGCCATCCGGATCGTCTCAACATCAAACGCCAGGCACTGGCAAGCCTGTTGTGGAACAAACAATTTTATTATTACGATGTGCACCAGTGGCTCAAGGGCGATCCTGGGCAACCGCCGCCGCCTTCACAACGATTGGACGCACGAAATGCGGAATGGGATCACCTGCACAGCAAAGAAATTCTTTCGGTGCCCGATAAATGGGAGTTTCCCTGGTTTGCTGCCTGGGACATGGCCTTTCATTGTTACACGCTGGCGATGGTGGACAGGGAATTTGCCAAAACGCAATTACTGAATTTGGTCAACGAGTGGTACATGAACCCCAATGGACAATTGCCGGCCTATGAATGGAACTTCAGTGATTCCAACCCTCCGCTTCATGCTATGGCCGTCTGGGAAATTTACAAAACTGAAAAGGCAGCTAACGGGGGCAAGGGGGATGTACTGTTTCTGGAAAAAGTCTTTCATAAACTCATGCTCAACTTCAACTGGTGGGTAAACCGAAGAGATGCAAAAGGCGATAACATTTTTGAAGCGGGTTTTCTGGGATTGGACAACATTGGCGTGATTGACCGCAATGCGGTTTTACGTAGCGGCGACCATCTGGAACAATCAGATGCCACGGGTTGGATGGCGATGTATGCATTGAATCTGCTCCGCATCGCCCATGAGCTTTTATGGCAGAATCCTGCGTATACCGAAATCACGTCAAAATATTTTGAACACTTTCTTTATATCGCCGGTGCCATGAATGGCGTAGAGGCAAATCTATGGGATGAAGAAGACAACTTTTATTACGACCGGTTGTCCTTGCCGAATAACAAATCTGTGTCATTAAAAGTCAGAAGCCTGGTGGGACTGATTCCGCTTTTTGTGGTGGAAATCATAGCGGTCAAGGAAATCAAACGGGATGATTTTTTTAATAAGCGTAATCAATGGTTTCAGGAAAACCGGCCAGACCTGGCCAACATTGTCTCACACTGGTATATCGCCAACAAAAACGGCATGCATCTCTTTAGCCTCATGCGGGGCTTCCGCATGAAGATGACCTTAAAGCGCTTGCTGGACGAAAGCGAATTTTTAAGCGACTACGGCATTCGTTCCCTTTCCAAATTTCACCAGGAACATCCCTATCAATTTAGCGAAGACGGACAAACCTATACCGTAAGCTATACGCCGGGCGAAAGCAACAACAGCATGTTTGGCGGTAACAGCAACTGGCGTGGACCTGTATGGATACCCATGAACTGGCTGGTAATAGAAAGCTTACGACGCTATTATTTATTTTACGGAGATGAATTTAAAGTGGAATGTCCAACCGGATCAGGCAGGTATATGACGTTAAACGAAGTAGCGGATGAATTGAGCCGGCGAGTACTTCGGATCTTTGAACGAAACAAAGAAGGCATTCGTCCCATGTTTGAAAATTCTGAAAAAATGCAAAGAGACGTACAGTTTAAAGATCATCTCCTGTTTCACGAATATTTTCATGGCGACTGTGGCAAGGGCTTAGGTGCCTCGCACCAAACAGGTTGGACGGCTTTGATTGCCACTTTTTCTATCCAATCAGGAACAAATCATTAGCAAGGATAGTGGAGTGAAAATTTTTTATGCAATGGACCTTACTTCCGCCTGCGCCGACCTGGCTCTCCGCAGCAAGAGCCCAATGACCCATACACAAAATGCCAGCGCTATCAAAGGCACGACTTCTCCGGTTTGCACATAGATTGTAGGCACACGGCCACCTCGCATTTCAGCCACCAGCACCCCGTCGCCCGATCCGTCTGCTGGCATCGACCCCAGCAAACGGCCATAGGGATCACTAGCAATAGAAGTGGCGGCACGTACCGGCCGGATCATGGGTAGCCCTGAGGCCACTGCATTCATCCTTGCCATCAGGCCGTGCTGCGGGTCAATGCCATGCCAATCCGATGCGGGAACCAGCGCCAGATCAGCACCATCCATTGCATTATCCATGGCTATTTCAGGAAAAGAATAATCATAACAAATGCCTCCGGAGACCTTTATTCCGTTAAAGGCCACGACCTGTGCATGAGCCTTTCCTGCATCGTGCGGATCACCGGGTACCGGATGGCGCTTCAGGTATTCATCCGCCATGGTTCCATCGGGCAGGTAAATCCGGTACTTGTTGACATAATACAGCGGATGGGTGGAAACCACCACGGCATAGGCCATCAGCAAAAGCACGTTGTTGTTTTTGGCAAATGATTGTCCGCGACTCGCCAGGGCCTGTTCGCCCGATGCACTGACCACCGTGGCCACTTCGTTCCACACCACCACCCTGGCGCCCAGGGCCACGGCCTTTTCACTGCAGGCAAACAGTTCGTTGTCTTTTGATCGAACAACATCCACTTGCGCGGCAGCCTGTTGAAAATCACTACGGGTCACCGGAGAGACAACACCACCGATGCGGATCATTTCTCCCGGTGCCGTATGGCTCAATCGCCACTCGCCGTAAAGAAGCGCAGCAATCAACAGCACACCAAAGCCCAGGAGATCTTTTCTCATGGCCCGAAACCCTGCACGCCATACGGCAGCCACCAATCCTGATCCCAACGCAACGATAAAACTGATTCCTCCCAAACCGGTTAGCGCCGCCAGCTGAATCAGCGGCAGGTTTTCTTCCTGTGTATGGGCAAGGACAGCCCAACTAGCTGCAGGCGTAAAACGGTATTGTACCCAGCCCATCACCACAACCATAGCGGCAAAGGTGTAAATGCCCCACTGCAACCCAAGTCTTCGCTGAGCCACTCCAGCGAGGGACAAGGCAATAAAATAGGAAATTGCGATTGGGATGGCGAACATGGGTACAACAGCCCAG
Organism: Bacteroidota bacterium; assembly: GCA_023391895.1. Classification (GTDB taxonomy): domain Bacteria; phylum Bacteroidota; class Bacteroidia; order Chitinophagales; family Chitinophagaceae; genus Flavisolibacter. Next base: position 3,655 of record JAEWAC010000262.1, read on the forward strand.
GGAATGCCATCAGTAACAATCTTGGCAACGGCGAAGAGGTAAGCCACGATGAGCGTGGCTAACAAAACAAGGTGGTGTTTCCATGAATGTTTTTCCTGCAGATAAACCAGGAAGGGAGCAAACACCACCCACCCCAGTTCACTCAGGCCAAAACGCATGAAGGTTAGAAAAACCAAAACACCGCCAGGTATCAACAGCAAGGCCGGAGACCTGACAGGTATTTTTTCGGCGCCCCTTGTTTCTGTACTTTCCGGTGAAACATGGATGAAGGCTCCGGTAGATTTTGTTTTAAATGTTCTTGAACGCATAAAACATTTTTTCGTGAAAGAGTTGAAAAATACGCTCACTTACTCGCGTCCTCCCTTTTCGGGTTGGCTGATTAAAACTTTTGTTCGTCCGGCAGGTGTTGGAATGGAAGTGTCCAAAGAGACAAGGCCTGTTTGTAAAATCGTTTTTTGAAAGGGCGACAAATCTTTGCCCCTATAACGGATCCAAACAAATGCGGCCAGGAACATAACCAAAACGCTCATTGAAGCCGACAACACGGCTTCGTCCTTTCCCATCATGGAAACGGCATTAAACATCATATGCCAGAGGCTGACGGCCAGGATGCTCCCCTTTGTATAATTAATCAGAAACGTCAGCCAGATGGCACCAGCAAATATTCCCAGAGCAAAACCAATGTAGGCCATGCCTTTTAACTCATACCGGTAAAAAAAGGAAGCAATGTGCCAGCAGATCCAGATGACAGAAAGAACCGCAGTGGCCTTGAGGGCTGAAAACCGGGCTTGCAGTGCCGGGAGGGCATAACCCCGCCAGCCGCCTTCTTCGCCAAAGCCATAAAACAAAATAGGCAGGAACCAGGCAAGCAGGCTCGCCGGATGCATTAAATCATTGTTTTGAAAAAACCTGAAAAAATCAAACCACTCCTGTTGCAGGATACGGCTCACCACAAGTGAAACGGCAAAGATGAGCAGTGGTGAAAAAGAAAACAACCAGCCTTTCCAGGAGAGCTTTTTTACTGAATAGCCAGTTCGAAATTGCCGCCTGTTTTCCTTGCTGTAAAAAAGCCGCAGCGTAATCCAGGCCGCGAGGACAGGACCCAAAGCGCCGAACGAATGCCACACGTCCTGCAAGCGGGCATGTGCTGCATCATCGGGAAAAAGAAAGATCAGCTGACGATGGTTGAGCGCCAGCAGAGTAAATGTAAGCCATGAAATAAGATAAGCCAGTGCAACAAAAACCATGATGGGCTTCGACCTTTGCATTGAATTCTTTTGACGCCCTGAAACTAACACCATGGGCAGCTGGAAACCAATGATGAAGGGCAACCCATTGTCTGAGAAAGGTCAGGAGAAAGGATTGCCTGGGCAATTATCCAAATCACCATAATCGAACCACCTCAAGTCTTTTTAGTGGGGTGGAAAACGCCGGAGTCAAACTGTTCAGAAAGGATTTATGATTATCTAAATTCCCCTTGATTGCTTTTCTATAAAGTCCCACATGATTTAGCTATCTGGCGTGCAGATATCAAGGTCAAGGTTATCAGAATGGCAGCCTCATTAGTAACCCCAAGGGTTGAAATCTCGAACCAATTATGCCAAGATATATGGGATTTGTGTCCTTATTGGGTATTGCCGGTAGGTGCCGATGATGGTTCACCGGGGCATACAAAAAAGCCTGTAAAATCTACATTTTACAGGCTTTCGAGTGATTTGTGTAGTAACCTTGCGGACCGGACGGGACCGGTTAAATCCCTCTAATCCACTGAAAAAGAATCACTTAGTATTTTAGTCTATTTTTTAGTCGATTAACGGTCAAAGCTCTCGCCCAATCGTATATCTTTTAACATGGTCAGACGGGTCCTTACAAATTTACAATATTCAATTATTTCAGATATCCTTAAATATACCTCGCTGTTATGAAAGCCAAAAACGAATGCTTTTCAGTTTCATCACTCCGTTTAAACTTTAACCCCAAACCCTATCGCCAAATATTTACCAATATTGCCAATTCCGATAAATGGATGATACCGGTGTCACATTGGACGCTTGGATAGCTAATCTTTCAGAACGTTGATCATTGGTAATGGACATTTAGCGCTAAGTAAATCGGCTAATACTCGCCTGTTAGCTGTTCGCGATTTACGAACAGCTGTCCATAAGGTCATCGCCATTTTCTTTCTCATTTTTACACAGTGGAGCGCATAGACCTATTGTAATTTTTTTGGCCACATATCAGATACTTTCCGATTTATAACTAAATATTTTACAACATATTGTCATATTTTTATCTAATTATCGGTTTTTTTCCGATTTTCGTGTAAATATTTTACAATGGAATTTCGGGAAGCTATGCAACAATATGCAGAAGAACCGCTCACCCTGCAAATTCTTTTGGGTTTGCTCAAAGGTTATAAAAGGCCCTATGATAAGATTCATGAGATGGTCAAAAAAGAGGAACTCATCCCGGTCAAAAAAGGATTTTATGTACCGGGCCCCCGGCTGGGCATTTCCCGGCCTGAATCCTTTTTAATTGCCAATCATCTTTGGGGACCGAGTTATGTTTCCCTCGAAGCCGCCCTGTCTCACTGGGGATACATTCCGGAAAGGGTGTATGAAGTCAGCTCGATGACAATTAAGGCAGCCAAAACCTATAAAACACCGGTAGGCCGGTTTCGTTATTTTCATGCGCAGCTCCCCTACTATTCATTTGGGATCAAAAGCGTGGCACTGACCCGGCGTCAAACGGTGCTGATGGCTTCACCTGAAAAAGCCCTTTGTGACAAAATTGTCATGACCTCCGGTATCCTGCTCCGAAGTGAAAGAAGCGTGCAGGAATTTCTCCTGGAAGATCTGCGTATGGAAGAAGAGGCGCTACGTAAGTTGGAGATTCGTACCATCGCTTCCTGGTTACCCGATGCACCCAAAAAAAACAGTTTACAAATGCTGATCAAAACACTGAACAATTTATGATCAAGGAATGGATACAGCAGTATGGACCAACCAATAAAGAACAGGCAGAGGCGGCGCTTCGGGAGATTATGCAAGAGGTAGTGCTGGCAGGCCTGCAAAGAACCGGTTTTTTTGAAAAAGCGGCTTTTTACGGCGACACAGCCCTTCGCATCTTTTATGGCCTGGACCGGTTTTCGGAAGACCTTGACTTTTCCCTACTGGAGGTAGACCCGGACTTTTCATTGGAACCCTACTTTCAGGGTATCATAACTGAATTTGGGGCGATTGGTATGCAGGTCAGCATCAACGAAAAAAAGAAAATCCCTCCTACCAATGTTGATTCGGCTTTTCTGAAATCAGAAACCGTATGGAAAGAACTGGTTTTAGAAGAAGTGATTCCACAGGAAGGAGTAAAAGCCCCTTCGATTAAAATCAAACTGGAAGTGGACCGGAGGCCACCCCTGGGATTTGAAACCGAGGAGAAATTATTGTTACAGCCCTTTTCCTTTTATGTCAAATGCTTTATGCTGCCCGACTTATTTGCCGGTAAAATGCACGCCCTGCTTTTTCGAAAATGGAAACAGCGGGTAAAAGGAAGGGACTGGTATGATCTGGAGTGGTACATCAAAAAAGGAGTCCCCCTGCATCTGCATCACTTTTTGTTGCGCGCACAGGACACGGGCGATTGGACAGCGCCCACAATTTCAGAGGAGCAGTTTATGGAGCTGCTGCATCAAAAAATTGACAGTGTTTCCTTCGACAATATCCGGGAAGACATTGTCCGGTTTATTCCGGATGAAAAAGTGTTGGATATCTGGTCGCCGCAGTACTTTAAAGAACTGGCGGAAAAAATGAAATTCAAATAACAAAGGGCTTGCCCTTACGCTCTTTTACCAATCAACTGGCGGCGAATAGAGCCGCCATTAGTTAATTCGATCAGTAAGTACCATGGTGGTGTTGCCCGAAAACCTATACAATGTTTTTTTAATCCATTGTTCTTCTCTTCCCTGGCAAACTTCTTTCGAAGCGCCCCCATGTCCTCGCTGACTTTTCGATCCAGCACCTGCTTCCACAGGTTGTAGATGCTGCGGTGGCATTCATCGATCACCACAAAGTCGAAAAACTCAATGGGTATTTTATCGTTGTATTCTACCGGCATAGCTTCCTTGCGCTGCCATTGGCGTTCGGCGGGGTTTTCCTCTTCGGCACTTTCTTCCAACTCCTCCCCTTTTAGCACCGAGTACATGCGCTGAATAGTGCTGATGTAGACCTGGTTGTCGGTAGGTATAAAAGAGCTCTTTAAGCGGTGCACACCATAGAGCTCGGTAAACTTGCGGTTGTCGTCGTTGGGCTGAAAGGTCATGAACTCCAGTTCGGCCTGTTCGCACAGGTTCCTGGTATCAACCAGAAATAAGATGCGCTTGGCTCTAACCGGTGGTTTCAGCAAGCGGTAGATAAAGTTGATGGCGGTAAATGTCTTACCCGAGCCCGTTGCCATTTGAATGAGTGCCTTGGGCCGTGCCGCTTTGAACGACTTCTCCAGGTTGGTAATAGCCTTTACCTGGCAGTCGCGCAGACCGATGGTATTCAGTTCCGGCAGATCGTGCAGGCGCCCGCGTAAGGTTTTGCCTTGCTTTAACCATTCCCTGAACGTCTCCGGCCGGTGAAAAGAGAACACCGGGCGGGAGCGCGGCTTGGGATCGCGGTAATCGGTAAAGCGGGTGAGCGTGCCCGTGCTTTCATAAACATAAACAAAAGGCAGCGGGTCGTTGTTCAGGTATTTGAGCTTGCTATTAGCATAGTCTTTGGACTGGTCTTCATGAACCGTCAAGTGCACCCTTCTTCTTCGCGCTTGGCTTCTATTATACCAACAGGCTTTCGGTCTACAAACAGCACGTAGTCGGCAGGGCCAGCATCCGTCTAGTACTCACGCACGGCAACACCATCGCCAGCATAGAGATCAACCTTTTTTTTATTTTGAATAACCCAGCCGCAAGCCTTTAGTTGTTTGTCTATTTCATCACGGGCAAGTTGTTCAGGGTTTTGGTTCATGAAGCAGTTCTGGGTGGTATATATCTAATTGCGCAATGATGCGAAATTTTTCTGAAGAAAACAACCGTATTTATATCAGAACACCTGATTTACAGTTAGAATTACCTAATACATATAAAATAAAAAACCACCAATGGTGGTCTATGAGTATTTCAATGTGACTTTACCTACTTTAACTTATCCATCATTTTCTGCATCAATTCCACTTTTTCCCGTTCGCTCTTTAGCAGCGCATCATAAAGTTCAATAATCTTTTCTATTGGATTGAAGACCGGAAAGCAATTAATGCCATTCAACGTCGAGGTGTCATGGCTATTGAAGTTGTTTGAAATATTGTAAATCGCAGCTTCCTCATTAAAATTTTTGATCGCCTCCGCACTTACACCCAGCGCCTTGGCCACAAACTCCAGCTTTTCGTCTTCCATATGTTCGCTCTGCTCCAGCTTGCTCACCGCCTGCTGCGAGATCCCCAGCTCCTGGGCCAGGGTTTCCTGCTTCATGCCCCGCAGTTCGCGAATACGGCTGATCTTTCTGCCAATGTGCATTGTTTGGGGAGTTGTTTGGGTGGACATTTCTCTAAATTTAAAATTTTAAACAATGGTACGCAACCACAGGCCCGTTGTCTTTTACAACTGCCACTCACAAAAATAGCTTCATTTTACTGCTCTTCCTATAGGTATTTATACGGATAGAGGCACTTATGCATTTTCCCAAACACTTCATAATCAGCTATCCCACGTCACATCCAAGGAGGTTCATAATGGTTTTTCTAAGTAATAATTTACAACCAAAGCACCTGTATTTTACAACCCCGCTCCTGCCTCCCAGCCCTACCGCCCGCTGTATCTTAGTTGTCGTATCAAAACCAGTTGCTCATACGATATAATCCCCTTAGATAGGGAATAATGCAAAACTACAATCAGTGATTGCTTATAGATCAACCTTTAACCACACAATATCATACTATGTTACAATCATCTTGTGGTGTGATGGACGCAGGTGCCGTACTGGAACAGATGATCGAAACAGTAAGGGACGCCGCCAGCCCCGAAAGAATCTTCTGCCAGCATAACCTGCTGCTGGTCGTGCTTTCCAGCCAGTGCACCACTTCTTTTACGGACATTCCAGCAGGTGCGGCGATTTGGACAGGTCGGCACTATAGATTTTACCGATTTCTTCAAAGGACAGGTAAATGGCATCGGTTTCTTCTTCGGGGATTTTAAAATTTGTAAGATCAATGGGTAAAATGATTTTGCGGCGCACCCGGTCTTTAACAAAGATGCGCAGTTGCTTGATGGTCTTTCCAATGGTATTAACCTTAAGACCTATCAGGTGCGCTTTTCGCCGGCGCTGTACATAGTCAAAGGTGAGGAAGTCAACAAAGGAGTCGTAGAAGTTATAATCTAAGGCATCAAAAGTGATCTTCTTTCTGCGGAACGCTTCAAAAGCCTTCAGCTGGGCCTTCATGTCTTTAAAAACAGTAAGGGTGGCAGCGCTCACCTTCTTTTCCTTACTGGCAATATAGTCATCGAGTTGGTCAAAAAGTTCCAGCAACATTTTCTTTTCCTGCGAAGGGACAAAGTGGTGCTGCGCTGCGTCACCCGCTTCGATATCAGCCAGGTTCACACTAGGATGAAACGAACGCTTCACAAAAGCGCCGGGGTCGTCCACCTTTTTTCTTTTGGCCAGTAACACAAGGTCTTCTGCGAGCCGGAAGACTCTTTTTAGTTCTTCGCTTAACGCGGACACATCACCATAGGCAGCAGGCAGATCATGATGGATCGATTGTCTTTTTTTGTTCCAGTACTGTGGTGGGATGGCAATGTTGGTGTTGAGCAGCGTTCGGTTTACAGAGCTGTAACAGTACTGGATGTAAAGGAGGCTGGTGCCATCTCTTCTGATTTTTTTGGGATCACAGATCACTTTCAGCGGTAACATAGTTAGTCGATTTTTTAGTCGATTAAGATTATGTCTGCCACGGTAAAGCTAAAACGAAGACCGGAGAGAGCGCTGTTATAAAAGATTGAAAGTCAACTACCTAACTGTAAAGAGGTGTAAAATAAAATAAGGATTACAAAAGTTGTAATCCTTATTTTGCGGGCTTTAGGTTACAACTTTCGAACCTATTAATCGGTGATTTGCGAAGAATTGTCGATTTTATCGAACAATTCAGAATATTGGATGAGTCAAGTTTTAGCTAACGGACCTTATTAACTTGCAGACCTGCTAGGAAAGTCATCAGTTCAATGCCATATTGAAATGTATCCGGGTGAACCGAGCAACGAGTATCGGAAAGCGAAACTTGCTAAATCAGCTTCGTTGCCACTAAACAAATCTCCTTGCAACCTTTTATACATTCCTCAATTATTCACCTTTCTGAATAAATTTGTTATTTTATTAATGACAAACGGATGGAGAAATTCTACGGATTTTTAACCAACTAATCAACGTAACATGACAAAATCGTACATACATGGGCGGTTCAGCAGCACAAGCCGGATTTTACTACCAGAATAATGTAGCAGCGCTGAAGATTTTGGAAAGTCTTTTTTTCCAAAGCGACATCACGCATATTGAACTGGAAAATTACGAGGGCGGTAAGCACATTGATGATGTCATCGTTTATCGAACAACTAGCACTCAGTACACGCAGGTGAAATGGTCAGAAGATACTGGCAACGCCTACACCTTGTACAACCTACTGACCACTACAGAGGAGGGTAAAAAGTCCATATTCAAACAATTAGCTGAAGGTTACGGGGATGCTATCAAAAAAGGAAAACCGTTCACCATCACCCTTTTTACCAACAAAAAACAAAGCGGCGCCAAAAGACCTTCGGAAGGTTTACAGCACGGATTGACAGAACTTATCGACAACTACCTAACACCGTTCAAGCAAACGACTCTTCCTTTTGACCAAGTGCCAGCTTACACAACGTTCAAACCAACGGTGGACAAGATCAAAGCGGAGACGGGGCTATCGGACGCGGATTTCTCTGCATTTTTACGGTCGTTGGAATTTCAGTTTAGCCAACCTTCGCTTGCTGAACTGCAACAAGCCATCAAACTCAAAATGGCGATCCTTGGCTTGGAGGAATCACTCTTTGACCGGCTGCTGAATAAAATTGTTGAATGGAGTATTGATACGACCATCATCACAAAGAATACCCTTCTGGATGGACTTGGAATCTTCAACCGGTTTGAAGACAAGTTGTCGCACTATTTTAAAGTTGTAGACGAGCAGTATTATGTGGCCAATGAAGGACTGTTGGAACAGATCCGAAGATCCCTGGCTGAACTTCCGGGGGGCTATATCTTTATTGAGGGCCTGCCTGGTATAGGCAAATCTACCGCGCTGACGAAACTGAAACAACAGGACAGCAACATTGCCTTTGCCTACTATTGCTT
>JAEWAC010000289.1 GCA_023391895.1 Bacteroidota bacterium
TAAGCGGTATAGGCGTATTTATAGTAAATATCTTCAAATTCAGCCCCGCTTTTAAAGTAAGGCATCACATCCTCGTATAACTGCTGGGCATAGTTATACTTCTTTTTTGCATAGTATTGCTCTGCCATCCGCAGCTTGTAATGCGCATCCTTGCTCTTCAGAACCTTATTTATGCCCTGACAGCTAACCAGCAAAATGGATAATAATATAACACTGAAGAACTTCATAAAGAGGTGCAAAGTTATATAGTTTAGGCAAATTTTCTTAAAATATGCCAAAAACCGGCAAAGAGGCCGTTAATGTTTTGAAAATTAAACTCATAAAAAACCCTCCGCAAGGGAGGGTTTTTAAAATTTATACCTGTTAAGATTATTGTCTTCTCAGATTGGGGTGCGGAGCCGGAACGGTTGTAGGACCTTGGTCTTCCGGAGTGGCAGCACGCAGATCTACCGTGTTGCAATCACCACCTTCCTGACCGTAGTTGAATACAAAGCGGTCACCAGAGATACCTTCTCTTTCTACCAGGTAGTTAATAACAGCGTTTACGCGATCCCAGCTTCTTTGCTGCTGAGATTTGTTAGAAGCGCAGTAACCAGTAACTACTACACGGCACTCAGGGTTGTTACGCAAGCGGGCAGCTACAGAAGCCAGCAGACCTCTTGCATCGGTGCTTAAAGTAGCGCTGTTGCCAGAGAAAGTAACGCTTGGCAAAGCACCCAAAGCACTGATACAAGCTGTATCACGGACCGGGCCACAACCTTCTGGGCAAGGACATTTACCTACGCCATCAGCATCAACAGGCTGACAAACCGTTGGGGTTACCAGTTCTTTATCGCGGCAGTCAGGTACACCATCACCATCTGTATCGCGGCTTACACCATGAGAGTCAACCGGGCAGCCTTGAGGAGTTTGCTCCTGGTCAAATTGGTCAGTTACACCGTCGCCATCGCTATCCGGCAATACGGGTTTTGGAATACGCATCAAACGAGGATTGCGGATTTCGCTGTAAGCATAATCCAGCGGGTTCATCCACCACAGCGGCTCGGTAGCTCTTGCACCAATGTTGTAATTCAGACCCAGGGTTAAGTGATTGTAGGCGTCAAAATCTTGAGTAAGAACCGGCTGACCAGCTACCTGCTCAGCCCAACGCTGACCGTCGATCAGGTCATCTTTGGTAATGGTAAAGCGATCTTCTAAAGCAATATTGAATCGGTTGTTCAGCTTGAAAGCAATACCGGCACCTAAGTGGCCAACAGGGCGGAAGGTACTACCGGCAATTTTCGGACGGCGGCCATCAGCTTCGTTTTCGGCCTGTGTTTCATAAGTATCATCCAGTAAGTCTTTCAGGGCATCCCGGGTATCTTTTCTTGTTTTCCAGGTACCGTTGGGAACAGAAGCAAAATTATAGGTGGGAGCACCCAAAGCATCGTTACTGCCGTTATCATTTACAGCATTCACATGCGTATCATACATCATACCGCCGATACCAGCCAACACATACAGGTTTACGCCAGACTTGGCTTTGTGAAAGCGGATGTTATTTAAAGTAAGAAGGGCCTCTAAAGAAAGATCATGTACCACTGTTTTGTAGTTATAAAAAACAGGTGAACCGCTGCCTGCATAACGGAACCAAGCATCATTGTTGCGGTAGTTAGTAGAACGCTGCCAGTTCAAACCTTTACCAATACCCTGCATGTAGTTCAAACGGGCAGAGAACAGGTAACCAAAAGCTTTACGGATGTGCGCACCTACACCGTAAGACGGAACAGAAGTTACGTCACCACTAACATTGAACATACCAGCTTTAACACCGATTTCCCATTGGTTGCGGGGTTTTGCCGGAAAGTTGTATGCGCCATTCATGAATTCAGTGTGCTGAGGCATTCTTTTGGACGGAATAATCGACGAATCAGCAGCATCATAACCGGTTCCCGTCGTTGCCTGGGAAAAACCGTACGATGCCAACAGACATAGTATGCCTGTTAGGAGAGAGTACTTTTTGCTTGCCATAACTGTTGATTAAAATTTAAAAACAATATCCTAATGTTGGACAAAAATATAAATTGACATACAATTATCAAACTTTTAAAATTTTATTTACTTGCTGCATGTATGCAATTGAACGACTTTTGTCCGCTCTCAATCTGCAATTCTTATACCATGCGACTTCATATGTTTCAGGCTTTGTAACTTTCCGGCAATTTTCCAATGCAACTACCACTTAATTTAATAGCCGAAGAACTGAAGATCTTTGAAACCAAGTTCAAAGATGCCGCCAGCAGCAATGTGCAAATGCTCGATCGGATCATGCGCTACGTGGTAAAACGTAAGGGCAAGCAATTACGGCCGATGTTTGTTTTTCTTTCCGCCAAGCTTTGCGGGCAGGTCAACGAGTCTACCTACCGGGCCGCTTCGCTGGTAGAACTGCTGCACACCGCTACCCTGGTGCACGACGACGTAGTGGATGACTCCCTGGAACGTAGAGGTTTTTTCTCAGTTTATGCGCTGTGGAAGAACAAAGTTTCTGTATTGGTTGGGGATTACTTGTTAGCAAAAGGTTTGTTGCTTTCACTTGACAACAATGATTTCCGCATCCTGCAGATTCTGTCAGACGCCGTGAGAAAGATGAGTGAAGGCGAATTGCTTCAAATTGAAAAGTCGCGATCCCTCAACTTGGATGAGGCTGTTTACTTTGAAATCATCCGCAGCAAAACGGCTTCCCTGCTGGCTTCTGCCTGTGCTGCCGGTGCCTGGTCGGCCACCGGCGACGAAGACCTAGCCCAAAAAATGAAAATGTTCGGCGAAAAAGTAGGGATTGCCTTTCAGATCAAAGATGACCTTTTTGACTATGCCGCCGATAATGTAGGCAAGCCTACCGGCAACGACATCAAGGAAAAAAAGCTGACCCTTCCGCTGATTTATACCTTAAATAATACCGATAAGAAAACTCGCCGGGAAATTATCTATATTGTAAAGAATCAGAACAAGGTCAAATCCAAGGTGGACTATATCATCAAAGAGGTAGCCGCTTCCGGTGGCATTGATTACACCATCCAAAAAATGAATCAGTACAAGCAGGAAGCTTTGGATATATTAGCCACTTTTCCGGATAGCGAAATAAAAACAGGATTTGCAGATTTAGTGAACTTTGTAACCGACAGGAAGTATTAAGGAATCGTCAATAGTCAATGGTGAATAGTGAATGATGAGATACCAACTTGTGAACCTTAAACTCAAAACCTTAAACTTTAAACTACCCGACACCGCAGCAACATGAGTAAACAAAAACGTTGGCGCATCAATCAGGCCGAGCCACAAAAGGTGGAGGCATTACATGGGGTTTTAAAAATCAACAAAGCCCTGTGCAAGATATTGGTGCAACGTGGAATTGAAACTTATGAAGCTGCCAAAAGCTTTTTCCGTCCGCAACTCACCGACCTGCACAGCCCCTGGCTGATGAAGGACATGGACAAGGCCGTGGATCGCATTCTTCAGGCCTTTAATAAAGGAGAAAAAATACTGGTCTTTGGCGACTATGATGTAGACGGCACCACCGCCGTTGCCTGCATGTATCAGTTTTTAAAAACCCATTATCCGCAGGTGGAGTTTTACATCCCGCACCGCTATAAAGAAGGCTACGGCGTGAGCCAGGCGGGGATTGACTTTGCCATCGAAAACCAGTACACCTTAATTGTATCGCTGGACTGCGGCATCAAATCCGTAGAGTTAATTGGTTATGCCAAAGCACACGGCATTGACTTTATTGTGTGTGACCACCACCTGCCCGATGAAGCGTTGCCGCCGGCGGTAGCCATTTTAAATCCCAAACAAAAAGATTGTACGTATCCTTATAAAGAATTGTGTGGTTGCGGTGTGGGCTTTAAACTGATCTGTGCCTTATCCGAAAAACTGCACTTGCCCTCAAGCGAAGCGTTTCATTACCTGGACCTGGTGGCTACCGCTATTGCCGCCGACATTGTATCGGTAAGCGGCGAAAACCGGGTACTGGCTTATTACGGACTCAAAAAGGCCAACGAACGGCCCAACTTCGGCATCAAGGCCCTGAGCATATTAAGCGGTTTGAAAAAAGACCTGCTGATCAACAACCTGGTGTTTATGATTGCGCCGCGGGTCAACGCCGCCGGCCGTATGGACGATGCCCGCAAAGCCGTTCAGATGTTTGTCGCCCAAAGTCTGGAAGAAGCCATGCAGTGGGCCGAACAATTGCACTCCGACAACAGCAACCGCAAAGAGGCCGACACCAATATTACCGAAGAAGCCCTGGCCCTGATTGAGGGGGATGAACTCCTGATCAACCGGCGCAGCACCGTACTCTTTCAGCCGCACTGGCACAAAGGCGTGGTGGGCATCGTGGCATCCCGCCTCATTGATCATTACTACCGTCCTACTATTATTTTAACCCAGTCGGGCGACTATGTAGCCGGCTCGGCCCGCAGCGTGATGGGATTTAATGTATACGAGGCCATTCACCAGTGCAAGGACCTGCTGCTGGGCTATGGCGGCCACTTTTACGCCGCCGGCATGACGCTGGAAACCGACAAGGTAGAAGCGTTTTGCCAGAAGTTCGAAGAGGTGGTCAACGCCTCGCTGCACCCCGACCTGCTGATCCCCGAAATCGTGATTGATGCGGAGATTGGTTTTAAAGACATCAACCGCTCCTTTTTTAACATCATCTGCCAGATGGAGCCTTTTGGCCCCGACAACCTGCGGCCCACCTTTGTCACCAAAAACGTCTACGATACCGGTTTCAGTAAAATTGTAAAAGAAAAGCACCTGCGGTTTGTGGTCAAGCACGAAGGCGTCATTATTACCGGTATCGGCTTTGGTCTGGCCGAAAAAATGGCGTTGCTGGCACCCAACCAACCGGTAGACCTGGTCTACAAGATTGACGAAAACGAATGGAACGGCGAAAAAAGCCTGCAGCTGCGGGTGATTGATGTAAAGAAAAGTGAATCGTGAACCGTCAATGGTGAATAGTCAATAGTGAATGGTGAATGCTTAAAGTATCAGGTGGCTATATGGGGTTTTGAAGATGTTAGATCTCAGATTTCAGGGATTTATAAAAGGATTACGCAGATAGATGAGCCGCATGGGTTTTTAAAAGAGTTGATAACTTGTACCGTTTAGCCCAGAATGGTTCAAAAGTCCATACGTCAATTCAATAGCTGAAATATAGCCTATTGCTTGGCCTCCCGCTCCACCGGGGAGGGATCAGAGGGAGGGGCCGCTCTACGGGATTGTGAAAGAATGCGAACGGCAAGGGGTTTTGAAAGTCTTTTCATTTGCAGTTCATGCTGGCCCTGAATGACCGTAAAACCCAACTTTTTTAAAGCCCCATACCCAACTATTCAACAATCAACACTTCAACTATCCAACTCCTTCAAAACGCTATATGACCTTCAGGAATCCGTGAAATCCTTTTCAAATCCGTGTAATCTGTGATTCAAAACCCCATATCCTCCCTTTCCCACCCTATTATCGGCGCTTTTACAGCCCAAAATTCCATATTTAACAGCTAGTTTTCAAATATCTCCCCATCCGCCATCAAAAAATCAGACATTCTACCTACCTTCGCGCTCCAAATTTTATTTTTTAATCAAACAAAACAGGGTAATGAACAATTACGAATTGATGGTGATTTTTACCCCCGTGCTGAGAGATGATGAGTTTAAAAACGCGCAGCGCAAGTTCACTACGCTGATCACCGACAACGGTGGCCAGATTGTAGCCGAGAACCCCTGGGGCCTGAAATCACTGGCGTACCCGATCCAGAAAAAAACCACCGGTTTGTACTGGGTTGTGGAATTTACCGCGCCATCCGACTTCAATGAGAAGCTGAAGATCCAGCTTTTGCGTGACGAATCTGTATTGCGTCACATGGCAACCAAACTCGACAAATACGCCGTTGAGTACAATGCAAAAAAGAGAAGTGGCGTACCAACCGGAACCGAAAAAGCAGCGGAGGTAAGCAATGGCTAGACCTAATGAAATTAAATACCTGACCGCCATCAAGCAGGAAAAACGTCCAAAGAAATTTTGCCGTTTTAAAAAGTATGGCATCCGCTACATCGATTATAAAGATGTGGAGTTTTTGAAAAAGTTCCTGAACGAGCAAGGTAAATTACTGCCCCGCCGCATTACCGGTAACTCTTTAAAATACCAGCGTAAAGTAAGCGATGCGGTAAAAAAAGCCCGCCAGATGGCTTTATTACCTTACGTAACCGATCTTTTAAAATAGAATTTTTAACTCTAACCTGAAAGGGACAGTCCGCCGAGAGTGGATTGGGTAAAACAAACAATCATGGAAATTATTTTAATACAGGATGTAGATAACCTGGGTGGCAAAAACGAGCTGGTAAAAGTAAAAAACGGCTATGCCCGTAACTTTTTGATCCCGCAGGGTTTTGCCGTAGAAGCCAATCCTTCTAACCGCAAGCAACTGGAAGAAAGACTGAAAGTAGCCAAGAAGAAGGAAGACGCGATGCTGGCCCAGATCAACAGCGTAATTGCCAAACTGAACGAAGCTCCGCTGAAAGTAGGCGCCAAAACCGGCACCTCCGGCAAGATCTTCGGTTCTGTAACGCCGCTGCAGATCAGCCGTGCCATCAGAGACCAGAAAGGTTACGAAATCGACAGAAAGAAAATTTCTATTACTGAAGAAGTAAAAGAACTGGGTACTTACAAAGCAGCGATCGACTTTGGTAATGGCCAACATGCCGAAGTAGCTTTTGAAGTAGTAGCTGAGTAAGGATCTGCTTCAACTTTTTAAAAAGTCCATACAGTCTTGTATGGACTTTTTAATTGCTGTTAATTGCTGCACTCTTTATACACCAAAGGCTATGGCTTTTTTATCAAAAACCGGTTTCAGGGCTCTATAAGCTTGCAGCATCCCAATAACAGCGCTCCAGCGGCCCCTACAAATAAGCAATATTTCTTATATAAACCTGAATAGAGCCCCTGAAAAAGAAAAAAAGTGGGAAAAAAAGGGCGTTTTTTTCTTTTTAAGCACTATAGCTTTTATTAATATATTTCCTTATTTTCGTTAGGTACTAGTGTTCTTTGCAGCCTCACAATTGTTCTTTGAACGTGGTAAATGTTCATAGGTGTATTGTTTGCTGTCAACACTTTCATTGTTTTTTAAACTTTTTCTCAAAATGAACATTTACGTAGGAAATCTTAGCTGGAACCTGAAAGATCAGGACCTTTCCAACTTGTTTGCTCCATTTGGCGAAGTAGCCTCTGCTAAAATCGTTACTGACAAATTCACCCAACGCAGTAAAGGCTTTGGCTTTGTAGAAATGCCGGATGATGAACAAGCGCAGGCGGCCATTGCCCAACTCAACGGCAGTGAAGTTGACGGCAGAAACTTGGTTGTTAACGAATCGCGTCCGAAAGAAGGTGGCAGCACCGGCGGCGGCGGTGGCTTCAAGAAAAGAAGCTTCGGCAACGGCGGCGGTGGCGGCGGCTTCAACCGCGGCGGCGGTGGCGGCGGCTTTAAAAAAGGCGGCAGCGGCGGTGGATACAACCGTGGCGGCGGTGGATACAGAGACAATTATTAATCAATATATTTCTGTTATTCGTAAAAGTCTGGTTCTTGAACCAGACTTTTTTGTTTGGGATTGAGGAACGCCTTTTGTATGGACTTTTAAAAAAGTGATATGCTACCCATAGGCGATGACAACAGCGACCGGCACTTAACCCCTATTGTTACTTATATCCTCATCCTGATCAATATTATTATTTTTGTGTTTGCCCAGGATCTGGGCCGCAACATCCATTTTACCTTTGCCTATGCTACCGTACCGGCCGAAATACTCACCGGCGGCGACATCATCACCCAGCCTACCCTGATACAAGATCCCTTGACCGGCCAAACCCTTGAAATGCCCGGCCTGCAACACACGCCCATCAATGTATACCTCACCCTTTTGACCTCCCTGTTTATGCACGGTGGTATTGCCCATATTGCCGGTAATATGCTGTACCTGTGGGTTTTTGGCGACAACCTGGAGAACCTGATGGGACACTTTAATTACTTGCTTTTTTACCTGATTTGCGGTGTGATTGCCAGCCTGGTCCATGTCTTTACCTCGGCTTATCTTTCCCAAAGCATGCTCATTCCCAGCCTGGGTGCATCCGGTGCCATATCTGGGGTGCTGGGTGGCTATATGATTCTTTTTCCTTTGCGCCGGGTCTACATGTGGTTTTTCCTGTTTACCCTGGCGGTACCGGCCTTTGTAGCCCTGGGCGTCTGGATCGTTTTTCAAGTCATCAATGGCATGGGCGCCCTTGGTGGCGAAGAAGCCGCCGGCGGCGTGGCTTACGCTGCCCATATTGGCGGTTTTGTGGCCGGTATTTTTTTGGTCAGAAGATTTTTGAACCGCAGCCTGGTGTTAAAGCAAAAAAGAAAAACGGTTTGGTAAACAACTGATGTGAAACAAGCTGGCATAGCAGTATTCCCCATCCACATGGGCGTGCAAAGGCACGGCAGACTCAATGGTAACCTGGGTGGTGTGCCGGTAGTGAACAAAAGGCAGTTGAAGATGGGCACCTTTTTCAATAACCGGCAAATAGCGGATGCGCTGGCCGGCTGCAATTTTGCCTACGACCATTACGTCCAGCAGGGCGTCGGTTACACTGGCCTTGGGTGCTACCTGAAAACTACCACCATAGCGGGCACCATTGGCCACGCTGATCATAAAGCAATCCTGCGCCAGGGTTTCGTGGTCCAGGCGCAGCTGGCAGTACTTTTCTTTGTAGGTAAAAATGTTTTTCAGTATCGACAGCAAATAAGTGGCTTTGCCGGCTACTTTCTTTTTTCCTTCCACCGCCCTTACAATGGCGCCATCAAAGCCTATGCCCACGCCATTTAAAAACAACTGGCCGTTGCACAGGCCGGCATCTATCGGCCGGGGCTGCGCCTGCAGCACCCGCTCCACCTGCTGCTCCATCGTTATATCGCCATACAACGTCCAGTGCAGGTCGTTGCCGCTTCCCGCCGCAAAAACCGTCAGCGGCAATTGCAGGTCAGGGTATTGGTTGATAAAATAATTCACCGTCCCATCGCCACCAATGATCCAGGCTTCGGTAATCCCCGTCCACACCTGCGGCCAGTAAGTAGTGAACAGCGAAAAAGAAATGTTTTTGCTTTTTAGCAGCACCGCTATGGCATCCGCCAGCAATATTGATTTTTCCTTTTCAATAGCCGGATTACAAATCAGGGCAATATGCTTTCGGACTTCAGACATAATGGGTGCTGTAAGATGCGGAAAATAATTCAACTACAGCCATGCATTTCTTGTTACGAAAGCACCAAAGTTAAATAAGGACAAAAAACTTTTCTACCCCTTCAACATTGACGCTTCCGCAACTTTTAAAAACCCCATGTCCGCAGCAGGCTGCAGGTTGCTCATTCCAAATTATGGTCGTACAATCCGAATGACACCGGCTCCATGGTAAGAATGATACTCCCCATTATACATGGCATCGGCACTCACAGGCCCTTGCCTGAAGTTACCCAACGACACGGCCCTGACAGCGTAATAATAGGTTTGTTTGGGCGCGGTCGCATCTACAAAAAAATGAATCCGGTCGTCCCTCACATCCAGGGCCACCGGCTCCGATGCATTTTTGATCCAGTCCATGCCCGGCAGATCTTTGGTGCGGGGATTTTCTATTTCAAAACCAGCCGGCAACAAGTCGGTTATCACAATGTTTTCGATGGTGGAGCTAAAGGCTTTCTCCAGCGTAATGCCTACGATCACCAGGTCATTTTGGGTAAAGGTGCTGCCGGTAAGTACCCTGCCATGCCGGTCGTAAAACTGCCGCCGCACTTTGATAAAGTTATCTTCTTCCTTATAGGCGCCACTGCTGCTAATGCCTTGCGCCTGCCAGGAATAATACAACTGGCCGGAACCTTTGGTAACGATCTCCAACGGGCCCTGTTGCAGCAATTCTTTTCCCCCTTTCCACTCGCCGCCCTGGATCCTGGCGATTACTTTGCCGCCGCTTTTTACTTCTGCGGTAACGTTGGATTGCGCGGCCGCCCGGGCCAGTTTGCCCAGTGCTAAAAAGGACCAGGCTCTTTCCTGCGTATTTAAATAGCGCTCCCGTTTCAGTTTGTCACTTACGTGTTTTGCTATAAGAGGTATTTGAGCATTACCGGGATCTACATCAAGTAAAGCATTCAACGCAATGGCTTCGTCCCGCAGGTCGCTGTAAAAGCTGCCGCCGGTTTGTTTTACGGAAGTCTCGCCGGCAAAGGAGGTGGGTAAAAAGGCATTGTAGGAACGCTTATCGCCAGCCACGGCATAGGCGGCGGAAAGCAAGTACTTGCCATCCAGCGCCAGCAGGGGCGCATTGGCTTTGTAATAGTTCATGGCCGACACTTGTGGCCGGTTGGCCATTGACAATACATACAGGCTATACGCCACTTCTTTGGGTGCGATCTTGCGCTGCTGATCGCGGTTATAGTAATACGTTATGGTTTGCTTTGTTTTCAGGCGGTTGCTGATGTAGGAAAGCACCGTTTCCAGCAGGCTGGCATCCACATCAAAGCCGGCTTTGCGGGCTTCCAATAAAAAATGAGCCGCATACACGGTGGTCCACCAGTCTTCGGTGCCTTCGCCATCCCAAAGCGTCACCGCACCATTGTACAATTGCCGCATTTTTATTTTCCGAATGGCTTCCAGCACGTTGTTGTTTGCATTCTGACGGCCTTCGTTCTGCCAACCCATCCGGTCTGCAAAATCGCCATAATACAATTGCGGGAAGGCGGCCGATATGGTTTGCTCGGTACAGCCAAAGGGATACTGCACCAGGTAGCGCAACTGTTCGGCCACTTCGGCTACAGGCGACGAGCTGACCACCAGTTCATAGGAGGCACTGCCGGGCATAAAGTCGTTGGCGGGCATCGCCATGCGCTGCGTAGACCCGCCGGCTATAGAACCGCTGCCGGTCATCTTTTGCAGGGTGGAAGGTGGCCGTACGCCAATTTCCAGGGCTTCGCTGAACTTTTCACCCAGGGCATTGACGGTTACATTAATTTTTGCCACATCAATGGTGGGACTGGCCACCACCTGAAACTGCACCCGGCCTTCGCTATGGGGCTGTAAGGAAACTTCCTGTGTGGCTGCTCCCAACACCTTTACAGGACCGGAAACCGCAAGGGAGGCCTGCCCGCCAGCAGCCCGGGCCGTGGTATTAGAAATGGTAACCGGCACCAGCACCGTATCACCAGGACTTAAAAAACGCGGCAAGGCGGTACTCAGCACCACCGGGTCGGCCACCGCTACGGTTGCTTCTGCCGCACCAAACCGTTCGTCTTTAAAAGCCACCGCCATCAGTCGTACTTCGCCGCTAAACTGCGGTATGTCCACCTCAAATTCCGCCTTGCCACTGCCATTGGTTTTCCGGATGCCGCTCCAGTAGGAAAGTATCTTGATGCGCTTGGCTGGCATGGGGTTGATGCGTTTCGCCATTTCGAGGTCACCATCACCACCGGTGCTGCTCAACCGGGCTCTTACCTCCGGGAACAACAATGGATACACATCATAAGCCGCCACATCCAAAGCCCGTTTCTGATAGTAATAGCGGTACGGATCGGGGGTTTTAAAATCCGTTACCTGCAACACACCGTTATCAACGGCCGCCAGGGTTACATAGCTGCCTGGTGCCGCTTTTACACTTACTTTTTGACGGGTATGGGAGCGAACGCTTTTTTGGGCCGCAATTTCAACGGCAATGTTCCGGCCCGGCTCCTGCACCTTGATGTTCTCAAAGCCATGGGCCACGGTTAACGGAATATCAGAAATGCCATGTGGCTTGAACAAGGTAGCCGTAACATATACATTGGGTACGTGGGCACCGGTCAGTTTTACCTCCAGCGAAGCGGTACGTTTAGCCACCTCCAGGTACTGGTGCGACAACACGCCCTCCCGCTCCATTGTTACCAGCATGCGACCGCTGAATGGCGTTTTAAAAAGCAGCTTAGCGGTTTCGCCACTTTCATAAGCCTCTTTGTCCACTTCTATATCAATCTGGCCTTCCGTATTGACCTCAAAAGAAGCCGCATCGCCACCCCAACTACCATAACTGTAAAAACTTTTGCGTACATACGTATGGGCGCCGGGCCGATACACCCGCAGCTCATAATCGCCGGGAGAACGGGGAATAAACATATACTGACCCGTTCCGGAAATGCTGATCGTTTTTTCTTCCACCACCTTGTCTTCCTTTTGCGAATCATAGCGGAAGTAATGGCCGCTCTTGGTCAGCACCGTTCTGTATTCATGCTTGATGACCTGTACCCGGGCCGTAGCCGTAACGCCATTACCTTCTTTATCCACGGCCGCCAGAGCAAAAGGCACAGCCTGGTTCAGCGGATGATAATAATAGCCATTGTCCTTTACACCATAAAAAACAGGCTGCGTATAAATGTTGGCAGCGGCATACCGGCTTACCGGTCTTCCGGTTTCATCAAAAACGGTGGTGTAAAAATTAGCCTGCAATAAGCCGCTGTTGATGTACAACTGGGGCACCGTGAAAGAAACAGCTGCATTTCCCTTTTCATCTGTTTTGCCTTCTTTTACTTCTTTATCAAAAAACGTTTGTCCGTTGGCCAGTGTAAAATCATAGTCTCGGAACTTCGATGCGGTAAAGCTTTTTTGCTTTACCTGGATTTCAGTTTCAAAATTGCGGCTCGCTGCCGGCGGCCCAAAAAAGTTTACCGCGGCTATTTGCAAGCCTACTTCATCTGCCGGCTGCAAAAAAGGCTTGTTTAAAGTAGTGGTGAGTTTGATACGATCAGGCACAAATTCTTCGATCATAAAGTTTTGGGAAGCCAGCAAAATATCGTTGGAACTATAGACCTCCATCAGGTAACTGCCGGTGATGGCAGCCGGTGAAATGTCTACGCTGCCTTCGGTGGCGCCCTGCTCGTTCAAACCTTTGCGCATGGTTTTGAGCTCTTTTCCATTGGGCAGCAACATCTTTATTTTTACCGGCAACTGGCTCGGGCTTTTCCACTGTTTGTCCCGCACCACTACGGCAAAATTTACTTTCTCTCCCGGCCGGTAAATGTCTCTTTCTGCATAAATAAAAGCATCCAGGCCGGTGGCATTGATCCGCTTGCCGCCCACATCAAAACGGGAGGTGTTGACCCTGGTATTGTGAAACGGCAGATAGGTAAAATCATCGGCCGTTTTGGCAATGATCATGGCCGGCTTGAAGCCTGCAAAATCCCGTTGGCTGGTGGGTATCTCCGCTACGCCTTCCCCGTTGGTAGCACCGGTGCCTAACAGCTGATTGTTGAGGCCGTATACATTGATGGTGACGCCATTCATCGCCTGCGCCGTCTGCAGCGAGTTGGCAAAAACCAGCATTTTGTCGCCGCCTTGTTTGGCGATCAAACCAATATCCGATAAGGAAATAAAACGGCTATCCTGCACCCAGTAGTCTTTGGCCGAACGCAGGGCCACGTGATAAATGCCTTTGATGTCCGGCAGCCGGTCTTCAAACTGCGACAGGTTGAGGAGACGGCCGTTGCCCGAGCGGGGCAGCGAGCGGGTATCAATTTCTTTTGAATAAATAATATCTCCGGCCAGCGCATCGGCATAATTACTATACCCTTCTTCTTCATAGCTGGCATAGCGGGCTTCCTCTTCCTCATCCCGCGGATAATAGCCATTGCGCTGCGCCATCAGCAGGTTGTTCTCGTAAATCTTGGAGATGATCAGTTTTACCTTGGGCGTGTTGGTAATGCGTACTTCCAGGTTGCCGCCGCCCTGCTTGGATAAATAAATGGCCTTGCTGTTGGTAAAACGAATATTGGATTCCAGGTCGCCAAAGGCCACACTGCCATCGTAGTCTTCCCGCAGGGTGCCGCCAATTACACCTCGGAGTCCTTTATGAATGGTATAGGCATACGCTTTTTCTGCATCAAAGTCATTGCTTCGCAGGGTTACGCCAAAATCATTGTAGTCAACGGTGTATTGGATAGCCGGTTGAAATTGGATCAAAGAAGCCAGGTTCTGCCCCGTTAGCTTCTGGCTGGTATAAATCTGCACCACGCCTTCCGTGCCATTGTGCTCTGCTTCCACATTGTTGATGTTCAGCACATAAGGCGATGGAATCGAAAGCGAGGTAGTGATGGCTTCTTTGGTGCTGTTCTTACCATTTACCGGCAGCAGTCCTTTTTCGATGATAAATTTGGCATCATAAGCTTTGTCTTCTCCTTTAAAATTAGCCAGTCGTACGGTTATTAAAGGGCTATTGCCGGCATGCTGCACCGTAAACTCTCTTTTACTGCCTTCTACTTCAATACGCAGTTTGTCTTTTACCTCTTCCGCCTTTACCGGATAGTTGAATTGCAGGCCAATTTGCGGCGCTGCGGTACGGGTACCTTCATCCAGCAACACCCAGGTTACCTGTGCACCATCCAACTGCAGCGGCGCCGTATGAAACGCTATGGCATCACCGTCTTTTACGCCATCCCATTTGCTAAAGCGCAATGCTTCGGAACTGACAGCGGCTTTATACGTAGTGGAAGGCAACAGGGGACGCGAAGGAGAAAATACCAGCTGGTCCGGTCCTTCCCAGCGAAAGCGGCCGGGTATATGGGGTTTAAAAGAAATGTATTCGGTAGAGTCCCATTGATTGATAAGGGAGTCGGGCATGAGCGATTTGCTGAAGTGAAAAACCAGGTTGCCCAGTTGCGGTACTTGTCCTTTGGCATTGGTATAATCAAGGGAAACGGAATCCTGCCGGCAGGAAGATAAGAAAAGGCCCATGATGCAGCCCAGCAGGAAAAAAGTTTTAAAACGCATATAGTGTTTGGTTGGTGTAAACGGGAGAAAGATAATCAGAAAAGCGTACGCTCATAAATTAACAAAACCAATTCTGAAATCAGTAAAAGAAAGCAGAAATTAGTCCTGTCAAAACAGCGCTATGGGGGCAGACCCAGGGAGTCCATACAGTTTTAAAAGATTACTGCAGAAAGTTACAAAAGGTAGCACATTGTTGCCCGTTAAAAGATTGGTAATAGTGTCCGGTTCTGTTTTCCTTTCGTTCCTGTTGTTGAACGTTTGTTTCCCGCTAAAAGATACCATTGAATACACCAACATTGTTACCGACAACAAAGGCGAAGTGATCCATGCGTTTTTGACAAAGGATGAAAAGTGGCGCATGAAAACCGAGCTTCCCGAAATTTCGCCCCTGTTGCAAAAAACCATCATCGCCAAAGAAGACAAATACTTTTATTACCATCCCGGTATTAATGTAATTGCTATTGCCAAATCGGCTTTCAACAATGTCTTTCACCTGAAGCGGGTATCCGGCGCCTCCACCATTACCATGCAGGTAGCCCGTGCACTGGAACGCAGAAACCGAACCTGGGGTGCTAAAATTATTGAAGCCTTCCGGGCCCTGCAATTGGAATGGAAGTACAGCAAAAAAGAAATCCTGCAACTCTACCTCAACCTGGTGCCGTATGGTGGTAATATTGAAGGTGTAAAAGCGGCTGCATGGCTGTATTTTAAAAAAGCGCCGGACCATTTATCGCTGGCAGAGATCACGGCACTTTCCATTATACCCAACCGCCCTTCGTCGCTGGTAATTGGGAGAAACAATGACCGGATTGTTCAGGAA
>JAEWAC010000299.1 GCA_023391895.1 Bacteroidota bacterium
GTGCTGGCCTGCCAGGAGTGTTCGTCGCCAAACTGCGAGGGCATGGCCGATACGCAATCCCATTTTTTGCCGGCTACCGCATCAATACCGACTACCAGGGTGGGCTCAAAAGCATAGGGTTTTAAAAAAGCATCCGAATAATATAAAAACACCGGGTTCTTTTTGGTAGGTGCTGTGTTGGGTACAAAAAAGGGCGCTACCACTACTACTGCCGCATCCTGCACCAGCACGCCTACATACCGGTGGTCGGGGTGGTAGTCGTACGGCCGGTGAAACAACACAATATCAGCCTGCCAGTCGCGAATGAGTCGGGCTACTTTTTTGCGGTTTTCAAGCGTAGGCTCCAGCTCGCCATCGTGTATGTCCATCACTTCAGTTTCAATGCCCAGTAAACGGGCGCATTGCTGCACTTCGGCCAGGCGACGGGTAGCCAGCGGGCCGCCGGCTTCTTTAAAATGCCCGATATCACCATTGGTCATGGCTACAAATTTTACTTTATGACCCTGTGCGGCCCACATTGCGGCCACGCCACTGGCCTTTAGTTCACAATCATCGGGGTGGGCGCCAAAGGCAATGATGCGCAGCGGTTGTAGGCTGTCTTTCTGGCTATGGGCGTGCAGGCTTCCTAGTAACGAAAGAGAAAATAAAATGGCGCCGGCGGCAAAGGAAAAATAACGTTTGTTAACAGGGGGGAAGTGGAACAAAAGCATGATACAGCAGTTTTTCTCAATTTAATAAATAAGTAAATGTGTTGTAGGTGCCGGGAAAAGTAGTTGACAGTTTTTTATTTATGCCACCGGCAGCGGTCGTCTTTTTTTATGAAAGCCAGTGGCGCTATATGGGTTTTTAAAAGAGTTGCTGGAGCGGGAAAACTTTTTCAAAAACCGATATGACCCGGTTGGTCAACCTTGCCATTCGGGAGAAGGAACTGTCGCCTCCGTATTTTGAAGTGTGCTGAATAGTTATATTATTTGCACCTGACCAAAACACGGCCCTATGGAACGATTGTCGCCTTCTTTTCCATTCCTGTTTTTATTTGCCTGGCTTGTGCCCATGGTGTTATTCCTGCTAACCCAGAAAAACACGCTCAAACGCATTCACCCGCACCGGCGCGCCATAGGTCCGGGTGCCGTGTGGTTGAAGTTGATTCCCTTGTTTGGACTTATTTGGCAGTTTGTAGTAGTGAGTCGCCTGGCTACTTCTCTTTCCCGTGAGTTGGCTTTTCAAACTACCACCTTTTCTTTTGAAAAGCCCTCCGCAGCGGCTGCAACTATGCCTGACGAAAGACCAACCTATAAAATTGGCCTGGCTTATTGTATTTTCATGTGTTTGATTTTTGTGCCAATGCTGAATGTGCTTTCGACACTGGCAGGTTTGGTTTGCTGGGTGATCTACTGGGTACGATTGAGCCAGTATAAAAATCAACTGCAGCCAGCCTCTTTTACTTAATATACATTGGGTAGCATAAATGCTCACCCGAAAACTGTTGCGTTTTCAACCAACCCATTTTGTCAAGGCGCAGACACTTTTGCATTGTTGTAAAACCAAAGCCTTTGCTTGTTGGTATGGACTTTTAAAGAAGTGGGATGAAGTGTTTTAAATACCAAGTATGTTCTTTCAGAAATCATCATGAAAGTTTTGCTGCTTCCTGGAGCGCAAGAAAAAATCTTCCGTGTGAAACAGGTCACAACGTTAAATAAATGGCCATAGGCTAAGGGTATTGCAATGTCTTATTTTGAAACTGCTTTTCAGCCTGCTTCTTTAAAGGGGATGTTTTATTGTCTGCAGCAGGAGCAACTGTTTTACTGCTGAAAGGTAACCGGCTGCCGCCTGTACGCTTTGATGGTGCGGTTGTGATCCACAGCCGGTTTCCAACGGGGCGATTTTTGAATGGCCTGCAGGGCGATTTTATCAAACTCGGGGTGAAAAGGAGAAGTGACGCGGGCATCTGTTACATTTCCTTCTTCGTCAATAACCCAATCCACCACTACTACGGCTTTGACGCCACCGGTAATCTGCCACTGCGAGGGAAAATAAAGCTGTTTGGCCAGGTAGTTTTGCCAGGCCTTGGCCCCGCCGGGAAAAGTAGCTTCGCTGTCCCTATTGGCGGTATCCGCCAAGGTACGCCCACTTTCATTATAATACGTGCGGGACTGGAGCTGGTCGTTTTGATATACTTCTACGGCACTGAGTTGTCCATTGCGGTGAAAGTACTGCCACTTCCCGTTCAGCTTTCCGCCAGCTGCATAGCGTCCGGCAGCGGCCGGGTTGCCGTTGTCGAACCAACTAACAGATACGCCGCTGCCATCCGATTGCAGAACCGTTGAGTCCGATGGAAAACCATTGCGGTGCCAACGCAGGCGGGTACCGGTTACTTCACCATTTTCGTAAGTGACGGAATCGCTCATCATGCCGTTGTCAAAGTAGCGTAGCCACAAGCTCTGACGCTTGCCATTGACATAAATACCGGTAGACTCCGGGTACCCATTGGCATGGTAAAAATGAAAAGTGCCGTGTGCTGTTTTACAATCCTGGTCCCGGTAGCTGCCTTCCATCTGCAGTCTTTTTTCCCGGATAAAATAATCCTTCCGGTGCCAAAGAGAATCTCCATCATTTTTTTCGATCAGGGCATAGTAGCGTGCCGTAGAAGCTTCAGTGGGTTTCCAGGCCCAGTCAAAGAATTGTTCCGTTTTTTGGGCAGGAGCAAAC
>JAEWAC010000073.1 GCA_023391895.1 Bacteroidota bacterium
TGCCGGCATACTGGACACCCCGGTCAGAGTGCACCATCAGCCCTGGCTTAATATGCCGGGTCGTAAGGGCTTTGTTCAAAGCGGCAATCACCAGTTCTTCGCGCATATGGCCTTCCTGTTGCCAGCCCACAATGCGTCTGGAGTACAGATCCATCCATACAGCTAGATAAGCCCACCGCCCGCCACTGAGGGGTTAGGTAGGTGATGTCGCCCACCCAGACCTCATCTGGCTTTATCGGCGCGGACCTGTCCAACAGCAGATTGGGTGAGAACGCATACGGATGCTGGCTCTGGGTCGTTCTCGGAACAAAACTGCGGGGCTGAATGGCTTGGAGCCCATGCTTTTTCATGAGTGCCCGACACTTGTATTTACCCGCTCTGAGGCCTCTGTCCTTTAGGGCTGCACACATCCTGCGGATACCGTAGCGCCGTTTGTGCTCTTTGAAAACGGTGATAACCTGTTGCTCCAGTTGGCTTTGATCTTTGCTTTTACTTCCTTCTATGGGCTTTTGCCACTGATAATAGGCACTTCGACTCAACTGCATGACCTTACACAATAGCTTGATGGAATAATGCTTTTGTTGCTCTAAAATGAACTGGTAGCGCATCTTCAGTGAGGACGGCTGAAAATGGCCACAGCTTTTTTTAAAATCTCATGTTCCATTTCCACTTCCCTGAGCCGCTTCTGCAGCGCCAGGTGTTCCGACAAGCTGACCTGAGAGGGAGTCGTAGTGGACGTGGATGCAGTTATCGTTTCCGTACTGCCCAGGGCCTGTCTTCTCCAGCGATAGATGATGTTTTCACCAATGCCCAACAAGCGGGCAATCTCAGGAACCGAACCAGCTCAAATGTGAAGACGGCGAACCGTACAGAAAAATTAGACCACCTCAATTCACCATCTTTTCTTGAATGCGCTTATTTAGTTCCCATTTCTCAAACATCTTATTGTTTTTATTGATATAATGATAATTTTAGACTATATTCATAGAGATACACACCCAAAAATAGAAATGGCGGCCGGGGTTTCTACCCTGGCCTTTTTTATTGTAATGCTTTATGGGAAAAACATGCTTTTTTTGAACAAGATTAAACCTTTGGCTTACGGGAAGGTCATTTAAAGGATTGTACAGTTTTTAACTGCTACCCTGAAAGCACCCGTTTTTATTCGTACTGAACCGACCCTATTACAACCCTTCCTAACTGGAAGGGTTTTGTTTTAAGGCGGGAGAGGAATACATTTGCGCTCCTTGGACCCCTACATCATGCCTACAAAAGCATCTATCTTAGCCCTTACAAAAGAAACGGCCTTGCCGCTACTGGAGGCCAAGCGCAAAAATCATGGTTCCTAAAACACTACCAGCCTCTTACCCTGGAAGAACAGGCCGGATGGCTGCTGGCGCTGCAACTGATATTTTTTTGAGGTTCTGGAGAAAATCAGGGTGCTGAAGCAATATATTATAATATTAATGTATACTTAGGATTGTAAACCAACTTCATCCTTGATTATGCGAATACCTCCCCTTCTGCAGGAAGGGGATTTTTTGTTGTCTATTGCCCCTTGTCCATTTTAGTATAGCCTTAATTTTCAATGGATTAATTTTGCACCCTTCTGATTCTCACGAGAAGGTAGTTTTGGTTGCGCCCCCTGTTTCTACAGGGGCATCTATGTTGAATTAATGGATGGTAGCAGACTTGTAATACTAAGTGTTATTATTTAATTTTCAGGCGCTGAACAGTCTTTTTAAATTAAGTTGTAGTGAACAATCGGTTATTATCGAAAAAAGTTATTATCAATGAATAGCGTCAACTTTGTCTTTATGGCTTTGATTTAACAAGTGGAGGCCTTATTTAATTTTAACAATAGGAAAAGCTGGTGGGCTTTCAATGTATTGGGGACCACTTGGTGACCGGAACTTGCCTGAAACAAATGGACCATTCTTCACTCATAGCGAAATATTCAAATCATAATGCCGAAAGAAGATGAAGCTACTGTTAATGGACAAGTTTAGACCTTAATAGATGGAGCGTTATCCCAACAAAAGCAGCCGTTCAGCAAAGCTGATTTTTGATGTTATCCATACGGAGAAAACAAGCGAGCTGTCTACAATCTATTTACTATTAATTGCTATTATTATATGAGAAAAATGAGCCCTGTACCACAAAGGGATAAACCAATGCTGATTGCTGAGGGACTGCATAAAAATAATTTTGTTTTCTGCCCTTTCTACTGGCAGCAGCCGTGATTTACAGCCATTGCTTTGTCATTTACTATGGTGTGATAAAAGACGTAGAGCCTGTTAGTATTTTACCTGCAACCAGGTGGAGTTGGGCAGTGTGGCCGTTAATTTTTTCTTTGTTATCAGTGGCTTTTTGATTGTCAGGAGTTTTGAGCATAGTAGTAATTTGTATGAATATGGGGTAAAGCGTTTTTTGCGGATTGTGCCCGGTTTTGCTATTGCTTTTTTACTCAGCGTACTTTTATTAGGTGCCTTAGGTACGATCACAGAAACCCATCCGTGGGGCCAGTGGCGCACTTACTGGAAAGACAATAGCAACATACCTATTCTAACACGCTCAATCAAAATACAAAAACATAGCGCATGTCGTGCAACTTCACATTATTAACAAAAGCTGGACTAAATCTAAATCATCGAACTACCCTATCATTTAAGTTCTTGTTTGAATAAGGGATGTTTTTTGTCCCTTTCTGCAGATGAAAACTTAAGTATTCTCTTATTAGAGTCAATATTTATGATACATTTCTTTACTTTCTCACCACCAAATGGTTTAATCCTGGATCACTCAACATCCGCTCCATTTCAGACTGGATCATATCCTGGATATCCTGCTTTATCTGTATGTAATTGCGTTGCACCATGCTACTATCCAGCTTACGAACAACTTCAATGTCCTTATAGCTTTCCTGCTCTTTTTTGAGCGCTTCATGGTCGTTTTGTATCACACAGTGAAAGCCTTTCAGTTCAATCTTACAATCGGGATCATCAGCCACCATGCCGACGAATTCCCCAGACGAAAGGCTCGCAATTTTAGATGGCGGAATGGCTGCTTCCAACTGCCTGGAACGACTAACAGAAGTATCCCCGCTGTTAATAGAATAGCTTTCCCTGTCCTGCAGGATCTTCCCGAAGCGTTCGGAAAGCTGTTTGGCAGTATCACCAGTGACTTGCCCTGCCACAATATTACCTGTAATATTCATAATGACATCAGCCTGCTCACGACCATAATCTTTACGCAGTTGGCTGAAGTCCTGGATGCCCAGACAGGTGGCAACCTTATTGCTTCTGGCTGTAGCGATCAGGCTATCCATATTGTTCAGGTAAATGGTTGGAAACTCATCGAAGATGAGGCTGCTTTTTTGTTTTCCTTTCTTGTTAACCAGCTTCACCAGCCGTGTTACATATAAGGATAAGACAGCACCGTAGATCTGTATTTTTTGGGGGTTGTTGCCCATACAGACGATCTTTGGATCATCGGGATTATTGATGTCAAGATTGAAGTCATTGCCTGATAAGACATAATACAGTTGCGGTGACGAAAGCCTGGCCATCGCCACCTTGGCCGAAGCGATCTGGCCTTCCAACTGTTCCATAACATCAGCGAGATAAGCATTCACAAAAGGGTTGATCAGCACCTCTATTTCTTTCTCCGTTCTGAGCAACGTAAATAGGCTGTCGTAGTCTACCTGCATCAGCTCAATTGCGTGCGGCAGCGTACAAAACTCACCATCCTTATATTTCCTCAAATACCATATGATAGCTGTCAGAAAGTTGATCGGTGACTCCACAAAGAAATTACCCTGGCGCTTAATCCACTCCCGGTTCAGCCCCATAAGAATAGTGCGGGCGCTTTCCGCGGCATCCGTTATATCGGTCATGGCTGAAGGCTCCAGCGGATTGCACCGATGGCTGCAGGTGAGGTCGTCAAAATTGATCACATAAAAGGCTGGTGGTTTTGGATAACGATGCTTATGCTTCATCCATGTACTGTAGGTGATCTTAGAAAGGTCATCGAACTTAAAGTCATATACGAACATGGTAAATCCCTTCCGGATATGCTGTGTGATCACGTGTCGTATCACAAAATAGGACTTACCAGAACCGGGTGTACCTAATACCATCACAGCACGGAAGGGATTAATAATATTGATCCAGCTGTTGCGAACCTTATTTTTGAGCTGGTATCTGGCTGGCAGGTTAATGGAATACTCGTTTTGGAGCAGCCGCTCTTCCTGCGGAAAGGTTTCGGCTTCCTTGTTAAAAATATCCTGGTTGTTCAGCCGGTTTTTAATGATCCTGGATAGTAGGGTGCCTCCCGTAAGTACGAGCAAAAAACCGGTCGTGGTAATGCCGATGTACGCTACTGCCAGCTTGGTTGCGGGTAGCTTTGCCAATAAGGCCAGGCAACTAAAAAAGTAGATCAGCAGCCCTGTAACCAGGTAAGCAAAGACGGTCTTATAATGGAGCTTTTCGTTCTTTCTGCCCTTTGCCCCAAGAAGGGATATGCACAAGAATCCAAGGGCAATCAACTTCGATTTCTGGAAACTGCTGAATAAGCCGGTCCTATAAATATTGTTTAAAATACGGTCGCTGTACGTACTGGCCAATCCCCATTCCTGGAAGGCCGCATAGCAGTAGTAATAAAAATGGACACCTAAGATCACTATGCTGATCAGCCTGGTCATATCCAAGATTTTCCTAAGCGCCTGCTCGTTCTCTCCGGTCTGTATAGCCATTGCTTTAAATTTTATAAGTTATTATTCATGTTCCTTCTTTTCCTCTTTTTCCTGTTCCTTTTAAGCTGGCTAGGCACATAATCCGGTGCCGCTTCGGGCTGCATCAGGGCATCCAATATGTTGTCCGTTCCTTTCGAAGAAGCAGCCTGTTGATCATTTTGCAAGACTTTGGTTTCTGCCGCTGCGGCAGCGTGCGGCTGTAACCCCCTACCCTGTTTTGGGGCTGGATGCGCCAGCAGCTCCTGCCCTAAAACATTTTCCGGCAGGCATCTTTCCTGGATAGCTTTTGCACTGTATTGTTTTCCCAGACAACTGCCATTAAACACGCATTTGGTCTGGTGGTCAACATAAGTAATCCCATACAGCAGGCCGGCCTCATTCTGGCGCAATACGGTATGGATACCTTGCTTTTCCAAAGCCTTTGTTAATTCCTGAATGGATAGCTTTTTTGATAGCAGGGCCCTATCAATCGCATTCTTTACACGGCTTTTAAAAGGCATCCGCCTGGGTTCGTTTTCCCTGAATATTTCCTCCAGGAATTTCAGGGTGGGCTTATAATAAAAGAGGCTGGCTTTAATGGGAACACCTACCGGGTTTCCACCTGTATCAAGCACCCGATATAACAAACCATGGTGCTGGTAAATTTTGGAGCTTTCTGATCCGCGCTCCGCCAATACGTTATATTGCTTCAGCACTGCGTTTAGTTCCGGCAGGCTGGCATATTTGTACTGTGTCAAAACGGCTTCCAGCACATTTTGGATAGCGGCTTTGGTCTGCGCCTTGCCATACATCACTTTTGCTACCGATACGGGCTTCAACTGGTATTGCTGTTCCTTTTTCTGCGCTTCGGCGGCCACCAATCCACATTCCATTTCAATCCATTTTCTTGCCTGCTCCGACTGGTTCCGCCCTATATTATTCATATCGATCCGGCTACCGTCAGCACGGACTTTAATCGTCACGATATGAACATGCGGATGGCCTGCATCGTTATGCAAATACACTAAAAAAGGCTGCTTGCCAAAGCCTATCTTATCCATATAGTCCTCTGTTATCGCCAGCAATTTTTCCTTTTCCAAATGATTCTCCGAAACGTGAAAATTCAGGGAAATATGCACGCTGTTCCGGGTCACATTTTCATTCAGTTCAAGCTGCTTCAGGAAGCGGTTCAGCTTCATATTGAGGCCCATCTGATCGGGATCAAGCGGGTAGTTTAGCGCCCCAATACACTCGGCTACACCTTGCTGTACCTTGTTCTCGTTGTAGGCTAAAATTCGTCGAATGGAATGTCCTGTCTTAATTACTGCAACCATGTTTCTGCGACTTTCTGGACGTGTTTTTTGATCTCGTCGACCTTGTTGAACAGGATTCTTTTCTCTACCTCATAAGCGATGAGCCAACTCTTAAATTCAACGATCTGGCTAAGGGTATGAAGGCGTTTTACGGCTTGATTGAAGTTGTTGCCGATGTGATTCAACTCTGTCCTGAGCAGGCTCATCTCTGCCACAAAGTCATCTACAGACTGATTGCGGCAGGTGGTCTTTATTGGCTTTTCGAAAAGGCAATGGCGTACATAATCACTTAATTTCCGGCAGGTGCTGGCCTTCCATTTGGCTTCTATTTTTGCGTACTCACCGGACGTTAGGCGCAGCCCGATGATGCGCGTCCTGTTTGAATTTTCTCTTGCCATCTCAAATCGTTTTTCATGTTTACAAATTCATTTATGCTTTAAAGCCTCCACCGCCCACGAGTTCCGAGTGATGGGCGGCAAGATGCGGTTGTTTAACAACCGGACATCTTGCCGATTGCACCAAAGTGGCAATCCTACCAGCCATTTCTATGTTGTCAAAAGATAGGAAGACCTGTACCCTCAATTTTTTCATGACCACAGGCTTTTGCCAGATACGTTTCATATCCCGGAACGTCCATGCATCTTAGCATGGCAGGCCTGTTTTTGCCCTATGCCTATATGCATAGCCCAATCGTTCAGGTCTTTATAGTTCTGATAAAGGCTGCTTTCATCGCTGTAACGGCCACTCCATGAAAGCGCCTGCCGACTGCAATTTTGTCCGGCCACATCCCTATCCAAGTACAGTCGGATGATATTGTGTGCTTCCAGGAGAGGGCGCACTTTTTCAAAAAAGGAAAGCGAGTTTAAAACCACAATATTGGCCTCGTTTCCAGCGATGCTTTTATGGATGGTTTTATAAGTCAGGAAGTCCATAAATCCTTCAAATACCAGGACTTCACGGGAGCCATTTTTTAAGCTTGTCACGTCTTTAGGTGCGCTACTTCCCTTAAAATAGCGATTGCGGATTTCGTAGCCGCCAGCATCATTTTTGAAACCAATACCATAATAAGTTTTCCCAGCCAATTCATAGCGCAACTCGCGACAGTACTGTTCTGCAATGTCAATGCTTATTCTCCGTTGTTTCAGGTAGCGTAATAAGTGCCAGGAACGGATTGTAGAATCTTCTAAGACTCGGAGTCCCCGCTCCTCCTTTTGTACGAATTGGGGATTAAGAGAAAGAGGCTTTTGAAAAGAAAAACTTCCATGAAGTTTCTGCAGTAGTTCCCCTATCGTGCAATGATGATACTGAATGGCAAAATCAACGAGGTTACCGCCGCTACCCATGCCATGGTCAAACCAGCGATTGAGCTTCCGGTTTACTTTAAAGGAGGGCGTTTTCTCCTGACGTAAAGGTGAGAGGTACCAGTAATCATAATTCCGGATACGGGCAGGCTCATAACCTAGTGAGGAGAGGTAGGCCACCATGTCCAGTTGTTTGGCTTCTGCTATTGAAAGCCTATTAATAAATTGCATAACACACATTTTCTCTTTTCACGAATCATTTGGCAACAGGCATGAAGTTAAAGAAGGGTTCTAGCCCAACCTATCCTCATCATATTTTGCGTAGGATCTAACAAGAAAGCCAGTCTACATTTGTGTATATAAAAAACATTATTAAAACAAATTGTATGTTGACACAAAATGATGCTGCCAAAGTTTTTGATACCGTATTGAGTATCCCTGGTATGAATGAAATGGTGAAAATGGATGTGCGGCTCTCGAGGAAAAATATTCTTTTGCTCAATGCAGTAATTAAAAGAGGATTGTCGGCAAAGGAAGAAAAGCAGACGGACTTTTTATTAGCAAGTATCCCTGAAGCAACGCTACAGGAACTGGAGGTCTTTGCTGATAGCTGCTTAGAAAAGGCAGGACTGTCTGCGCTTAGTGAAAAGCTGAAAGCATTGTACGAAAAGTAAAGGGTTTCCTGCTTAAGCGCTGAAAAAGAAATGAGGGATGGTTAAGGAGCCAAATTATGTAAGAGTGATGTTGTAAGTCAACCAAAATTGGCACCCAAGTTTGAAGAATACACCAGATTACACTTATACAAATGTTCTTTTTTCCGGCGTGTGCAAAATGCATATCCTCCACTGTAAAAAATGTTCCAATTTAATGAGCTTCTTTTTCAAGTTTACACATCTTTCTATCTCTTAAGAAGAAATGAACCGGATGTTTGGATTTCCATATAAGTGCATTGCTGCCCATCCGTTTGGAGCATAATATCCACTATACGCATCAAAGCCTTCTTTTGCCGTAGTTTGGTTGGCATGAAACACACATTCGCTCAACCGTATCCCTTGCTTGAGGTGAGAAAGAAAAGCCTTCAGCCAGGTTGCTGGAATAACTGGATGGAGAGCCCATGACGGAGCGATTACGGCCTTGTACCCTTTCGCCAAAATGGAATGGGATAGTGACACCAATCGTTGTGAAAATGCCTGAGGTGAAATCGAAGCAGAGTGACATACAAACAGCACAGCAATCGTCCCACTACCCAATATTTGATCAAGCCCTTTTTCTTTCACAAATGCATAACCGTCTTCATTGCGAGTGTACATTGTCTTAAACCCTTCACTGCCTTTTCCGCCGTGTGCCATAAAAATATTAATAGTCGAATGGAAAGTGATATCAGGCACCAGGCTCGTAATAATCGGGCAGTTGTATTCTTCTTCCAGCAGTGGCCTTAGCTTATAGTAGCCAATTTCCAATGCCTTGTCGCCTTCATCAACCGGTATCCAGGACTCCATCGTAAAGTCTTTTTGGCTTAAAACCATCTCGCTATGATTATCCAGAAACCACTCTAGTGAAATTACGTTTGTCAGCGGTCTGTAAAGCGAAATAAAGTCCCTGTTAGCAGCTGCAAAAAAATCCCTAACATATTTACTGTGCACATCCGAAAGCGGAAGGTGGTCCAGTGAAATCGACATCAGGTTATGGGGGAAGGTCGCTAAGCGCAAGCTAGCAAACAGAAACAGTTCCCGCACATCACTTGCTGCCGGCAGGACGGCAAATTCAAGTTCTTTAAGTGATCTTTGATAATCCTGTTCCTGGAGATCAATAAAGTACTGTCCTCCCTTGTCATCAAACGAAAACTGCTTAATTTTCTGCATCCAATTATCCATGGCACGTAATGACCAATCATCCAGTACAATGACCTGACTGTTATGTTTCCAGTCAATCTGCAGACAATACACTTTCTCATAAATATCAAACAGCCAGACCAGCACTTGCCCTTCCTGTAACTGCAGCTTCGAAAACACATAGCTTTTGTAAGTTTCTATCCGGGCGTCCATTTCCTCGTTTGCACCAGTGGTAAACGGCGCTACCTCCTCGGTAATATCCCGTGTTGGAAATGTGAGGCTTTGATCATTAAAGGCAAATCCTGTCAGCAGCAAAGCATCGAGGTCGATTGGCTCCAGAGAAAGCAATGCTACATTCCTGGCAATCGGCTCCAACGTTTCCAGCTCATGTGCCACATCATCAAAAAAGGCACTGTCAAAGAGGCGAAGCAAAGCCTTTTTGTAAAGTCGTTTCGTCTGAGCTGGAACAGCAAAGAAACGTGCCTGGATGGTTTGTAGCTGCTCAGCCGTTAGTTCAGCCTCAAATCGACTAATGGCCGTTTCAATATTTGCTGTACTGGCTGCTAGCATCCCTATATTTTTAAGGTTCCTGAAATTATAGAGAAGAACAACCCATGGCATCGCACCTTTATCACCAAATTGGCAAATAGAGTCCAAGTGCTCAATCAGGTATGCTTCCACCAGCTGCAACGTTTCATTATTTGTTTCCAGTTCTTTTTCCTGAAGGCGTGAGCCGAAATAGGTCAATGTTACCTTTTGGCGGTCATAATCCGAAAGCTGCAGCTGTTGAAGCGATTGGTATAGAGCTTCCTCAACATCTGAAAAATGGTAATCTCTGAAAAAAAGCATTGCATTATAAAGCGTCTGGCTGACCAGCTCTTCGTCAGCGTCTGGATAAAAGTTTACACAGTAAACGAACAATGACCCGT
Organism: Bacteroidota bacterium; assembly: GCA_023391895.1. Lineage (GTDB taxonomy): Bacteria > Bacteroidota > Bacteroidia > Chitinophagales > Chitinophagaceae > Flavisolibacter. Next base: position 10,108 of record JAEWAC010000073.1, read on the forward strand.
AATAAGCTGCATCATAAACATTCTTTTGTTTTAAAAAACATTTAAACAGGCAAAGCCATCCCATAAGGGGTAATGGCTGGTGATCAAAGGAGTAGATCAATACTTCTTCTGCAAAATTTCTAGCCTTTTGGTACTGAAAATTATAATTCAGTGCATCAATGAAATTCAAAAAAACGGGGTACAAATAGTATTCATAGTCCTTTTGTTCTTTCACAAGTGCAGTAAAAAGGATCATTGGCAAGGTAAAGTTTTCCAGTTCTTCATCCGTGTAGGATTGTTGCCCTATGATGGACAATAGATCAAGCAGGTGCGATAAAACATTCAGGGTATCAGCTTCATTCAACTGGTGTTGCAGTTTGAATTCAGTCAGCCGAATCCGTGATTGGTGTGGCAAACTCTGTTTCAGTAATTGGTCGATGTCTTTCTGTGCTTTGGTCGCATCTGCCGCAGCTAGCTTTGCCGGCTTCTTTTTCGAAAATGTACGGGAATTTAACTTACCAATTGATTGCTGAAAAGAATAAATGAGGTAAATAAGTCCTGGCTGTCCTATTTGTTTAAACATTTCCAGCACCTGGATCCTTGCTTCCCTGTCCTTACTATAAATGGCTATGCTGCTCAGTACCTGAGGTAAAAGAAATTCAATCTTTTCCTGAAGCAACTTTTTTCCTTCCGCATTTTTCTCAAGGGCACTCTCAAAATAGAATAATTGACGAAGGCAATATTCGATGTCTTTTACTTGTGCCCACAATAAATCCACCAGTGGAATGTCCTTGACACCGTCTCTGTAAAAACGTGGGTGCGAGTCAGGTAGCAAAGGATAACGGGCCACTTCGGTATGTAACAGGATTTGGCGGATTGGCTCCGGGTTAATACAGAACGGAATAAATTGATTGCTCATTTCTACATCGTTAGTATAGTAGTCAATGGAGCTCACTTTTCGATAACCCATGCTTCCGTTCCCGGTAATCGCCACTCCCTTGGCAAAATGGCCAACACCAAAATAATTTCGAAGCAAAAAGCCATCCATCACAAAGCAGTCATTTACTACAAGGCCACTTAATGAAGGGTAGTTCGGCACTACCACACGTATGATTTTCTTGGCCACATTTCCACCTAAATAGTCCCTTAGCTGGCCTGTTTGCGCTTTAAGAATTTCAGCCTTTTCATGAATCACCTGCATAGCCCTATGGTACTCCTTCGAAGTAAACGGGTAGCCAATCAAGCAGGGCTGAACAAGAATATAAATTGTAGACAACTCGTAGATTAGCGCGTTCTGCAATGCTTCGGATGGGTGCCTTCCGGCATCGGTCTCTAAGCTTGGTAACGGAACTCCCTTTTTATCCAGTAGTATGAGCTCCTTTATATACCGGGTAAATGCAGCCAGCCTTTTTGTATGGTCAGTGGTTTTTTCTAAAATCCGTTCCATGGCATACACAGGGTTGAAGTGGGTAATGGCCCCGTGCACGAAATAGTAATTAGGTCCGATGGTCAGCAAAGGGGTCTTCCAAATATCCAGGCCTGCCGTTAGCGATGTGGTAAGCAGGGAAAGGACTTTCTGGATGGTGGTCTCTTTTATATGAGTCAACTTGTATAGATGCCGGATCAGCTCCTGTCTCGGAATATAAATCGGAATAAGGTTTTCATCTTGTGTGTCCGCAATCTTTCTTGAAAGGGCCCAGGCATCCAACGTATAAAACAGGTTTTGGAGTTCTCCCAGAACCAACAGGATTTCGGTAACGGTTAGGTTGTCAAGAGCCTTTATTTTATAGCCCTCCAGGTAGCCAAAATAAGCTTCTTTTAGTCCAGCATTGGAAAGAACCAGGGCATTAAATCTTTCTTCACCGGTTAGAGCAAAAGAAAGCTTGCCCCTGATAACCTGATAAGAGGATACTCTCGAATGGGTACGAAACGTCCGGCTAAGCTTTGTCTGACTTTCAAATATGTGGTTTGAAAATCGCTCCCTTCCGGCATTGCGCAAAAGGTAATAAACGGCAGGTTCATGTTGAAAATGGATTTCCGAATCTTTCATTTTGAGCTCCGAAAACTCGTGGCGAAAAAAGGCAAAAGCTTCTTTTAGATTGAACAAACAATTGGCCGTAATAGAACATTTTTTCAGTGCGGTGATTCTTTGCTCCGGACTTAATACAACTGCTTTTGGATCATGCTCCGGCCTGTAATCAAGAATAATTTGCGTTAACTCGTTAAAAACCTCAATAAGTACATCATTAGCTTGTTGCACCTTCACTTCATCCCCAAATATATTAGGCAACGTAATGGTATTCAATTCGTTGAGTTCCTGCGGCACCCTACGTTTACCTTCCTGCTTCATTTTTTCGATACTGTCATGCATAATACCAATGCTTTCAACATTGGAAAGCTGAAGCAAGGCAAGCAAAACATCATTGGTTGCTAAGTTGATCTGTTCCAACAGGTCTTCAATATCAGCAACCAGCTGTAGATAAAAATGGTGAAGAATAAGGATTGCACGAATCTCACCGGCATCTTTAATTTTATATGTGCTGAATTGAGGCTGCCTGGCATAAGCCGCCACCTTTTCTACAAACTCCGCAGGATCAAAGGACAGGGTGAAGGGATCTATCTCCGGATGTTCTGACAGGAAAGATTGTATAACATTTGAAAGCGAAAGGGTATATTCTTGATTTTCTTGTTCCGATCCTGAGTTCATAAGCGTTGTTGATATAGGAGAAAATGGCTATTTAATTTATCTCATTTTGCAGGTAAAATCTTTCTATCGTTTGCCGAATCTTTGTAAAGCCAAATTGTGTCAGCAGTGTTAGTAGCTTTTCGCCATTGTAATAGCAGTCCATGTGCAGGGGTTTCAAGTTACTGCTGTTGATTTTATCTAAGAATTGGAGGCCGTCGGGGTAGAATTTTGCCGTCGTAATAAAGCAAGCCTTAATCTGGTATCCTTCACCTACTTCTTTTTCAAAATAATCTTTCGCAAATGGCACGGTTTTTCTGAAAAACCAGCGTAGTGTATTTTTTGTTTTTTGATCGCCCATGTAAATTACCGCCGGGGCCGAATAGCCTTTCAGCTCTACCAGAATAATCTCTTTAGGATGGATGGTGCGAATGATGTAATCGTATTCATAATAGATATTAGTCTCTCCATCTTTCTTTTTCAGTACCCGTCCGTGAGAAATTTCTGCATCCGGATACCGATTTTTCAGTAAGGGATACAATAGAAACTCAAATAACACGCCTTTAAGTTCATGTAAATTATCTTCTTGTCCACTTTGCCGTAAGGCATCTATCATCCAGGCTGTGGTTTGCTCCAGGCTTTCTTCGTCAACCCGTCTTCCCCTTGGATTCAGGGAGCCCAGTTTGTTGACGACTTCATAAATGCGGGTCCCGAAAATGATTCCGATGTCAAAACTTAGAAAACCAAGGGCATTCATTTTATTGAGCACGCCTGCAGAACAGGACCGGTACACCACGATTGGCATTACTTTTCGAATTCCTGATTTAACAGAGTGGAGGTGTAGCTGGATGCGGCTTAAAAAACCATCTAAGTCCACTTGTGAGTATTCCCGGCTGACCACCACATCCAGGGCCACCAATGTTTGTTTATCATTTGTATCCGCATATTTTCCCAATAAAGGATTGATACCCGTCGTTTTGGTATAACTATAGGCATCCCAAACCAACCCATTATGCCGGGCACCGATCGCTGGAGCAGTTTTGCTCCGATAGGCTGATTTTGATAGGCTTACCAAGTTGATTTTCTGGAGCCAGCGAAGGATGTCCGGGATAAAGAGCGTATCCATAACCATGTTCGAATAATGTGCGCGCAGCATTGCTTTTTCTATTTCTTTATTGGTGTCCGCAAGTGCTGCTTCTTTTTTTTCAACAAGATAGCGAACGCCATTTTCATCATTTCTTACCACAACAATGCCCAGGTCCACTACAATCTGGAGAAGCTCCTGCAGGCTGTTTACTTTCGAACTGGTTTGTTCTTCCGGAGAGGCCGTCACTTTCATGGCCTCATAATAGGAGATGATGCCACTGCTTTCGTCGAGCAGCCGCAACAGCCGGTAAAGTGGCGGGCGGTAAATAGCACTGATCTGTTGGATGATCTCCTTGTTGATCCATTGGTCGGGGTGGAGGTAAATGAATTGCCCTTTCCCGAAGGTGAAAGGTTTGGAGGAGTGCACAAAACCACTGAGCAAAGCCCGTTGCAAAATCTTCCGTGCATAAGGCTGGTCAATATTATCAAACCTTTTTTGAAGGAGTTGTGTCAGTTCCTGACCCGGCATAAAACGGCGTTCATTCAGCGCCTCCAACAGGAAGGTTTCATAAGTATTTGGTTTTTTTATTTTGCTTATCATGTCACGCTGCCCTTATTTTATGTATTGCTGAAAGGTACTGCTTAAAATTTTATGTTTATTATTTATGTTTTATAATAAGTTGATTATAGACTATTTACATTTTAAAATTTCTATCAAAAAGCGATAAAACAAAATTATTTGTCCCACTCCTTATTTTATGGTACCCAAATAAGATTTGATTTTCTCTTCAATGTTCATTATTTTTAATTGTTCACGTACCGTGAACAGATTCTATAAATGAACGAAAAAGAAATCATACAGGAAGCAACGGGG
>JAEWAC010000119.1 GCA_023391895.1 Bacteroidota bacterium
CCATCCACCAGGCCAGTACAATACAGATGGGCGCCAGCAAAAAAATAGACCACGCCTGCCATCGGAAAATAACGGCCGACAGCTGCTCCATATAACTAAAGAGCCGGGCATACCCCACCGCAATCAAACCGGTTAGCAAAGAGGCAATCCAAAAAGGCAGGGCCACCAGCAGGTTGGTTTTGATTCTTTTATGAGTCACCAGCTCAAAAACATACTTCAACTTTTGCATGACCTGCTCTAATACCGGTTTTGCCATAATTGCAAAGTAAAAAAGAATAACGGGTTAGACCGGGGAACCGCTGTCATCCATTGCACTATAGCAGTGGTGTTTATCAGGTCAAGGTACCGGATCTCCACTTTGTTAAACTTTTGAAAACTCCCGCTCAGACCTGTGATCTACGAAATAAATCGTATCTTTATACGAAACACTTCGTTAATCAAAAACCACGTTTATGAAACCACAGACCTTACGGATAAAAGGCGGCCTGGTAGCAGCAACCGCTTTACTGGCTTTATCCATTGTACTATGGCAGCACCCTTCTGCCGCACAAAACAAGCCGGCCACTGCCGACACCCTGCCTACCCCAGGCGATAAAAAAGTAAAAGACTTTGATGATGCCCTCCGTGAACTGGACCGGGCACAAGTGGAAATGCAAAAGGCCCTCAAAGAGATGGACTGGAGCAAAATGGAAAAAGACCTGAAAGCCTCCATGAAAGATATGGACGTAAATACGGCCCAAATGAAAGCCGAGCTGGAAAAGGCCATGAAAAACGTGGACCAGGAAAAAATAAAAGCGGAGGTGGAAAAAGCTACCCGGAAGCTGAAAGAAATAGATGCCGCCCAAATGAAGCAAGAACTGGAGGCATCGCTGGCCAAAATTGACATGGAGAAAATAAAAAAGGAAATGGAAAAAGTAAAAGAAGTGGATATGGCCAAAATAAAAGCTGATGTGGAGAAAATGAAGCCGGCACTGGAAAAGTCGATGCAGGAGGCCCAAAAAGGCATTGAAAAAGCCCGGGTGGAAATAAAGGAATACAAAAGTTTTGTAGATGACCTGGAAAAAGACGGCCTGCTCCGCAAACAAGACGGCTATACCATTGAAATCAAAGGTGACCGGCTGATCATCAATGGCCGGGAACAACCGGCAGCAGTGTATAACAAATACCGTACGTTCCTGGAAAAGCACCCCAACATCACCATCAAAAAAACGGATGACGATTTTGACATCCGGAAGAACTGACTCCTTATCATAATTACTAACTTCAATACCGTTCTGCCGCCAAAAGCAGAACGGTTTGCGGTTATATGAACATGTATTTTATTGCCATTGTGCTGCCGGAAGATCTGAACCAAAAAGTCCTGAAGCTCAAGCGGCTGATGTATGATCAATTTGCATGTAAAGTAGGCTTGAAATCGCCGGCACACATCACCATCATACCGCCCTTTTGGATGCCGCCCGACCTGGAGACGGGCCTGCTGCAGGATATGGACTTTTTAAGCCGTTCCATTCCTTCTTTTCCGGTCAGCGTCAGCCGGTTTTCGGCCTTTAAGCCCCGCACCATCTTTATCGATGTACCGGTTACCCCACCTCTGGAAAATGCCAAACAAACAGCCGACCGCTTTTTTAAAACCCATACTCATTACAAAGCCAAAATTGAAACCCGGCCCTTTCACCCGCACATTACCATAGCCACCCGTGACCTGCACAAAAAAGCATTTGCCGAGGCCTGGCCCTTGTTCGAGAACAAAGCTTTCGAAGCCGATTTTGTGGCCAGCGGATTGAGCGTGTTGCGGCACAACCAACGCGACTGGGATGTGATTCATACTTCCTTTTTCAACCCTTCCTGAATTACTAGCTTTGAAGGAGAGGCGCACCACACTTGCAGCTGATGACCCGCTTATTTTGATTACAGAATGCATCCATTATGAAGGCACTGGATATTAATTATTTACTGTTTTTGGAAGGCCGCCGCCTCGACGCTGTTATTTTTTTAAAAGACACCCTGCAGCTTGAATTTGATTATGCCACCATTACCTGCTATACCTGGCCGGTGATATTAGGTGCAGCCGCAGATTACCAGTACAGCGATGGGGATTATAAAAACAGCCTGTGCAGCCTGGTAACACAAAACATAACGGGCATCACCAATACCAGCCGCGGCCTGGTGCTGACGTTCAGCGAGGCGGAACTGCTGTTTCCGCTGGACGGGGAGCGGGAGATTTTGTTTATTGTGAATGAAAACGAAGAATGGTACTCCTATCCTATTCACTGAGGCCTTACCACCACAAAGCGCACCAACCCTCTTGCCACTCCTGCAATGATCTGCTTAGCAACATCTTGAAACCGCTATAGGAACACAGATAATATTTTTGTAATTTAAGTTTCCATCTGCCCTTCCTAACCTGCTTCTGTACTTTTTGGAGAGGATCTTCATTACAGCAAACCACATTCTTTACACTTAAAACTTGCCAAAATGAAATTGTTATTATCTACCATTTTTGCGGTGGTCTTTCTTGCGGTTGCAACCACCCATGCCCAGGAGGCAAAAGCCAAAACAAAGGAAACAGAGGCCAAGGAAGCCAAAATGAAAAAAGACAAGGACAAGACCACGGTAAAAGAAGCCGGTACGAGCGAACCCGTTAATTATGCCTATACCCCTTCCTATTCCTCACAGTTTGTAATGGGTAGCCCCGCGCATGGAAAAATGGTTTTAGACCTGATGAAAGGGTTTGAAAAAAATGACTTTTCTGCCGACGCATTATTTGCCGATACGGTAATGGTGCTGCTATCAGATGGAACCGGGATCCAAGGCAAAACCAATGTGATCCCGCATTTTCAAAAAATGAGAGCAGGCTTGAGCAATACCAGCTTCGATATAAGCGCGGTGGTACCTTTAAAAAGCGTAGACCGCAATGAAGACTGGGTAGCGGTATGGGGCACCCAGGACATGACCACTACCGACGGCACTCATAGCGCTAACTGGTTTCAATGCATCTGGCGTATCAACAAGGATGGCAAAGTGGATTATATCCAGTTTTACGAAGCCAAACCGGTGAAGCAATAAGCAGGCAGCGCATAACAACCCGCGCCACGAACAGCAACACCGCTCCATTGTAAAAAGGTTGTATAGGGTTTTGAAAAGGTGATAGCTAACTGCCCTGCCTTTTGAGCCAACAGCCTGAGCAAAAAAATGGGATGTTTTGCAACATCCCATTTTATATTGATTGAGGTGATAAAGCTTTTTAGAACTCGGAAAGGTGAAAAGGTCCCGGCATGAATTCAAAGCTGGAATGCTCATCCATTTCAATATTCATCAGGAAGCCTTCATCCGGGCGGTTGATCACTTTTTCTTTGATTACTTTTTTATAGCCGCTTTTGCTGAATACAAACTTGTAGGCACCCACCTGCAGGTCGTCAAAGGTATAGTTGCCATTAGCGTCAGTCAGCACCACTTTTTCTTTTTTGGTAGACAGGTTCATGGCAGTGACAATCACACTATTTAAGGGCTTTTTGGAAGTGCTGGAGTGCACACCGCCCAACAGGTCGGCCTTTTTGGCATTTTCCTCACCGGTACCACCGGTATTGGCGCCGGCAAAAAAAGGAGCGGCAACCGTCAGTATCGTAAGCAGTAGTATTTTCGGGCTCATGTGTATGTTTTAAATAAGTAAATCAATCATTCTTCATTGGCACAGTACACGGCGTAAAATTAAAATCTTTTTACCGGATTTTCTAGTGCCGCATTAAACTCGTTCCATATATTTTTTACAATCTGTTCCGCCGGCAGAATGTCGTCCAGCAAAGCACTCACCTGCCCTATTTCCAGTTCCCCTTCATCCAGGTCGCCTTCATGCATGCCCCGTTTGGCGCGGGCCCGGCCCAATAACTGCCTGAGCTCTTCCGCGGTGGCACCCCGCTGCTCAGCCTCCTGCACCTGCTGGTAAAATTTGTTTTTCAGCAACCGTACCGGCGTTAATTGTTTCATTGACAAGTGTGTGTCGCCTTCCGTTGCATGGATGACCGCCTGTTTGAAAGCAGCATGCGATGAAGCCTCCTCGCTGGCTACAAAACGGCTGCCTACCTGCACCCCTTCTGCCCCCAGCACCATGGCCGCCAGCATTTGCCGCCCGGTGGCGATACCGCCTGCTGCAATCACCGGGATGGATACGGCTTTTGTCACCGCCGGCACCAGCACCAGGGTCGTGGTTTCTTCCCGGCCGTTATGGCCACCGGCTTCAAAACCTTCGGCCACTACGGCATCGCAGCCGGCCTCCTGGGCCTTGAGGGCAAACTTGCTGCTGCTGACCACATGTACCACGGTGATGCCGTGCTGCTTTAACTGCTGCGTCCAGGTTTTGGGATTGCCGGCCGAGGTAAACACAATTTTGACGCCTTCTTCTATAATAATTTTAAAATGCTGGTCCAGGTCGGGGTACAGCAGGGGCACGTTGACCGCAAAGGGTTTATCTGTGGCCGCTTTGCACTTTTGTATGTGCAGCCGCAAAGTTTCAGGATACATACTGCCGGCTCCGATCATGCCCAGCCCGCCGGCTTTGCTCACGGCACTGGCCAGCTTCCAGCCGCTGGCCCACACCATACCCGCCTGCACAATCGGATATGGGATTTTGAAAAGGTCGGTTATACGGTTTTGAAAAGGCTCCCTGTCCCCCGGAAGGGGGAACCCAGGTGCATCCGTATCATTCAATTCTGTCATTCGGTAAGTTATGATTTTAAAAACTTTTGCAAAGAACGACACACTGGTGTAATTACCAAGTCCACAGCCGGGAGAACAGCGTGAATAGACATTGGTGAATGGTAACTAAAATAGTTCCTTTCGAAAGTGTTTTTTTATAGGGGAAGGACAGGGTCTTGTCATCCCGACGAAGGAGGGATCTCAGAACGTAAAACTTTAAGATGCTGTTGGAAGAGTTGACTGGTTGAATAGTTGATTGGTTGAGGTGCAGGCATTCTTTCAAAACCCCATAGGGCTCCTCCCTCGATCCCTCCCCGGTGGAGAGGGGGGCCGGGCAGCAGATACCTTTCAGCGATAGAATGGACGTATGGGCTTTTGAAAGGTTTTTGGGCTATAGTTGACAGATGACAAATGATAGAAAGAAGGACCTTTCGAAAACCTAAACGGCTCCTCTATCTGCGAAATCTTTCTTTCATCTGTGTAATCCGCGATCCAACTCGTGAACTGTGAACGATCAACTTAAAACTTAAAACTTCTCTCCCTCTACCCCAAATCGATATCCGTATTGTCGCCAATGTTCAGGGTGCGGGTTTCGCCGCGAATGCCGGTATCGGAGCCGATAATAGAGAAATCCAGCACAATGTCAAACAGGTTGGAGTAAGAACCGATAATGGAGTTTTTAATGATTGACGAATCGATGGTGGTGCGTTCACCAATGGTAACATTCGGGCCAATGATGGAGTTGCGGATGTCGCAGCCGGCGCCAATGCGCACGGGCTGAATAATGACCGTATTTTCATACGCCTGCGACGACATAATGCTGCCGCCAAACTTTTTGAGCAGGATGGCGTTGGATTCCAGCAGGGTATCCCGCTTGCCGCAGTCAAACCAGCTGGCCACCTTGAACGGCTTGAACGCCACGCCTTTTTTGATCATGCAGTCAATGGCGTCGGTTATGCTGTACTGGCCGTGGGTGCGCAGGCCCTGGGCCATGTTGCTTTCCAGGCACTCAAACAGCATGTTGGATTCCTTGATCTTATATATGCCCACCAGCGCCATATTGCTTTTGGGAATGTGGGGCTTTTCGATTACATGGGTAATGACGGCATCGCAGCTCAGTTCGGCCACCCCAAAGTCGCGGGGGTCATCCACCTTTTTCAGCCCCAGCATGGAGTGAGGGCTGTTGATCACTTCTTCCACGTTGTACTCGCAAATGGTGTCGCCCAGCACAATGAACATTTCGTCGCCGTTCACAATATCCTTGGTCAGCCGCAGCGCATGGCCAATACCCTGGCGGTCGCTTTGTTGCACAAAATGCGCATTCAGCAAAGGATAGGTGGCCTTTACGTAGTCCTGGATCTTGTCGCCCAGGTAGCCGATAATAAAGATAAATTCCTCAATGCCCGCATGCTTCAACTGGTCCACAATGATGCTTAAAACCGTTTTACCGGCCAGCGGGATCAGTGCTTTGGGTTGGGTATACGTATGAGGTCTTAATCTGGTGCCGGCGCCTGCTACGGGTATGATTGCTTTCATTGATAACTATTTGGACAGCCGCTTTCACTTCTCATCAGCACTGCCATCGCGAAACTTCAATTTGAGTCAATATAAAGAAGCGGACGAAATTACTACTTTTTACAATCAACCAAAATCAAACAATCATGCCATTGCTAAATCTGCTACACTTATTTTTGCAGGCAGTAAAGGGTGGGTACCGGCCAAAGTGCTCCTATCAGCGCCTGTTGTGTCACTCACTGCATCGTTCACCAACTTTATTCAGCACTCATGGTAAGAGACAACCTGGTATTTGACATCATCCGCAAGGAACTGGACCGCCAGCGCAACGGCATCGAACTCATTGCATCGGAAAACTTTACCTCGCTGCAGGTAATGCAGGCTACCGGCTCCGTAATGACCAATAAATATGCAGAAGGCTACCCCGGCCGGCGCTATTATGGCGGCTGCGAGTTTGTAGACCAAACCGAGCAACTGGGCATCGACCGCATCAAGCAAATCTTTAACTGCGAATACGCCAACGTACAGCCCCACAGCGGCGCCCAGGCCAATGCGGCCGTGCTGCTGGCCGTTTTAAAAGCCGGCGATGCCATCCTGGGTCTCGACCTGAGCATGGGCGGCCACCTCACCCACGGCTCGCCGGTCAACTTTAGCGGCAAACTGTACCAGCCCCACTTTTACACCGTAGACAAAGAAACCGGCCTGGTCAACTACGAGCAACTGGAAGAAGTGGCCCGCCGGGAAAAACCGCAAATGATCATCTGCGGCGCCTCGGCCTACAGCCGCGACTGGGATTATGCCCGCATTTGCAAAGTAGCCGACCAAATTGGTGCTTTTGTGATGGCCGACATTGCCCACCCTGCCGGTTTGATTGCCAAAGGCTTGCTGGCCTCGCCTTTTGAGCATTGCCATTTTGTAACCTCCACCACCCATAAAACCCTGCGCGGACCCCGCGGCGGTATCATACTGATGGGCAAAGACTTTGAAAATCCTTTTGGCTTAAAAGATCCCAAAGGCAATACCCGCATGATGAGCCACCTGCTGGACATGGCGGTGTTCCCCGGCAACCAGGGTGGTCCGCTGGAGCACGTGATTGCCGCCAAGGCTGTAGCTTTTGGTGAGATCCTGACCGACGAATTCACGCAGTATGCCCAGCAGATCCAACGCAACGCCCAGGCCATGGCACAGGCATTTGTAGCCAAGGGTTACAACATCATCAGCGGCGGTACCGACAACCACCTGATGCTGATAGACCTGCGCAACAAAAACCTGACGGGTAAAAAAGCTCAGGAAACCCTGGACAAAGCCCATATTACCCTTAATAAAAACGCGGTGCCTTACGACGATAAAAGCCCGTTTGTAACTTCTGGCATCCGGATAGGCGTACCGGCCATTACCACCCGCGGCCTGAAGGAAGCACACATGCAAACGGTAGTGAATTTTATTGATGCCGTTTTAATGAACATTGATGATGAAAAAGTAATTTCCAAAGTGAATGGTGATGTACATGACTTTATGAAGGAGTTTCCTTTATATGCGGAATTAGGATTTTAAAAAAACAGGACTATGATACAACGTATACAAAGTGTTTGGTTATTGCTGGCGGCTGCTTTCGATGCTACTACCTTTCGTTTTCCGTTCTATAGCGGTGACTGGGAACGGGACACCGTGGCAGCCGTTGTGGACCTGAATGCCAAAACCACCATCTGGCTTACCATTCTCACGGTCATCACCGGTATATTGGCCTTTGTGACCATTTTTTTGTTTGACAACCGCAAGCTGCAGCTGCGTCTTTCTTACCTGGGCATTTTCCTGTCCATTGTGCTGCTGACGCTTTATTTTGTGGAGATGGGCAACTTTTATTCCGGCACTGTGGCCCTTTGGGTTATCTTTTATTTTGCCATACTGGTTTGCTTTATACTGGCGGCCCGCGGCATCCGTAGAGATGAAAAACTGGTCCGCAGCATGGACCGCTTACGCTGATATTTTACCTCACCCCTGGCCCCTCTCCTGAAGGAGAGGAGGACCAGGCAGTTGTTTTCGCTTCAGCTATAGGATGGACGTATGGGTTTTTGAATGGTTTTTCGGCTATAGTTGACAGTTGACAGCAGTGAACTTCTTTAAAAGTCCATATAGGTTTTAAAGAAGGTTCTGCAACTAAAGCTATCAAAATAAAGAAAGAACTCTCTCCCCTGGTCATCCCGGCCCTGAGCCGCCTCCCATACCTACAGCCTTTTTTCTTTGTGTTCCTTTGTGTCTTCGTGCCTTGGTGGCCTAAAAACAATCTCAGGCAACAACTTTTTCAAAAGCCTATAAGAGGCCCCTCCCTCTTATCCCTCCCGGTGGAGAGGGAGGCCAGGCAATAAATGTTGTTTCAGTTCTTGTAGTGACATATGGTCTTTTAAAGCTTTTCTTAGCGTTGACAATACACAATCCTATGCCTTCAAAGACGGTAGCCGCTGAGATCCCTCCTTCGTCGGAATGACGGGTCAAAGGAATGTAAAAGAACAGACCGCTTAAAAGCAACCACTCTTTCAAAAATCCATACTGGTGTGTTGGGCATTGGCCGTTGATCGTTGATCGTGGGCAGCAAGACTTTTAAAACCCATAGTGACGGTTATCCCATCTGCGAAATCCTTTCTCAAAATCTGCGAAATCTGTGATTCAACTCGTGAACATGTGAACTAGTGAACTCGAGAACTCCAAACCTTAAACTTTAAACCCTGAACGTCCTTAAATCCTAATATAACGAAAAGAGGATTCAAGTCCTGAATCCTCTTTTTGCATAAGGTCTGTTTTCTTTACAGCGCTACAAAGGACTGCTGCTGGAGCCCACCGGGCACAAGAGCGAGGGTCCACCGGGAGATCATCCGGGAGTTTTCTTACTGGTTTTGCACGGCGTATGTCCCGAGACGGGCGAGTTGTATTCCATGATCCTGCCGGTGTGCAATACCGAGGTAATGGAGTGGTATTAAAAAAAACTATCACGGCACTTTGCCCGCTACCGGGTGGTGCTGTGTCTGGACAATGCAGCCTGGCATGTGAGTGAACGGCTCCACTGGCCGAAGAATATGGCGCCCCTTTTCTTGCCGCCCTACTGCCCGGAACTGAACCCGGTGGAATTGATCTGGAAGTACATCCGCCAGCACCACTTTAACAACCACACCTTTCCAAGCCATGAGCAGGTAGAGGATCAACTAGCCGCTGCCTTACTGGATTTGCACCAACACAAACCAACCGTCAAATCCCAACAGGGTTTAACTGGATTATTTCACAAAGTTGAAAACAACTCCGTATTAACAAATGGCTCAGCCTCATAATAAGTAAGGGTATGAACAAAAAAAAGCTGCCGGATGGATCCGGCAGCTTAGGTTGACCTTATTCTAACCTTAAACTATCGCTTCACTAATTTCAGGGTTTCCACCTGACCGTTTCCGTTATCGTACCTTACCATGTACATACCCGAAGGCAGGCCAGACAGGCTGATCTCGGTTTGCATATTGCCGGCTGCGGGACGGATGTTTTTTACTACGCGGCCATCCTGGGCAGACAGGGTAATAAGGGCACCGTTTGCCGCTTCGTTGTGCTGCAGTGTCACGTTATCGATAGCCGGTATGGGGAATGCTTTCAATACAATGGCCGCTGTACCGTTTTTAATGGCAATAATGGTACTGTACTTATAGGCGCCATCATGATCTACGTTTTTGATGCGGTAGAAAACCGTACCGGCAGCAGGCTGCACATCGGTAAAGGTATAGCTACTCACGTCGTCCCCGGCAGCTACAAAACCAATTTTAGAGAACAGTGCGCCGTTGGAGCTTCTTTCCACCTCGTAGCCTTTTACATTTACCTGCTGGGCCACATTCCAAACTAAATGGGTGCCGGTGGCTACTTTATGGGCTTTGAAAGAGACGAAGTTAACGGGAGTAACGGTTCCTGAACCTTTAATGCCTAAAGTAAACCTGTCACCTGCATTAAACTCATTTACGCCATTCCAGGTAACAAATTGGTTAATACCATCTGTTTCAATAAAAGGAGCATCCGTTCCGAAACTATTCCAAGATGTGCCATTATAATGAGCCACCACGTCCTGCCACTTATAGAAAGGAGTTCCATCACATGCACTTGTTTGGGTATTGAAACTTAAACTTATGTTTACTGGCGTAGTTCCTGCTGTTCTGTTTATTGTCCAGTAATCACATGCACTTACCTCAAATAACCCTTGCGCTTTAGGAGCATTTACCTGATCGTTAGGTCGGACGTATTCAGCAGTAAACGTGCTTGACTCTGTAAGTCCGGATATAGCAGCCGGGTGGTAGCCACTT
>JAEWAC010000222.1 GCA_023391895.1 Bacteroidota bacterium
ACCACGCACCATGCGCTCCTGGCTTCTACCAGTTGCTGAATACGGGGTTTGTGAATATGAAACTGCTGGTCTTCGCCCCGCGGCACCGGACCTGAAATAATCAGGGGCGTACGGGCATCGTCGATCAATACGCTGTCCACCTCGTCCACCATGGCATAGTGATGCTTGCGCTGTACCATTTCTTCGGGCGAGTGCACCATATTGTCGCGCAGGTAGTCAAAACCAAACTCGTTGTTGGTACCATAGGTAATGTCGGCCAGGTAGGCGCGTCGGCGTTCTTCACTATTGGGCTGGTGTTTGTCGATGCAATCTACCTTCAGGCCTAACCATTCAAAGATGGTTCCGTTCCATTCCGAGTCACGGCGGGCCAGGTAGTCGTTCACGGTTACAATGTGTACGCCTTCACCGGCCAGGGCATTGAGGTAGGCCGGAAGGGTCGATACCAGTGTTTTACCCTCACCGGTGGCCATTTCGGAAATCTTGCCCTGGTGCAGTACAATACCACCAATCAGCTGCACGTCGTAATGCACCATGTTCCAGGTGATCTGTCCGCCTGCGGCTGTCCAGCTGTTTTGATAAATGGCCTGGTCGCCTTCGATGCGGATGTAATTTTTACCGCTTGCTGCCAGCTCGCGGTCCAGGTCAGTGGCGGTGGCGGCCAGTTCGGTGTTTTCTTTAAAGCGGCGGGCCGTTTCTTTTACTACAGCAAAGGCCTCCGGCAAAATGTCATTGAGTACTTCTTCAATTTTTTTGTCGCGGTCTTTTTTCAGCCGGTCCACGTCCTGGTAAATGGCGTCTTTGCCCACCAGGTCGTCAAAAGAAAGGTCTTCTGCTTTTTTATTGGTGGCTTCAATATCGGCATCAATGTCTTTTAAATGATCCTGTATGCGTTGGCGAAATTCTACCGTTTTATGGCGTAGCTCGTCGTGGCTGAGCGATTGGTAAGATTGAAAGGCCTGGTTGATTTTGGCGATCATCGGCATGATGCTTTTCACGTCTTTTTCCGACTTGCTGCCGCCAAACATTTTAGAAAGGAACCCGATCATATATATGTATTATAATATCACTTATAGTTGTTCAAAAGAGTTACTGTTGTCAAAAATTGGGCTTAACTTAACAGGAAGCCATTTTGACAGTAAGATCAAAGATAATTCAATTTGCTCTTAGGCTTTATAGCAATTGGAGAACTGGCCTGAAGGTTGGCCCTTTTAAACTTTGTTTAACGTACTTTCAATATGGTTTTTGAAAACACCCGCCTTATGCGTAACCCATTCTTTATGATGCTCCTATGCCTGCCGGCCCTGTTGACTGCCTGCAATAATACGGACGAGAACGCAGCCGGCAAACCCCAGAGTGCCCAACCGGTATATATGAATTATAAAATATGGGGCGAAGAAGGCATGGAATGGGTGACCTGCCTGTTTCAGTTTCATCAGGGCAGCGAAGACGGCACGCCGCTGCGGATAGAAGCCCCGGCCAGTGTTACGCTGGATGGGGAAGTGCTGCCGCCGGACAGCGCTCGCCTGACCGGGGTCTTTTACGAACTGCAGGTTCCGTTGCAAGATTTTACCGGCCGCCATACCATTGTGTACAAAAACGTTAACGGCCGGGAGTTTCGGGAGGAGTTCCAGTTTCAGCCCCTGGTGCTCATCAACAATCTTAGCACCCGGGTAAGGCGGGGCAACCTGGTACTGGAGCTCGCAGGACTGCTGCCTGGCGAGCAGGTACGGGTATCCTTAATGGATACGGCTTTTGCCACGGCCGACATTAACCAGTTGTTTACTCCCAAAGACAACCGCATTGTGCTCAGCCAGGAGCAGTTGCAAAAAGTAGCCTCCGGCCCGGTTACCCTTTTTTTATATAAAGAAGCGGAGCACTCCCTCAAAAATGCTACCCCGGCCGGCGGCCGCCTTTCCCTCTCGTACGAATTAAGGCGAGAATTTGACCTGGTGGATTGAGGAAGTTTAAAGTCTAAAGTTTAAGATTTAAAGTTCACGAGTTCTCGGGTTCACAAGTTGGATCGCGGATTTCACGGATTTGTAATGGATTTCACAGATTCATAAACAGATATGGGATTTTGAAGAAGGTTGAGTAGTTGATTTGTTGAAAGGTTGAATAATTGAGTGGTTGTGTATGGGTTTTTGAAAAAGTCAGGATTATTTCTCTTTGCACCATCCGGTGGACCACTATCGAAATATTATTTCCCTGTCATGCCGAACTCGTTTCGGCATCTCCTACTTTGATATGGACTTTTAAAGAACTTGACCAACATTAATTACCTATAAATGTATATGAAGTTTTGAAAGACTTTCTATCTGTCGCCGATCAACGGCAACTTTCCCATATAGGCTTTTGAAGAAGTTGAAAATTGCTTAAAAGTCCATAGGTCCATTCTGAAGCTCATATGCATACACTCCGCTTGGCCTCCCTCTCCACCGGGGAGGGATCAGAGGGAGGGGCCCCGCTTTTGAAGGAGTTGAAATGCTTTTAGCGGGCGAAAAGGTGTCTTAATTAGGTAATCTGTTCATTATCAAGTAGATATTGAGCGAGTAAAAAGAGAATGTTATTAATTATAAGAACCCATGGGCTAAATATGGAATATTAGCGACCGTGCTGTACCTTTGCGGCCCAAAAGCAGTTCCTGGTTGATGCCATGGGTTTATAAAGGCTGTCTTTATAAACATCCGCTTACAGCCCTGAACTTTAAACTTGAAACTTTACTATGGCTGGTCAGTTAAAAGAGGTTCGTAACAGAATAAAATCCGTACAAAGTACACAGCAAATTACCAAGGCCATGAAAATGGTAAGTGCCGCCAAGCTGCGCCGTGCACAGGATGCTATTACCCAAATGCGCCCCTACGCCAAAAAACTGCAGGAAATGCTGAGTAATATTGTCAGCAGTAGCGAAGGCGAAGGTACCCTGGCGCTGGCCGCCGAACGTCCGGTGGAAAGGGTGTTGCTGATTGTCATTACCAGCGACCGCGGACTGGCTGGTGCCTACAATGCCAACGTGATCAAGCTGGCCAAGCAAACCATTCAGGAGCGCTATGCCGCCCAGGCTTCCCGTGGCAACGTAACCATCTGGAACATTGGTAAAAAAGGCTACGAGCACTTTGTTAAAAACAACTACCGCGCATTAGACACTTATAAAGATATTTTCCTGAACCTTTCTTTTGAAAGCGTACAGCAGGCTTCCGCAGCTGCCATGAAGGCCTTTGCCAACAAAGAGTTTGATGCGGTGGAAATTGTGTACAGCGAGTTTAAGAATGCCGCTACCCAGCGTTTTGTGGTAGAGCGTTTCCTGCCCATACCTAGGTCAGAGAACCCAGTAAGCACTACTAAAACTGACTTTATTTTTGACCCCAGCCGCGAAGAACTGATTGCTGAGCTGATGCCCAAAATATTAAACACCCAATTGTACAAAGCCGTGCTGGATGCCAACGCCTCCGAGCATGGTGCCCGTATGACCGCTATGGATAAGGCCAGCGAAAATGCCAACGAGCTGTTGCGCAACCTGCGTATTTCCTACAACCGGGCCCGCCAGGCTGCCATTACCACCGAGCTGACGGAGATTGTGAGTGGTGCCGCGGCATTGCAAGGGTAAAAGGAAATTTGAAAATTAGAAAATGTGCAAATGAGGTAATGCAGGGTCGCTTTTGGCGCTACTTTCTGGTTATTTCATTTGCACATTTTTCTTTTGAATTAATTTTCAAATTTTCAAATTGTTGAATTTTCAAATTAACCAATGGAATTTTCTAGTCTCCTGCCTCATATCGAAGCCCTGATTTTTGCCAGTGACAAACCTTTAACCACAGAAGAGATTACAGAATTGGTGAACAATGCCTTTGGTTTTACCGACGAAGCGGACAAGCTGACGGTGGAGCAGGTAACGGGAGCACTGGAAAGCATTGTGGAAAAATACAGTTCCGCATTTTACCCCTTTGAGGTGCGGCAGAGTGGGGGCGGCTGGCAGTTTTTAACCAAGAAAGATTTTCATAAAACCATCGCGCAGCTCAATGGTGAAAAGTTTTTGAAGCGCCTTTCGGCTGCGGCCCTGGAAACCCTGGCCATTATTGCCTATAAACAACCCATCACCAAAGGCGAAATAGAAGCCATCCGTGGGGTAAGCTCCGACTACAGCGTGCAAAAACTGCTGGAAAAAGACCTGATCGTGATTAGCGGCCGCAACGAAAAGCTGCCCGGTCACCCGCTGGTGTATGCCACTTCCAAAACCTTTATGGATTACTTTGGCATCAACTCGTCGGACGACCTGCCCAAGATCAAGGAAGTACTGGCCGAACAGGTGGTGGAGCCTACGGTTATCCATCATACCGAACTGGAAGAACCCTCTGACCTGGTAGTGACCGGCGAGGGCGAACTGGTAGGACCGGCTGACCATGAAACAACGGTTAATGGAGAGGATGTGGCCGAATTTGTAACCGACAATGCTGACAACCCGGAAGAAGAAACCAGCGGCCATGATGAAAATGATGAAGGAGCC
>JAEWAC010000165.1 GCA_023391895.1 Bacteroidota bacterium
CATCAAAACCTTCTTCAGGATTAACGGTCGTAATAGGCTTGACGATAGTATTTAGCTCCTCAATCAATTTATCGTCGTTTTGGCAGTACCCCGATGTTGTCAATAGGGCAATAAACAGTAAGGTCAAGGAAGTTTTCATATCATTTAGTTCTTTCACTAAGGTTTTCTACTAAAGTCAGCAGGCCGGTCAGATGTCATTTCCTGCAACGTGCCGCTTATTGGCGATGGGCGGGCATTTTACCACTGAGCTTTAATCCAAGAACAGAAGGTGAATTTTGCACTTCCGATGATACGAAGCCATTCAGTCCGCCTATTGCCAATATGATGTTAGCGGTTCGTTGTTTTTTCTGATGTCGGTTCATAATAAAGAATGACGGCACCACCGCTAAATGTTTTGGTTTTTATGAGTTTGAGCGTAATTTTTTCGCTGATGTTTTTAAATAACGGCAAACCACTTCCTGCGATCACAGGGTGAACACAAAGTTGATATTCGTCTATTAAATTAAGCTTCGTCAAAGCTACAATCAAGCTTGGACTGCACACAAAAACGTCTTTACCCGATTGTTGTTTGAGTTCCAAAACTTCTTTCTCCAGGTCTTGACTGGCTAATTTCGCACTTTTCCAATCTACATTTTTCAGTGTGCGGGAAAAGACAAGCTTCGGGGTGTTGTCTATTGCGACTGCAAAGTCGTCCATTGCTTTATCGCCGGTGGGATTTTTCAGCACGGTTCGCCAAAATTCCATAAGCTGGTAGGTTATCCTGCCATATAAAGCAGTATCAGCGCTTCTCAACAGGTCAGCGTAATGTTGATGTATTTCTTCGTCCGGGACACCTGAAGTATGGTCACAAAACCCGTCAAGCGTCATATTGATGGCTGCAATTACTTTTTTCATATTTTCATTTTTGTCAGTCTGTTTCGTGGGTCATCCTACAAGGAACGCTAACGGAAAGGGCTTGCCGATGTACCGACATTCAATGTTCTGTCAGCAGTGGTAAGTTATTCAAAAGCTCAATAAAGAGCAAATGCTCAATGATAGTTCGTCAGCCGGTATATTGGCAAGCCACCTGATGTGCGAATATCGGTTTAGCTGCTTCCACAAGAATGTTGCTGTTTTTTATCTATCCACAGGGAAATATTAGTGGTATAATCTGTACCAGCAGGTAAAAATGCTATAGTCTTCCGAAATTCTCTTTCAAAAACGCTTCCAATTCACCGTCCTGAATATTAGCATTGATTATTACACCATTTTTATCCAGTAAGATATAGGTTGGGAACGAAGCAATACTAAATTTTTCGGCTTTTACACCATCCTTATCCCAAACATGGTTCCAGGAAAGGGCATGTTTTTTTATGGCTGCGACGTAATCTTTTTCGTCTTTTTGCTTATCTACAGAAATGGATATGATATCAAATCCTTTACCATTAAACTGACGATAAAGTTCTTTCAGTTTAGGAAATCCTTTAACGCAAGGGGCACAATGGCTGTACCAAAAATCAATCAAATAATAATGATTTTTTTCCTCGATTTTGCTTAGCATTTGTTCATACCCTTCAAAAAAGTCTTTCGGAAATAGTTGACCCACCTGCATTATAGCAGATGCTTTTAGTTTTTCCTTTAAAACACTGATAAATGGCTGCTGCTGCATCTGGTTAGAAAAAGAAGCAAACAGTCTTTCAAAATCAAAGTAGCGATGTGTGGGTGGCATGGCAACAAAAAAGTTTATATCCCATAAAGGGACATAAGAGTTGGGGTGTCGTTTTATGTATTCACTTAGTAATGTTGCTCTTTGACCGTAATATTTTTCTTGTAAAAGGATGGCGCTGTCCTTTATCAGTTTTGGAAAATCCTGGCCATATTTTTTATAAATTCTCCCGTAAAAAGATCGTAAGGAGTCATAAACCTGGTCGTTGGATCGAAAGAAAGGCAAAAACTCATTTTCATATTCATCATGCAGAGGCGACCCAATTAGATGTAACTCGCCATCGGGGTCAATCAGAATTTCCGCATCACTATAAATATAATTTTTTCTGTAGCTGTTGTTTCCATAGGTGATACTGATTTCTACCGGGAAAGGAACTTGTATAGACGTGTTAAATACCCCGTTTACGACATCCACTTTCGTGTTCTCCCACTTTGAAAGGTTAGCATCTACTGGATGTGTTAGTTCGATGCCTTTCACAGTCGTATCCTTTACAACTCCATGGATTTTGACGGTTTTCGTTTGGGCTACAACTTGCAGCATAAATAAAGAAAAAACATACGGTAAAATAATTTTTTTCATATTATACAAATGTTGCGTTTCTTCTTCTGAGATGAGTCTCACTCTTAGCTTCTGTGCGAAGCCCTGGCTTCATCACATCTTAATAGAACTGTCATCGCGCTTCAGGGTATCGCCACTTATACGGCTTTAGTTTCGCACTAACTCACTAATTTACGAACTGGCAATTGAAAAAGGCGAATCCTAACTGCTTTATTATCAAAATATTTCAATTCGCCTTTTTGGATTGCTCCGGTTCGGCAATCAACAATCAGCTGAAGCTTTGAAGCATCGAAACTTTTAGCTACCTCAAACGGGTTTTAAAAGGTTGTATTATACTCATTAGCAGGATAAATATTGTTCAAGTATATAATTAAGCCCTGTCCCGCTATGCACAGAGCCAAAGCGCAGGAGACACGGCAAAGACAAGAGGATTTCAAACCAGGTTTAAGTTTTAAAAACGCCATACGCAATGCTTTTGTTCAGCAAAAACCATTATTCCATCAATCCATTTTGAGTTGTCTAATAGCCGTCAATGTTGGCGGTTGCTCTTCAATTAACTTGATGCAATTTCAATAAATAAGTCACACAGTTCTTCTGGTTGGCTAAAAAAAGGGGAGTGACTGGTAGGCATTTTATACACCTTCTCGCAAACTGTTTCCGAATACATTTTTTGCTGAATGAATGGAGTTACAGCCCTGTCCTCTGTACATTCAATATAAAATCGCCGAACGCTGCCAAATTTTTCGTTTGTTAGTTGTAAAGGTGTTACCCCTGACTCAACGGACTCATGGCTCAGTAAAAGCTTTGCTAATTCGGTAATATGGTCTTCGCAGTCGTGATAAAGTCCTTCCTTGTATATTTCCGGTTGCAGGGTATGGGAATTAGATTCCGGATGCCGGGTTACAAAAGGCTTTAAGACTCCGTTTATATCTTGCGCTGAATACTCGGCTTGTGTTTTACCATTTGGGATCATGTACGCAGCTAAGTAAATCAGTTTTTCAATCTTTTCGGGGCGGTATTCTGCTGCTTGTGAAATCATAATCCCGTTTTTGCTGTGACCTACAAGAATTACTTTCCCGTCTATGCTATCAATGAGTCTGCAGATAGTCTCTACTGTTGATTGCATCTTTACCTCTTTTATTGGGGTTTTATCTCTTCCCATCCCAGGTAAATCTATTGCGAAAACCTTATGACCTTTTTTTTCCAGTATGGGAATTACTTTATGCCAGTTCCAGGAGCTATGCCAGGAACCATGTATTAAAATGAATGTTTTCATGTTTTGCTTTTGTTGATAAGGCAAAATTCTGTAGGTAAAACCATTAATAAAACCCGAAACTTGCTTTTGTTTAGGGTCTCGCAGCAGAGTAGCCGCTAACGTCAGACAGTGTAAAAAGGTATACTATTAATAACATGAATTTGCATAATCAAATAGTCTTTAGCACTATATGGAATAGCTTTCTTTGAAAAAGTACCCTTTTTGCACACCCTGACGGCGGAAAGTATTTTCGATGGCAGGGGCTTATGCGTTCCGTCCGCCGAACGAAACAATCATGTTACCGAATTACGTTACTAAAGCCAAAAAGTAAACATTCTTCTGAAAATCTCGAAAACTACGGTGATCAACAATGCCGCCTAACGTTAAAGTGTTTATGAAGTTGTGGCATTTGAAATACGACAGGTTCAATTAACCACGAAGGCTAAATAGCGATTTAAAGTCGAATGCTTACCCTCCAGCCACAATTTTATAAAGCATCAATGTTAGGCGTTTGTTGTTTTCTGCTTATACTTTTCCGTTATTTTTTGAGTCAAATTCCACAATCCATTCAATGCCATATTTGTCTCTAAACATACCAAAATATGAACCCCAAGGACTATCTGAAATAGGCATTTCTACTTGTCCACCTGCCGAAAGTCCATTAAATAATTTATCAGCTTCTTCCTTGCTTTCTGTACTTATTGAAATCTTACTCCTATTCTCATTCTCGTTCACTTTTCCCAAAAAGTCAGGAACATCGTTTGCCATCAACACATTACTTTTACCGATAGGCAAAGCAATATGCATAATTTTATTTTCCTCTTTTTCTGTTACGGGGAATTCAGGACTTGCAAGGTCTTTGAACCGAATAACTTTTGCAAACTCTCCGCCAAATACTGATTTGTAAAAGGTAAATGCTTCTTCGGCATTTCCGTTAAAGTTAATGTGAGGATTGATTAGTGCCATAGTTATTTATTGATTTTAAGAGTTCAAACGTACTGCTTAACTACAAAATAAATAAGGTATAATCGGGTCAAAAAAGAGGTTGATTGCGTCAGGGATATGTCAGGCCAAAATTGCGAAAGTTGTCAATTACATTGACGCCTAACGAGTAAATTTACGCAAGTTTTGATGGGGTGCAAACTTGCAAATGTTTGCCCCATCCTTTTCACTTGCAATTTCTAAGACCTGTGCATTTCATATTGAAAAGATATACATCTGGGGCCTCTGTGTAAAACTTCTCAATACAGAGAACGCAAGTTTTCACCAGTTTAGCCAGTCCCGCGGGCTTTGTACCTACTTAATATTTTTGCCACTGACATGAAAATACCTCAGGGTATTTTTTAGGCTGATGTGAACAGTGAGTTCCAGAATAATCCGAATATCGTTGCCCTGCCAGCAAGGGGCTGCAGGCTTCAGAATAAGCTATACCATTATTTGGAATTCTTCTACTTTGGATCAGGTGCTTTGGTAGCGTTCAAAAGTTGGGAAATGGCCTGCCGGGAGTATGCTGGTCCGTTCAGGTGAAGTAGAAGTAGAGTGAAAAAACAAGGAACAGTGAAAACTAACCTCGTACCGGATGCCTATACATCTTAACTTGCAGGCCGAATAACAACCTAACTTCATGACGATCACCGATTTTGAAAAACTGGAAAAGCTCACCCACCTGACGCAAGGACCCTACAAAGCTTTTTTGTACGACTGTGATGGGACACTGGCCGATAACATGGCCTCGCATAAGGCTGCCTTTGTGAAGGTGGCCGCACAATATGGCATTGAACTGGACGATACGCTTATTGATGAAGTGGCGGGCTGGCCGACCGTCCTGGTGGCCAGTGAAATTGCCCGGCGCTACAATACCGTGTTTGACCCGGTGCATTTTTCCAGGCAAAAGTCCGCGGTCTACGTGGAACAGTTCATTGAGCAAACCTTGCCCATTCCTTTTGTGGTGGAGCACTTAAAAAGAAATGTGGGAAGGGTAAAGATTGGCGTGGTTACGGGCGGCAGTAGAAGCACGGTGACCCAAACCCTGAACGTGATTGGTGTTTACGGTTACCTGGATGTCCTGGTATGTGCCGGGGAAACGGAGCGGGGCAAACCTTATCCGGACCCGTTTTTGCGGGCTGCTGAAACCTTAGGGGTCATGCCTGAAGAATGCCTGGTCTTTGAAGACGGTGATCCGGGGGTAAGAGCGGCTGAAAGTGCCGGTATGAAATGGATCAGGGTAGACCAAATTTAGCTTTTCTGCTTCCGCTGTTCAGGCTAACCGTGAGTCGAACGTTTCTATCTATTTATTTCACCACTGGATTAACTTGATGATAGAATGCCAATCACACCTATCAGGTTGGATGACTTTTTCCAAAAGACCAGGAACTTATCGCACGAAAATGCCCTGGAGGCTGTAGTGTCTCACATAAATGATAAAGTGATTAATAATTTAGTTTGTTAAGGATGTTTTTTGGTTTTTCACTGTGAATACAACACCCAATATTAAGAAAGGCAAAAATGCCGGATTTAGAACAAAGAAGGTTGCATGAACTGATGTTAAAGACAGACCTAATGATAAAAACATATGCAGGAGTGCAATGAGAATTATTCCTACTGTTCCAATGCTGAAAAAAGGATGGAATTTTGTCATTTTGTTTATTTTAAAAATAACGCTTTCGTTAATTCAAGGACTCTTTGTCTTTTGTTGGTCGCAAATGGTTGCAGTCGACGGAGAAAGTATTTGTGAAGGGGCTACAGTCTGTGTTCCTGCCGCTTTGTTTACCTTCTACCGTTGATTGTGGTTTTATAGTTGAAAGGTAGTACTGAACCAGCCATTTTACTAATATGGTGTAAGCAGTATTTACATCCTGCGTTCTCGAAGTAGGGCCGCTTGTAGCTTGATTGAAAAACGATGTTGTGATACATACAGTTATATTTCATAGTTCAAAATGCATTAGATTGCATTCTCAATTTTAATCAATCTTATCAAAACTATCCGGAGTGAAAACCCCTCTACCTATTGTAGCAGCATCTTTTCTGTTTTTCTTGCGCTCAGCAATTGAGTCAACAACAAAACCAATCAATAACCCAACGGACCTGCAAAGAATTAAGGCTAAAAAGTAAATCTAAAATCCATTCTAACACAGAAATACCGTTGAAATATGAAAAAAATAGTTCTTGTTTTTTTCTTTGTAGCCGTATCCTTGAATTTATACAGTCAGGAATTTTACCCCAAAAAGGAGGCCTTGGTCGATTTTGTTAAGCGTACGTATAATCGTAAACCTTTTGAAGGCATAAGGATTATCCAGGATGGGGATACCAATTATTTAATATCGGTTGTTGTTAAACAGTTAGGTGAAGACGAATACCTTATAAAACGGGCAGCCAGTCTTGAGGCAACGTTCAAATCCAGCCGTTTTATGAAGGAGGCAGCCATTACTTCAGAAACGATTATCAACACAACAGAAGATTCCATTAAAGATAGTGTGAAAACAAAAATGATTGAAGTTGTAAAAAAAGCACCTGAAGGATGGGCAGTATGGATGGATTTGCTAACAAATTTTGATGTGTTGGAGGGGAAGCAACGAGTTTTTGTTTATATAAAAGAGTTTAGCAAATAGCTTTTAATAAATAGGGCTACAACTTGTAACAGTAATTTATTATTACCCTGCTTGTCAGGGTTATTTTTTTAAATAAATAATTAGAACATGACATTTTCAACAGAGAAGCGTTTGTATTTGTTGATTACTGCTAACGCTGACGGCTTTGTGTCTGTGGCGGCATTAAAGACCGTCAACTTTGGATAAAGATATACAGCACATTTGAAAAGCAAAAGATGAGCCCTTGTTCGTCGAGCCGCCATTACACAAAACCGAATGTTAGCGGTTTGGACTTCCTGCTTGTCTTCACCTGAGTGCTTATGTATTCTCTCTGCTATAGGTTGAAAACAAATCAATGGCTTCATACAAACCATATCCTATCCCTTGTGAAAGCTGGGCTAGTTCTGTCATGCTGTGTGTCAAAAACAAGGATACTGTTTTTTTAATAGGGTCTGCAGACCACCAGCCACCATAGGCACCTGGCCATCCCACCGAACCGATTGAACCGGCACACGGCATGGAGCTAAAGTTGTTTTCTTTCAAGACTACGGCAAGCCCTAGCCCAAAGCCATAATGTTCCTGAAATATGGGTGCACCCATCAATCTTGAATTTTCTCTTTGGAAAGCGGTTAATTGGTTGGCACACATGGCAGCAATTGTTTCCGGTT
The DNA here is from genome assembly GCA_023391895.1 of Bacteroidota bacterium. Classification (GTDB taxonomy): domain Bacteria; phylum Bacteroidota; class Bacteroidia; order Chitinophagales; family Chitinophagaceae; genus Flavisolibacter. Next base: position 7,774 of record JAEWAC010000165.1, read on the forward strand.
TCAAAACTTGAACACCGTTTGAATGTCCGTTCTGGACAAAAATCAGTGCAAAGTTTAAATAGTCGCCTATGGTTGACCACAGTCCGCCACTGCCCGCTTCAAACTCCAAATTGGCAGGGCGTTCTTTCAAAGCCATTTTTGAGGGAACAGTTTCAAGATTGACCAGCTTACCCAATTGATCAAAACCCATATTTGCTGCACATCTTGACCTTTTGCCCTCTGGAACACTAAAAAAAGTATCTGGCATTCCTAATGGATGGAAGATCTTTTCTTCCATTACCTTGCCCAGTGACTTTCCTTCGATGGTTGCAATGAGCATGCCCAATAAGTCAGTGGACTTGCCGTAGTTGAATAGCTCACCCGGCTGGCTTACCAAGGGTAAACTTGCCAAGCCATTAATCCACTGTTCATTTGTCAATTCAGAGTCAATATCGGCCCCTAATGCCTTATGGTAATCATCACGGAGTTTTCCTTTCTGAAAATCGCCATAAGTAAAACCAGCTGTATGCGTCAATAAATCTAAGATGGTGATGAGCCGGTTTGCATCCTCGTATTCCCCGGGCTGGTTTAAGACTTTCATGTGGGTAAACTGGGGAAACCAATTTGTGATCGGGTCGTGCAAACCAAATTTCTTCTCTTCGCACAGGATCATGGCGAGGACGGATGTGATGGGCTTTGTCATGGAAGCAATTCTGAAAATGGTCTCAGGGGCCACCAGTTCATGTGTCTCCAAATCCTTATACCCATGACTTTCCTGATAAACCACTTGTCCATCTTTCCAAATAAGGCAGTTAACGCCGCCCAACTTTTTGTTATCAACAAATTTTTTAAACAAGACTGGTGTCCTTTGATGGAAACGATTTGGAGTTTGCTATGTCTTACCGCTAAACGGAGAAGGTATTTGTGCAGGGGCTGTAGTCGGTGATCATGCCGCTTCATTTACCCGATACCTTCAATTGTTGTTTTGATGGTGAAAGGTAGTGCTTAAGCACCCATTTCACAAATATGGTTTTAGCAGCTGCCTTTCTCGAAGGTGAAGTATAAATTGGACTTCAATTCTATAAAAGCAGCTGTGTAGGTTTTGTGCTATTTACAAACAAGATTCCATCATAATGCTGAACGGGTATAAATCCATGTAGAGAGTTATTTCGATTCATAAACATCGCACCTATTGAATAGGCTACTTGCCAGGAAGTAAAAAGCTTGTTTTGGGCATTGGTGAGGTCAATAAAGAACGCAGGCTGATTTAACTGTGAAAAAGTACTGGCAATAGAACCCTGAGGAGAACTGCTTACTGAGCATTCTTTAAGGGTTGGTTTGATAAACCTTCTACGCAGTACAAACCGGCTAAACAGCTTGGAAGCCAAAGACCTTTGTGCTTGTAGGGCATGAAAGGTGCCTTGATGAAATACGAATCCAATGTTATAGAATTTTTCGCCCAACCAATCTTTTAGATGTGTGCCCATGGCTAGATGCTTGGTAATGTGCCCGTTATGCCCCCACAAAAAGATCTTGGCGTTTTCCAGGGCTTTGATTTGCCGGACCATGCCTGCCATACAGCTATCCCGGAAAGCATACTGACTGCCCTCTATTTTGTCGTGCAGGACAGACTCCCTTAGGTTTTGAAGACACAATCGGACCTGTTGGTGCTTTTTAGGGCTGGTGGCCAGCTTATAGGTGGCCTCCTTTTGATCAAACCACCGGACCACATTGGAATAGACCATTTCCATTGTATCGAGAGCTCGTTTCCTGCCCTGGCTGAAAAAGGCTTTATAAATCTCACCTTGCCTATTGTATACCGGCGCAATAAGCTGAAGAAAACTTGGTGCCTCTGCGCTATGATTTATTAGAATATAGTTGTATAAGTAATCGAGCGGCGGATTGAAAGATTGCATGTCAAAACCATAAAAGGAAACCTTTTCCGTCTCCGCTTTGTTTTGGTTATAAGCTCGCATCCATAACAGCAGTTGTTTTACCTCTTCGGTCTGCCAGGGCCAAAAACCCAACTTCCGCATAACAGTATCCAGGTTTCCTTTGCCCTCCTGCACATAGTCGTTAACATAAAGACAACCCGCATAAGAGGCTTCAATACCAAAAACCTTTACATTGTGCTCTTCTACCAGGTATCGAAACATCTTGCTTTTCAATTCAAAAAATTCCTTTGTTCCGTGGGTAGCCTCACCCATTGCAATGACTTCTTTATCTTGAAAAATGGGTTTTAAAGGGAGCAAATCAGTGGTTGAGTGAATGTTACTGGAATTAACCGGATAAATGATTTCCTTTTTTTCCTGCATCATTACCTGTTGTTGCGCCAGGATGGGTGAGGTAAGAAATGTTAGGGTAACGAGCAATGGGAAAATTGCCTTTAGTATTAACCTAAAGGCTGAAGAGGTAAGGGTTAAAAGCTTCATATTAGGTTGATGGAGTTAATTGACTTAACCCTAAAACGTAGCTGTCAGAAGAAAGTTACAATTCATCGGAATAAATGATGCACCTATTCTGAACTGTTATAGTAGAAAGAGTTAATACGTTTCTAAACTTAGACGTCATAGAAAAACATAGCCATTGCCACTAATGGAAATGTTATTGCTGCGGTGCAGGAAGTCCGAGTTACTACAGCTTAACCTTACTCGGTTGTTGAATAGTGATTTACAGGTGAAAGGTAATATAAAGCCTGTGTTGCAGCAATATTGTGTTAGCCGAATTACGGTGCTTTTTTTATTGAAACAATATACGGTTCATAAGGAAGACCATTCTTCTTGAGCAAGTCTTTATTGGGGACAGCCCAACCAAAATTTGCCTGGTTTTTATTTGAGAAAATAACTTTATATGTTTTGCCCTCTACAAAAAATCCTTTTTCATAAAGCTCAGGGCATGTCACTATTATACCAATAGTTTTGTTTGGGTACGCCATTCCAGAAATACTAACAACATCAAACTGTACAACCGTGCCCCAAGCAATGTATCCACAGTCAGGTGTCATCTGTACTTCGTTATTGATTTTACCTGTCAATTGAAATTGTTCGCCACGTGCAGAATCCCGCTGGCTGTAGGCAGAAAATCCAATCGCTAATGAGAGCATTATAGCTAATAACTGTTTCATCTATTTCGGCTAACTCACTAATTTACCAACTTGCAATTGAAAAAGGCGAATCCTAACTGCTTAATTATCAAAATACTTCCATTCGCCTTTTAGGATTACCTCAGTTCGGCAATCAAGTCTTAGCTTTTGCTTTGGAGCTGAAGCGCTGTAATTACTTTATAACGACCTTTAAAAGGTAGGCATTTACAGGATAACATATTGTAGCAAGTGCGCCATCAAGCCGAGTCTCACTATGCATAATGCCCTGTACGGAAGATACAGCAAGAACATGGATAAATTATAAATCCTCAACCATTTTATGAAACTCAGACAAAGGGATTTTAAAGTATTTGCATAAGGAAGCTAAAGTGCTAACTGTAACATTGGTTTTTGCAGTTTCTATACGTCCAATATGGATATTCAAATCGTTATAAACTTCTTCCTGGGATAAGCCCTTCTCCTCTCGTATTTTTTTGATTACGATTGCCATTTTCTTTAATAGTTTATTATCTCTGAGTTGGGCCATTTCTTGGCCTCAAGATGCGGTTAAAGATTTTTTCCATTAATGACGAATATGTCATTATTTGTTTTTATCTTTATAATTAAGCATAAATAGATCGTCTATAACACTAATGATCTGTTTGCTAAATATAATTTTGCGAATCTTCATAAACTGATTTGAAGCTATTCGCTTGGAGTCTCGTTCTGAAACCTCGCAACTTTCAAATGCCACGAGATGATAAGTGAAGAGCTCACGTTACGGCGTGGGCTCCCTTATTCGTGGCAAGGTCTTGCGAGGACCTCAGAACGGTAAGTGGAGACCTGCGCCTCTTTTTCTTTCTTTATTACCTGCGCTGTTTTCCATTCAAGACTCTTCAACAATTAACATGAACCTGATTCAGATTGCAGCCGCAAGCTCACGATATGGCCCAAGCTTATGTCATCGCTTTTCAAAAAGGAGAGGAGCGGGGCTTAAATTATTTCTTCAACCTGCACTTCTCAGCCCTGTGCTACTTTGCTTTTAGCTTATTAAAAGACCAACCTGCCGCTGAAGAAATCACCGACGATGCCTTTGTTAAGCTGTGGCACCGGCATGCGGATTTTTCTACCCCCGCAACCATCAAAGCCTTTTTGTATGTAACGGTGCGCAATGCCTGCATCGATCGCCTGCGCCGCCACAAGCGTGAGTTGGCGGCCCACAAAGAGGTGGCCTACCTGTCCGAATTATCCGAGCCTTCCATCCAGCAGCAGGTCATCCGCGCTGAAACCCTTCGCCAGGTTTATGCCGCCTTACAGCAGCTGTCTCCCCAGTGCCGCCAGGTATTCCAGCTGTTTTACTTTGAAGATAAAAGCTATACCGAAATAGCCGAAGCCATGGGCCTTTCCGTAAGCACCGTCCGCAACCACAAGGCCAGGGCACTGGCGCTGCTGCGCCAGGAGCTGAAGGGCAGCCTGCCCGTCCTCATCTTATGTCTCCTTATGTATGCCATAACAAGGTAATCCATAAGCTTTCCTTTTCTGCCGGTTCCGGGTCGCTTTTCCATCGAAATGGGATATACCAAGGCAAACAGGCAGGCATCGTTGGTGTATGGTCCCTTTATGGTTCGCAGCACTTAATCGGGTGCTCCTAAATAAAACCAATACCCTCTTTTATTAGAAATAAATTATAAGTAATTTGTATATAAACCACCTTTACTATGACTGATTATGAGGTAGCCTCTGTCGTTATAGCAGGCATAGCGGCACTTATAAGTGGTATCGCTCTTTACTTCTCCCGCAAAGCAGCCTCCCTGGCCCAAGAGGCCAACCAACTCTCCGGCCAGGCCAATACCATGGCCAGTGACGCCAATAAGTTAGCCGGCGCTGCCAACCACCTGGCAGGCGAAGCCAACGTGCTGGCCAACGGGGCCAACCAATTGGCCAACCGGGCTAATGATTTAAACCTCAATATTGCCAAGCGCCAGGGCGTCTTTGACTTGTTCCTCGTATGGCAAAACGTCAATGAAATAGACCGGAATAAACTTATCGGCCCCGACATTGTAAAAGCTGCAAATGCCCTGGGGCTTACCGCCATGCTCTGGAACCATGATGTAGTAGAAAAAAAGATCCTTTACCAAAGTTACTGGCAGGCCTACCGCACCCTGTTTGACCAGCTTTATTATAACGAAAGTTTAGTGCCCGGGCTCAAGCGTACTTTAAAAAGCATGGTCAGCCCCGAAATGCAGAAAGTGTACGATGAGATGAAATCTTTTGATCTGGCCAGGGTGGTGCAGACCGGGCTGTGACTATTGCGCCTGGCAACTTATAGGAGTTTGTTAAGCCCATAGCTTTTTAATAACAACAGGCCCTTTGCATATAATTGTTCACTGTCTAAAACCAATTGGTATGTCTCAAAAAATGGAAAGTAAGCCGGAAAATTCCGGTAGACAAGAGCCGTCACAGGAGCCTATTACAGGCCGGGAGTATGGGCGCCGTACCCAACCTTTAACCCAACCTTGGGCAGAACCTGCAGGACATTTTAAATTAGCCCGCTTACAGTTCAATAATGAACAGGAGGAGCGCATCGAACTGAAAGACATCGAGCCCGGTTTCCAGCGGGTGATCTCCTTTGGTAATATGTACCACCAGCTGTACATCAACCTGGATGGAGAAACCATACACTTCAATATTATATTAGGCATCCCGGGCGAGCAATGCGAATGCTGTGAGGGCAGCGACAGGAAAGACTCGGTCAAAAGAAAAGAGCCTTAGCAGGCCTTTTACAACTTCCCACCTGATGGATGACAGGATGCAGCAGTGTCCTGTAAGCACCCGCTGCGCCTTAAAACAACCGGGCAACCCTGCTCCATCAACTGGTAGCTGTTAGCAGTAAACTGTCACCATCTTATCTTGAGTACTCGATATCCATATGCAGGACATGATTCCTGTTACCGGCTGTTCTGTTCTTATATTATACCACTATTTCCGCTTCGGTTTATTTAGAAAACCTATTTTTTTATTGCATTTTTAGATGAAACTTTGAGTCATGCGTTTTAATTGTAAGTGCCATTAGCGCTGTTGGCAATTGGCTAACTTTATCAAGCGTAACCGGTAAGCTTATGAAACAAACCCCTTTCCTTACAGAAGGCGCTTCTTTTGAGCCGTCCTACCGGGTAGCTTACCTGGTTGCCGCCTATATCCATGATACGCTAACACCTGCCGAGCGGGCCGAGCTCGATGAGTGGGTGGGCAGCAGCAAGGAAAACCTGCTGCTGTTTGAGGAACTAACAGATGAAACTAACCTTCACGACTCCCTGGAATGGTTTCACCGAATGGATACAGAAAAGGCCCGGGCCCGGGTCTGGCAAAAGATCAATGCGGCTCCTGTTCAGCCGCTATGGCGTCGCTTTTTGCCCTATGCCGTGGCTGCTTCCTTAATCCTTGTAGCGGGCCTGTTGTATTGGGTACGCCTGGAACCCCGAAAGGAAAATACGCCCACTGTGGCCGTGTCCACACCGCTAAAAGATATCGCACCCGGTAGTGCCAGGGCGGTGCTGGTGCTGGGTGATGGCAGACAACTGGTTTTAGACAGTGCGGCCAATGGCAACCTGGAGCAGCAGGGTGCCGCCCAGGTCACTAAAACCGGTGACGAGCTGGCTTACCAGTCCACCCACGCCTCCGCTGAAGTGGTATACAATACCATCCAGGTGCCGCGCGGCGGGCAGTATGGGCTGCAACTGGCCGATGGCAGTCGCGTATGGCTGAATGCAGCCTCTTCCCTGCGTTTTCCCACCGCTTTTACCGGTGCGGAGCGCCTGGTGGAACTAACGGGAGAAGCTTATTTCGAAGTAGCGCCCCAGTCTGACCGGCCCTTTAAGGTGCAGGTCAACGGAACCGTGGTGGAAGTGCTGGGAACGCATTTCAATGTCATGGCCTATGCCGACGAAGGCAGTTTAGAAACAACCCTGGTAGAAGGAAAGGTAAAAGTCCAATGCGGCCGACAAAGCAGTTTGTTAGCACCTGGTCAGCAGGCCATCGTTAGCCATGCCGGCACGATACGGGTAGATAAGCTGGCGGATGTAGCAGCAGCAGTAGCCTGGCACAACGGACAGTTTCTTTTCCGCGATGCTTCCATCCAGGAAGTAGGCCGCCAGCTGGCCCGCTGGTACGACCTGGAGGTGGTCTACCAGGATACCATCCGCCACCATTTCAATGCGCCCATACCCCGCAGCTTACCACTTTCTAAGGCCTTGCGCCTGCTGGAGGGGCCCAATCGTGTTCATTTTAAATTAGAAGGAAAAAAACTGATCATCACCCGATAAATAGAAGATTTTAAGACGGGCATTAAAAAACCGGGTAGTGTTGGAGCACATCCCGGTAGGTATTTGAGTGGCCGTCAATAACAACTGACCAGCTGATATTGCTTAACCCAAACATCCCGAATTTATGCAACTAATTGTGTACTGCAAAAGATTTTGCAGGCCTATCCCCAATGGCCCTTTGCAAAGCCCGGGGGCGGTATTCTGCTATTTAACCGCCCTGCTGTTGCTATCTGCAACGGCCTTTTCCCAAACCGTTCGCCTGTCCCTTAAAAATGAACCACTCACCACCGTCTTCAAAGCGGTGGAGCAACAAACCCCTTACCGCTTTATTTATACGCGTGAAGAGCTGGCCATGGCGGTACCGGTTACCCTTTCAGTCCGCAATGCACCGGTCGAGGAGGTATTGCAGCAGTGTTTTGCCAACCAGCCCCTGACCTACAGCATTGTGGATCATTTTATCAAAGTGCAACAAAAGGTAGGTGCTGTTCCTACGCAGACACCACTGCCCCCAGGTATAAATATCCACGGCCGGGTTACGAGTGAACAGGGTGAACCGCTGCCGGGCGCCAGTGTCGTGGTAAAAGGAACTCCAAAGGCAACTGCAACCGATGAAAAGGGCGAGTTCCGGCTGGTCGATGTAGAGAAGGGCGCTGTACTGCTGGTGAGCAGCATTGGTTATAAGCTGGTAGAAGTAGTGATCGGCAACAACGACCTGCTGCTCATCCAGCTGCAGCAGCAGGTCAGCAGCCTCGATGAAACCGTTGTCATTGCCTATGGAACTACCACCCGGCGGCTGAATACCGGCAGCGTTGGCAGGGTAACCGCCTATGATATCAGCCAGCAACCTGTCGCTAACCCGCTGGCGGCGCTGCAGGGCCGCGTGCCGGGATTGCTGGTCACACAAAGTAGTGGGGTACCCGGCGCTTCCTTCAAGGTGCAGGTAAGGGGGCAGAACTCCCTGCAGCAAGGTTCCGAGCCCCTGTTCGTGATTGATGGAATTCCCTTTGCCCCCAACAACAATCCCCTTAACCGGCTTTCCTCTATTGCCGGCGCGGGGGAAAACAGCGGGCTCAGCCCCTTTAATGCTATCAACCCGGCGGATATTGAAAGTATTGAAGTTCTCAAGGATGCCGATGCAACGGCTATCTACGGGAGTCGCGGTGCCAACGGTGTGGTACTGATCACCACCAAAAAGGGTAAGGCGGGCAAAACCAGGCTGGATGTCAACCTGCAACAGGGTATCAGCCGTGTCGTGCGCCGGCCGCGCCTGCTCAATACACCCCAGTATCTTTCCATGCGGCGCGAGGCATTCCAAAACGATGGCCTTACGCCCGATCCTCAAAATGCTCCCGACCTGCTGGTTTGGGATACCACCCGCTATACGGATTTTGCGAAATTGTTAACCGGCGGTACGGCCGGTCTTACCGATGCCCAGGTGTCCCTGTCGGGCGGTAGTGCCCAAACGCAGTTCCTGCTGCGGGGTGCTTACCGCCACCAAGGAACCGTGTTCCCGGGTGATATGTACAATAACAGCGGTTCCGGGCATCTCAGCCTCAATCATGCCTCGGAAAACCAAAAGTTAAAGGTGCATGCTACCGGCTCGTATGCAACTGACATCAGCCATTTGATTGCAGTACCGCTGGCCGACTATACCAGCCTGACGCCCAATACGCCTGTGCTCTATGATGAGGAAGGGAAATTGAACTGGCAGGAGGGCGGGGTTTCTTTTGACAATCCCTTGGCTTACCTGCAAAGATCTTACCGGGCTGTTACGGATAACCTGATTTCCAATGCCATCATTTCCTATAAGTTCATGCCGGGCCTGGTCGCCAGAGTCAGCGCCGGCTACAACAGCGTGCTGGTGCAGGAAAAAAGCAAAACACCAAAAGGTTCCCAAAACCCGGCGCTCAGCCCTACCGGCGCTGCCCGATGGGCCACTAACGGGTTTAAAAGCTACCAGGTGGAACCCCAACTGGATTATACCCGCACCGTTGCCAGGGGAACGCTGCAAATGCTGGTGGGCGGCACCTGGCAGCAAAATAAAAATGAGGGCAATTCCCTCCAGGCTACGGGTTATACGGATGATGCCCTGCTGGGGTCTGTAACCGGGGCGGCCAATACCGTTGCCGATAACCAGTTGGCCGAGTATCGTTACCAAGCCCTGTTCGGCCGGCTGCAGTACAACTGGCAGGATCGCTACCTCCTGAATTTTTCCGGTCGCCGCGACGGCTCCAGTCGTTTTGGCCCGGGTAAAAGGCTGGCTAACTTTGGAGCTGTAGGGGCTGCCTGGATTTTCTCCAATACGGCCTGGGTTAAAAACAAGGCTGCTTTCTTAAGTTTCGGGAAGCTGCGGGGCAGCTATGGCACTACCGGCAATGACCAGATCGGTGACTACCGGTACCTAGATGCCTGGACCAATACGCGCTACCCTTATGGAGGCCAGCCGGGCCTGTTTCCCGCTTTCCTGTTCAATGCCGATTACCATTGGGAAATTAACCGCAAGTGGGAAGGGGCGCTGGAGCTGGGTTTCTGGAACAACCGGGTATTGCTGTCCACCGCCTATTTCCGCAACCGCAGCAGTAACCAGCTGATCTTATACATGCTGCCGGCCCAAACCGGCTTCAGCACCATGCTGAAAAATTTTCCTGCCGTGGTCCAGAATGCAGGGGTGGAAGGGGAGCTGACCACGAAAAACGTGACCGGACGGCACTTCCAGTGGGAAACTTCCCTCCACATTACCCTGCCACGCAATAAGCTGGTTGCTTTTCCAGGGCTGGCTTCTTCCTCCTATGCCGCTCTTTACCAGGAAGGGGCCTCCATCAACTTGTTGCAGGGTTATGCTTATACCGGTGTTGATCCCCTTACCGGGCTCTATACGTTCGAGGACGTAGACAAGGATGGCCTGCTATCCCCCAGAGGTGATTACCTGAAGCATGGCAGCCTGGACCCGAAATACTATGGCGGTTTTCGCAACAGCCTGCATTATAAAGGCATCAGCCTTGATATCTTTTTCGAGTTCCGAAAGCAGCTGGGGCGTAATTTCCTGTCTACTTTCAGAGCCCTGCCGCCGGGGTCGATGGCCAACCAGCCGGAAGAAGTTCTCAGCCGCTGGCAAAAGCCGGGCGATCAGGCGCCCTACGGGATGTTCACTTCCAGCACTTTTACCCCCGCTTACGGTGCCATCCGGGACCTGGCCCTGTCCAATGCGGTTTATAGCGATGCTTCTTTTATCCGGCTGAAAAACCTGTCCCTATCGTACCGTTTGCCGGCGACCTGGCTGCAGAAAATAGGCGCTGTCAATAGCCGGGTATTCCTGCAAGGGCAGAACCTGCTGACCCTTACTTCTTTTGAAGGGGCCGACCCTGAAGTGCAAAGCTATTTTGAACTGCCGCCGCTACAGACCCTGGCAGCCGGCTTCCAGTTAACATTTTAAAACGATCATGATGAAAACACATTCTTCCTATAAATATTTTTTCCTCTATTCCCTCTTACTGTTGATGGGATCCTGCAAAAAGTTTTTAGAGGTGGACCCGCCTGTCAACCAGGTGACCACGGGCATGGTTTTTCAATCGGATCAGTCAGCAACGGCTGCCATGACGGGTTTGTACAGCCGGATGATGGGCTCGCTTTACACCTGGTCCAATGGTGGGCTGAGTATTTACAGCGGTTTATCAGCCGATGAATATTTGCCTACCCAGCCGGATATGGAAAGGGACGAGTTCAGCAGCAACGCGCTCAGCCCACAGAATGGCATAGTGCAAGGCCAGTTTTGGGTGGCCGCTTACAACCATATTTACCAGGCAAATGCGGTACTGGCGGGTCTGGACCAGTCTGCGGCTGTCAGTGCGGCGGTGAAAAAGAGGCTCACCGGTGAAGCCTTCTTTAACCGGGCCCTTTGCTATTTTTACCTCATCAACCTGTTCGGGGAGGTGCCCCTGGTCACCACCACCGATTACCGGGTCAGTGCGGGCATGGCCCGCACGGCGGTGCCGGAGATCTATGGGCAAATCGTGTCCGACCTGCAGGCAGCGACTGAGCTGCTAGCGGAGGGTAACAGCACTCCGGACCGGACAAGGCCTGGCAAGGTGGCGGCAACAGCCCTGCTGTCCCGGGTTTACTTGTACCGCCAGGAATGGGACAAGGCGGAAGCCGCTGCCAGCACGGTACTGGATGGGGGCGGCTATCAATTGGAATCGCTGGAAAACGTTTTTCGTGCCGAAAGCCGGGAAGCCATCTGGCAGCTGGCGCCGGTAACCAGCAGTTACAATACCACGGAAGGATTTGCTTTTCTTCCTTACCCGGCTACGGCCCGGCCGGCTTATGCGCTTACGGCCCAGCTGCTGTCGGCTTTCCAAAGCGGTGACCAGCGGGCAACCGCCTGGGTGGGCAGTAGTACGGTAGAAGGGAAGACTTATTATTACCCCGCCAAGTATAAGGTCAAATTCAGCTTTCTTTCCAATCAAAAAGAATACAATATGGTGCTGCGCCTGGCGGAACAATACCTGGTGCGGGCCGAAGCGGCTGCCTGGCAAGACAAGGAGGAGCAGGCACTGGCAGATCTTAATACCATCCGTCGGAGGGCAGGGCTGGCGGACACGGCTTTGTCCGGCCGGGAAGCTCTGCTGAAGGCTATTGCAGTGGAACGGCAGCGGGAACTGTTCGCTGAGTGGGGGCACCGTTGGCTGGACCTGAAACGTACCGGCCGGCTGCAGGCGGTTTTGGCACCCCTGAAAGCCGGTTGGCAACCTACCGATGCTTTGTATCCCATCCCACATTCGGAACTGCAAACCAATCCGGCACTGGTCCAGAATGCCGGCTATTAAACGGCAAAGCTTCTAACCAGTTAGGAAGGTTGCCGCTAAGGCAGCTGGATATGGCATTTTATGCGCTATTGTTCCCTATTTTTTAGTACCTGTTAACTTAAAACTGACACATGAAACGAATGATCAGGCGTGTTGCCGGGATGTTCCTAGGCCTTATATTTTGCCTGCAATGGACAGCGGCCCAGCCCCTGCCAGTTGGTGCATCCATACCTGATATAGAACTGACGGGTGTACTCAACCATACCTCGACAAAGCTGAAGCTTTCTGATTGGAAAGGGCAGTTGGTGATCCTGGATTTCTGGTCCTCCACTTGTGCTTCCTGTATCCATGAATTTCCCAGGACAGACTCTTTACAAAAAATGTTTGGAGGAAAAGTGCAGTTCCTGCTGGTTACCCGGGAAACAAAAGAGGACGTGCTTCGCTTTTTTGAGAAAAGAAAAAAGATCAGGGTGCCATCCGTGCCGCTGGTGACCGGCGATACTGTTTTGTCCCGCTTTTTTCCTTACGTGTTTGTCCCGCACCATGTCTGGATCAACCCGGAAGGTCGGGTACATGCCATTACGTATGCAGACAATGCCAGTGCTGGCCAGATCCGCCGTTTCCTGGAAGGTCAGCAAGGGGATATGGCTGTTAAAAAGGACAGCATACTTAACGTGGCTTCCACGGGTCCACTGGGCCTGGCACAGGTAGCGTTAGCCCAGGACAAACTCGAGTATTTTTCTTTTATCAGCCGCTATATGGAAGGAACGCATGGCGGGGCATCCGTAGGAAGTACCGGGGGTAGTGATTGGCCCAATGCGGTGATAGCGGAAAGTGAATCCGTGCTGACGCTTTACAAGATCGCTTTTGGCGAGCATGGAAAGCGGCCTTTCCTACAACACAGCAATACGGTAATCCTGGACCTGCAGGAGCCGGCTGCCTATTTGCCTCCATCCGATATCAATCAATACGAGATTTGGAAAAAAGAGCATAAATATGCTTACCAATTAAGGGTGCCGCCTTCCCATGCGGAACGACTGTTTCCCATCATGCAGCAGGACCTGGTGCAGTATTTTGGCCTGCAAGCCCGGATTGAAAAGAGAAAGGTCAGGTGCTGGGTGCTGGTGCGCACCGGCAAAAAAGATAAGCTGCAGACAAAAGGCGGAGCCATGCGGACCAACTTTTTTACCAATACCTCAGACTCGGTCAAGTACATGTACAACTTTCCCTTTCAAAGCTTCGTGAAATTATTAGACATGAGATGGGAAGGCGAGGCGTCACCTGGACCTTTGCGGGATGAGACGGGGTATAACCAAAATGTGGACATTGCGCTTAATGCTGCAGACTGGATGGATTGGAATATTACCAACCTGCAACCTTTGCGCAAGGCGCTGCAGGCTTACAACCTGGATATCCGGGAAGCCACCCGGAAGATGGATGTTTTGGTCATCAGTGATAAACCAGAATAAATAGGAAACCGCCGCTAGCAGCGGTTTCCTATGGGCGCAAGATTAGTTGGTCCTGGTAATAACCGCATCTGGTTGAGCGGAACTTTTCACACCCAGTTCCGGGTGTGCCGGATCAATGAGATCACTTTCCACAAAGCCGTTCCGGCATACGACCTGTGTTCTATCCTGGCAGTTGCTGTCCTGCATTTCGGCGGACTTGGTATTAAGTCCTTCATAGCTTCCTGATGTATTATACCAGTAGAAGGAAGCCTGCAAGGCGGTACTTTGAGGTGCCTTGGCCTGGGAAGCAAAAACAACGGCTATTGCCAGAACAAAGGCAAGCGAGCCACTCAGCATTTTTTTCATTGTAATCGTTTTAAAAGTTACAAAAGGTGCCTACTTCTTTTTGAACAGGATTTTCGGCGACCAACCTGTTTATTCGAATAAAAATTTAGAGGGTGTTCGATTGGCTTTTTGCGCTGCCTTCCAGCCGGTCCAGGCAGCCAAAGTGCATCCGGCATTGAACAGGAAGTGTTCCTGCCAGCCCATATATTTGAGAACGCCGCCGCAGGCGCAGGGAAGGTCATTCGACAGGAGCAGCATGAGTCCGACATAGACTGTGAAAAGCAGCAGTAGCAAAAAGGAAAGCACGAGGCCTTGTTGCCGGGTGCGTGGTATAAGCAGGAGTGTTGCCAGTCCAAATTCAACCAGTGGTATCCCAAAAGTAAGGAGCCCGGCAAACGGCGCTAGTAAGGGCGCCTGGGCTAATGCCTTTTTGAAAATAAGGGGTTCTGTGATCTTGGAAAGGGCCGTATAAACAAATAAAAAAATCAGGATCGCAGCCATGGCTTCTGTGTAAATCTGCCATCGTTTATTGGTGTTCATGCCCGTTGTTTTAACAAGCATAAAGTTGGATGAAATGAAGATGGTTTTTGAAATGAACTATACACGAATCGGTATTAAGAATGCTTCAGTCAGGATGTTCATGGCGGGCAAAAAGTGGAATTAGAAATATATGGTAAGCCGAAGGTTTTACCGGTACCGCACATGGCCGGGTGTATAGCCGAAATATTTTCGAAAGGCACCGATAAAGGAAGTCAGGCTTTCATAACCGGCCAGTGAAGCAATTTCTTTTATGGGCTTATCGGTGTGCAGCAATAAGTCATGGGCCTGTTGCATACGGGCCTGCTTCAGGCAACCAAAAGGGCCGGTGCCAAAGAGTTTTTTAAAACCGATCTTCAATTTGAATTCATTGATGTGCACCTGCCTGGCCAGCTGTGTTATACTAAAGTGCTGCTGCAGGTCGGATAGGATAAAGGCCCTGGCGGCATGTACCGCTTCAATATCAGCAGGTGTCAGGTGCCTGGTATCTGGCTGCTGGCTTGTGGTTTCTATCAGCGCCAAAAGCAGTAACTCCCGGATCTTGTTGTCAAAATAAAATGCCCGGACGTGAGGTTCATAGCTACAGTGCAGGACCTGTTGAATGATGTCCTTCATTTGAGTTGGCATCCAAAGAGTGCTACGGGGTAGGGGTGAAAAGGTGGCGGTTTCAAAAGTCTTTAACAGCGGCAGGTGGGGGAAAAGAGGGCATAGCTGTTCCAGGAGGTGCGCGGTGTAATGAATGGAAAAATGCCGGTATTCTTTTCTTTTTTCAAAGGTAAAGCTTAGAGTATCTACCGGTTGTGGTACTAAGGTAAACTGGCCTTCCCGCACCATCAGGGCCTTCCTAGATTGGATAGACATCCGCAATGGATTTTTTAAAGCTGCAGACAGCTGCAAAGATTGGTTTTCCTGGGTAAGCTGCACACGCATCTTCCTGGAAAATTGAAAAGTGTGGTGCCGCAGGGTGAATTGCGGTGAGGTGTATTCCTGCAGGAGCACGGTACCGTAGTCTTCGTTTGCGATAAGTGCCAGGGCCCCGGCAAGCAGGGGGCCAGGATAGTGCTGGGGGTCAAAGGGCGTCAATGTAAGGGTTCCATATGTTGTTTTAACGATGGGATACATGACTCTTAAAGTTAATGCGTGTTGCTGGCAAGCAAAAATTCAAAAGGGCAGGCTAAGGGAAAAGACCTAAGCGGATGGTTGCTGTTTCTATTAAGTATAGAGGTGCCGCTGCAGGGAGCCTAAAACTGCGGGAACAAAAAATAAAGTTCATCCTGAATGAAGAACAATTAATCCGGAATGAAGCAAAGCGGGGTAGTAACGTCCTTTGCAGATTGGAGTAGTTTAGCAGGACAGTGGAATCTTCCTGCGAAAATTTTTCTTCATTTTAAAAGGATCGACCGATGGAAACCCTGCTGAACTATCTTCAGGCATTGCACCCGCTTTCCCCTGCTTTGCTGGATTACCTGTTACAGGTTTTGAAACGCAGAGACCTGCACAAGAAAGAGTACCTGCTGAAGGCCGGGCATGTCTGCCGCCACATTTACTTTATTCGCCAGGGACTGCTACGCTGCTTTTACCTGCGGGAAGAGACGGAAGTGTGTTCCTGGTTTATGAAAGAAGGGGATGTGATTATTTCGGTAGGAAGTTTTTTTGAGCAACGAGACAGCTATGAAAGCATACAGGCGCTGGAGTCATGTGAACTGTATGGGATTGAGTACTGCCAGTTGCAACTTATTTACCGCAACTTTCCCGAATTTAATTTTATCGGTCGGGTGTTGCTGCAAAAGTACTACCAGTTGAGTGAGCAGCGTCTTTATTCCATGCGCATGCAGCAGGGACAGGAGCGATATGGATTTTTAATGCAGCACCATCCTGATCTGATACTGCGGGTGCCGGCCAAGTACATTGCCTCTTACCTCGGTATTTCCGAAGCCCATTTTAGTGTGATCAAGGCAAGGCAATGATTTCTTTCGAAATCTAAAGTCGCAACCCTTATACACCAACTTATTTTTACATCACAAACCTAAGCACCATGAAAGCCTACACGACCCTTTGCCTTTTATTCGTTTTTGGCTGTATGGCCTGCCGTAAAGAAGTAAATGAGCATCATAATCCTTTTCTGCAGCTGGTGCAGTTATCGTTAAAGGATAGTTTACGCCAGGATGCTTATGCCAGGCTTGATTTTAACAGGGCCGTGCTCGCACAGGTTGACAGCGTGTCCTTGTATCTGCTGCGCATCCCTTTCCGGGGCGAAAAGCTGGAAAATCATTTCCTGCTGTTACAGACAAACGGTGAAGGCAAAATCACAAGGGGCCGGCAGGTAAGCTTTTACCGGGCACCATCGGAAAGCCCCACAGCATTTAACGGCCATATCACGATGCACACATTGAAAGGAATGTTCATCCTGGATGCTGCAATAGTGGGAGGGCATATTAAAAGACACCATCCTGATCATAAAGTTCATTAAGCGTAAGAAAGATACAATGCAAGGTTTCTCATTATGAGGCTACACGACTAGCTTGTTATTGAAAATTGTTTTATGAAGATTGAAAATGTGTGTTATGTTAAGCAATATCAGCTGGCACAGCTACTGGACTTTCCTTGCCATTCTATCCGGTATTTACTACATCACCATCCTTTTTATTTATTACCGGCAGGACCTGACAA
>JAEWAC010000208.1 GCA_023391895.1 Bacteroidota bacterium
TTGATATTCGATCCCTACATGGCCCGCATAGCATTTTTGCAAATGGGTGATGATGGCCTGCAGGCTGGTGGTACCCAGGCCCACGAACTGGCCGGCTGCAAAGTTCTGTTGCAGGTCGGCCTCGCTCAAGCCAAAGTATTTCAGGTCCAGCCGGGCGTCCCGGTCCTTCCGTTGGCGGATAGGATTGGTTTTAGCCACCAGGTGACCTTTTTTGCGATAGGCCTGGATAAGACTGAAAACCGCAAACTCTTTGGTTAACTGCCCGGCCTCCACGGTGGCTGCCGGTTCGGCACCGGCGGAAGCGGCTACGGTTTGTCCGTTGGCACCGCTGGAAATGGCAAAATCAAAACCTTCGAAAAACTTGCGGAACTCGGGGTCCACGCTGTCGGGGTTTTGAACATAATCGTTATACAGTCCTTCTATATAGGCAGGATGCGAATGGGTGATATATGAAAAATCCTTCATTGAATTTGTAATTGTTGGATTTTGAAGTACGCAAATATCGCTCAAAAAAAGCTAATTGACACCGTTCGTTTCCTTTTAGCCGAATTAGTGCCATCTTTTCACCTATAATAACCCATACCAGCGCTGCTTCAGGCGTAATTTACAGATGGTTAAACCGGTATGCAGCCTGCATTTTGTTTAAAATATGGTAAAATGAAAGTTCATTATTGATTTTTTATTTTTTGAGTTTTCAGTTTTGAGTTTTTCTCTTACCTTTGCGGTCCAAATTAAAGTTTAAAGAACACATGGCTAATCATAAGGCTACAAAGAAAGATATGCGTCAGGCTGCAAAGCGTCGCGAAAGAAACCGTTACTACGGTAAAACCACCCGTAATGCTGTTCGTGATTTAAGAGCAGTGGAAGATAAAGCTGCAGCTGGTGAAAAAATGCCTGAAGTAATTTCTATGATTGATAAACTGGCTAAGCGTGGTGTGATCCATAAAAACAAAGCCAACAACCTGAAAAGCAAGCTTGCCAAAAAGGTAAACAAATTAGCGTAAGCCCTTTACGTTAACCAACCATATTAAAAGCACCTCTGCCGGAGGTGCTTTTTTATTTCCGGCCATGGGGTTTTGAAAAGATTGTGATTGATTCCTACCCTACTTTTTTCCTTTACAACGTTCCAAGCAAACTATTATTGGCTTTATCCAATACACTATTGAACACATTCCAAAACAGGATGCAGGCAGAACTTTCTTTACAGCGGGCTTATCTTAAAAGATTAGCTTAAAAAGGATTACTGCACTTTTAATAAATCTCTGCAACACCATTCTTACAAGAGACGTTATGTAAACGGCGGCAAAACTGTACCTTAGGGAAACGAAATTACCAGGATGTTTTGGCACCAGAACAAATACAAGGATGCCTGGGTAAAGTTTTTTGGCTCACTTTTCTGTTCGCATTTTATTGAGGTAATGGGCCGTACCGAAAGCATTTTTCAATTGCTGCGAACCAAAAGCTACCTGCTGGCACTTTCCTCCGGCTTTGTTATTAGTTGGATCCTCTGGACGTATGTCAGTCGAGTTACGGTTTTTCTGGATGAGCGCTACGACTGGTTTACCCATACCGTACAACGTATTTTCCTGCAACTGCTTTTGGGTGTTTTCCTTTCAGCAGGCTGGTTGTACCTGCTTACGCTGGTGCAGATGCGATGGCTCTTTCACCAGGATATTAATGAGGTTGAATATTTGCTGTATGAATTTCCGGCCGCCTGCCTGCTGATTGTTTTAGTCAACACTTATTACCTGGTCTATTACCTGTTCAAAAGGGCTTCAGCATCGGCCTTTCCAACCCAGGCACTGGCACTGGCTGCCATGCCGTCTGCAGAAGTACCAGCACCGGAAGCAGAAACCGATAAAAAAACCAATGTGTTGTTGGTAAATAGAGGGGAAAAGACCCTGCCGATACCGGCTGAGCAGATCGCTTATATCTATAAAAACAACGATTATGGGTTTATCAAGACATTTACAGGAGAAACTTTTTCAAATACCTATGCACTTGACGAATTGCAGAGCCGGTTAGATGCGCAGGTGTTCTTTAGAGCCAACCGCCAGTTGATTGTGCACTGGAAAGCCTGCCGCTCTTTTTCTCCCCTGGAGTATGGAAAGCTGGACCTGCACCTGCAGCCCGAACACAAAGAAGCCGTGATCATCAGTCAGAAAAAGGCACCGGCTTTTCGTACCTGGCTGCAACAGCATAAATAAAGCTATATTTTACTTCCCACCTTTTCTACTTCACCTTCTTTTTTCTCTACTTCGCCATTTTACAGCCGTTATTCTTTGGAAAAGGGGTTTTGCAGCCTGTAGTTTTATCCGGCAATTTCCGCTAACTAAAATAGATGCTGCTATGGCTACCCCATCGTTTTCACCGGTTTTAAAAACGGATCGGATCCAAATGCTGGATATACTCCGTGGCTTTGCTTCGCTGGGCATTCTTCTGGTAAACATTCATGCTTTTGCCGATACCGGCTGGTTAACCCCGGAACAGCTCAGCGCCATGCCCTCCTATCCGGCAGATCGCATCGTGAAAACTGTCATCGATATTTTTGTGGACACCAAGTTCATTACTTTATTTTCGGTTCTTTTTGGAGTTGGTTTTGCCATTCAGCTGGAAAGAGCCAAAGCAGCGGGCATTCATTTCAAGGCCTACTTTGCCAGGCGCATGTTTATTCTGCTGATCCTGGCCTGCCTGCATGCCTACCTGTTTTGGTTTGGCGACATTATCCGCTATTATGCCCTGGCGGGTTTCTTTCTGTTGCTCATATCCTATTGGTCACAAAAAGCGGTACTAAGGCTGAGCCTTTTCTTTATTATTTTTCTAACAGCCTCTGTATTCATCTTTAATTCTATAGCAGGCGTTCAATATTCCCATTACCCATCCCTTGAGCAAATACAACATGCCTTTGCCTATGGCAATTTTAAAGAAGCGCTTCAGATCAACTGGCGCATTGACCCCATGCGTAATTTCCTGCAGGATTCTCCGCTTACGCTAGCGGCGGTATTTGGCCGGGTACTGCTGGGGTACTGGCTGGGGCGTATGCATTTCTTTCATCAGCCGGAACGCTTTTTAAAAATGCGCAACCGGTGGTTCTGGTGGGGCTTATACCTGGGCTTTCCGTGCAGTGTTGCTTTTTGGGCCATTAAAGCAGGATACCTGGAACTGGATTCGTACTGGCTGCTGTGGCTGCCGTATGTGATTGTGTGCGGCTTGGTGCTCCAAAGCTTTTTTTACATCAGTGTGTTGCTACGGTTACAGGAAAAGGAACGCTGGCAGAAATGGCTACAACCTTTTGCATGGGTAGGACGCATGGCGCTGACCAATTATTTTCTGCAAACCGCTTTTGGCATCTTTCTTTTTTATGGCTGGTTTCCAGGATTACACCTCAAAGGCATAGGCGCTACCGGCTTACTGCTCACCACCCTCCTTGTTTTTGCTTTGCAAGTCGGGATCAGCAAGTGGTGGCTACAGCGCCATCAAATGGGTCCGGCAGAATGGATCTGGAAAAAACTGGCCTACCGGCAAAACAAGCAACAAAAGAAAGCGGCCTCATTACCAATAATTAAAACTGCCTAAAATGATCATGAAAAACCTACCATTTCTGCAGAAACAATCAAAGGCGCTGGTATTTTCTATCCTCTTTCTGCTTTCCATAGGTGTCAATCAGTTAAAAGCACAATCTGGCTGGGAAGTTGGATTAAACGCCGGCCTTTCTTTGCCTATTACCGGGTACAAAGAAGTGCTCAAAAACGGATGGCTGCTGGGAGCTGAAGGGAAGTATCGTTTTGGCAATGGCCATTTTGCCGTTGGCATAGAAACCGATTTTGTACGGCTGCAAAATGATAAGAACTCTGCAGATTCATTTCAGAATGCCCGCATGACACTTGCACCCATCCTTTTCATGGCGGAATATGAGCTGAATACCCGAAGCAATTGGAAGCCATATTTTTCGGGAGGACTGGGATTGTCTTTATTTAACCTCAATTATGACAAGAGCCCAACGGAAGGAAAAACGGACTTCAACGTTAGCTTTACCCTGTCTCCACAAGTGGGCTTGCGTTATAAGGCATCGGACCATCTGCTTCCGTTTGTAGAATACCGAGCTGTTTTATTGACGGATGGCCCGCCAATAGGTTTTCCTAAATCGGATAAGCTGACCGGCTACAATGCCTTCGCCGCTGGCATTAATTATCGTTTTTAATCAGCCATTATAATGGGCTTTTTAAAAACATGATAATAAAATGGCAGTTTCTCCATTGGCAGGCAAACAAAGTAAGCGGTGTTACTTACATTCAGAAAAATAAATTGATAAACTAACTGTTATTAATAATTGGTTCAAATATCCATAGCATACCATTAAAAAACTTTACAGAACTAAGTATATGGGAATTTGAAAAGTTTGCTTTGAAAGCCTGGCGGCAGCATCAACGGCATCCTATAACTTAGCAGCATGCGAAAGTTTATTTTTTCTCTTTTCCTTTTGTTACCGCTTACCCTGTTAGCACAAAGTTTTCCTACCCGCTACGAAAAGTCCAACGGTACCCAAACCGCCACTTACCCTGAAATCATTGACTGGTGGAAAAAGCTGGATGCGGCTTCTCCCATAGTTAAAATGCAGGCGTTGGGACCAACCGATGCAGGTTACCCACTACATCTGGTTTTGGTTTCAGTAGACCGGGATTTTGATATCGCTTCCATCAAAAGAAAAAACAAAGCCATCCTTTTTATCAATAACGGCATTCACCCCGGCGAGCCCGACGGCATTGACGCCAGCATGCTGCTGGTGCGGGACATTGTTACCAACAAACTAAAGCTGCCCAACAACCTGGTATTGGCGCTGATTCCGGTTTACAATATTGGCGGTGCCTTAAACCGCAGCCAAAACTACCGGGTGGATCAAAACGGACCGGAAGAATTTGGTTTCAGGGGCAACTCGCAAAACCTGGACCTGAACCGCGATTTTATCAAATGCGACTCCAAAGATGCCCGTGCTTTTGCCCAAATCTTTCATTACCTGAACCCCGATGTATTTATAGACAACCACGTGAGCAATGGAGCTGATTACCAGCACGTGATGACGCTGATTGCCTCTCAGCACAACCGGCTGGGCGGTGCCATGGGCAGTTTTATGAACCAGCAGTTTGAGCCGGCTTTATATAGGTTAATGAAAGAAAAAGGATTTGACCTGGTGCCTTATGTCAATCATTTTG
>JAEWAC010000218.1 GCA_023391895.1 Bacteroidota bacterium
CTCTATGGTTTTTTAATCAAGAATTTTGCAGAAAGCTTTTGAAGCAATAAATCAATATGGGTTTTTGAAGAAGATGTATGGACCCTTGCCGTTATCCAGCTGAAGTGGCTGCAGCATTTGTCTTTAACTTCTTTAAAAGCCCATATAGAGTTGACTGATGACAGTTGATAGTTGATAAAGGGAAGTTCTTCAAAGGCCCATATGGCTTCTTCTTTTATTTTCTCACTTGTAGGATTTTAAAGAAGTTGTAACGCCTTTCTCCTCTGTCATGCTGAACTTGTTTCAGCATCTCCTGTTAACTTCTTTAAAACCCCATATAGCACTTCTTTTATGATTAACTATGACTATTTGCTTTTCCTTCTTTAGTCAACTCTTCTTACTTTTTCTCTTGAAAGAAAAGTAAGCAAAAAGTTCAAGGCCAACCCGATGGCTTCGCCCGTTTGGCCTTGCCTACGCACAGCAACAGTCACTTCAGCTTGTATCCTACACTCAGTTCTGTAGATAATTTGAAGAGTTTTTACAGGTATGGGTTTTTAAAAGAGTTTAGTCTTTTTGCGTGCTATGCGTAGTTACTGGAGGCGCGGTATCCCGCTAATCTTTTCTCAAAGAAAGAGATGATTTAAGTTCATGCGGGATAAGGCGCTGAACCAGTCTTGCTCTCTGTCCTACTTTTTTCATTTTACATTTTGCCTTCAGCCTTTAGCCTTCAGCTTTTTGCCTTTTCACTTTTGCCTTCTCTTCCCAACCTTATTTAAAGGATTATTAGGAAAAGGAAAAAGCCCTTTTATCAGAAAGGGTTTAAGTTTGCCACCTGCATGAAAAAGGTTTTACTTTCCATCGTCCTGGTTTTGATTCTGATCGTCAGTATGACGTTGGGCAGCGGCTGTGCCAACATTATTCCGCCCTCCGGCGGGCCGAGAGACAGCCTGCCGCCCGTGCTGGTGAATGCCACCCCCCGCGACTCCACCACCCATTTCAAAAGCAACCGCATTACCCTGACCTTCGATGAGTACGTTGACCTGCAGGACGTACAGCAAAACCTTTTATTCACGCCTATTTTTGAAACCAATCCTGTTGTAGAGGCCCGGTTGCGCACCATCACCATTCGCCTGCGCGACACCCTGGAGCCCAATACCACCTACAGCTTCAACTTTGGCAATGCTATCCGCGACATTAACGAAGGCAACATCCTGCGCAATTTCGACTATATATTTTCCACGGGTGCTTACCTGGACTCGCTGCAGCTGCGCGGCAAGGTCACGCTGGCCGAAACCGGCGGCGTAGACACCACGCTCATTGTGGTCCTGCACAACAACCTGGAGGACTCGGCCATTGCCAAAGAGCGGCCGCGCTATGTAACCCGGCTGGACCGCGAGGGCAATTTTACCTTTCGCAACCTGCCGGCCGGCACCTTTACCATTTATGCCCTGGGCGATGCCGGACTGAGCCGCCGCTACCAGAACAAAAGCCAACTATTTGCCTTTGCCAACAGTCCGGTAACCACGGCTGCCGACACTACGCCACAGGTTAATTTATACGCCTACCGCGAAACCCCTGCTGCGCCTACTACCAGCACGCCTGCTGCCACCGGCGGCCGGCAAAATGCGGCCGACCGGCGACTGCGCTTTTCCACCAACCTGGCCAACAGCCAGCAAAACCTGCTGGACAGCCTGGTGCTGACCTTTGAGCATCCGCTGCGCTTGTTTGACTCTACCCGGTTGACCCTGGCTACTGACAGCGCCTTTAATCCCGTAACCGATTATACCACCCAACTGGATACCACTCGGAAACGACTGACGCTCTTTACGCCCTGGCGCCCCGAAACCGAGTATCACCTGATTCTGGACCGCGACTTTGCCGAGGACACCCTGGGCAAAAAGCTGTTGAAAACCGATACGTTATCTTTTACCACCCGCCGGGAGGCCGACTACGGTTCCATCAACCTGCGGGTGCGCAATGTAGACCCCTCCCTTAACCCGGTACTGCAGTTTGTGCAGAACAATGCCGTGGTGTTTTCTACGCCCATCAGCTCCGGCACGTTTTCGCAGCGGCTGTTCCTGCCCGGCGATTACGAGTTCCGTATTTTGTACGATACCAACGGCAACGGCCGGTGGGACCCGGGCCATTTTTTCGGCACCAAACGACAGCCCGAAATTGTACGTCCGCTGGAAGGCCGCAGAACAGTGAAACCCGCGTGGGACAACACTTTCGAGATTACACTCTAACCTTTTTTCTAACACTTGTATAACAGCAATTTGGCGTAAATTTGTAGCCTATGCAATTTTCATCTGCGCTGCTGGAAACAGCGGTTAACGAGTTTGCCAAACTGCCCGGCATTGGTAAAAAAACGGCGCTTCGCCTGGTACTGCACCTGCTGAAACAGGAGGCTGAAGAAGTGCAGCATTTCAGCGAGGTGGTGGCCCGTATGCGTACGGAAATCAAGTTTTGCCAGCGCTGCCACAACGTAGCCGATGCCGATATCTGCTCCATTTGTGCCAACTCCCTGCGCAAGCACAACATGATCTGCGTGGTGGAAAACATCCGCGACGTGATTGCGCTGGAAAGCACCCAGCAGTACAGCGGCACCTACCATGTGCTGGGCGGCGTTATTTCGCCGCTGGATGGCGTAGGTCCCAACCAACTGAACATTGACACCCTCATCAACAGGGTGCACAAAGAAGGTACCGATGAAGTGATCTTTGCCCTCAGCCCCACCATACAGGGCGATACCACTATTTACTACGTACAGAAAAAGCTGCCCGCCCATGTAAAGGTCACCACCATAGCCCGGGGTATTGCCTTTGGCGGTGAGCTGGAGTACGCCGATGAAATGACCCTGGCCCGCAGCCTTCAGAACCGCCTGCCGGTAGAAAGCTATGTAAGCAGTAAATAGCCGCAGTATTGTTTTTCCGATTAAAACATTACTGCCTGGCCCTCCCGGTGGAGAGAGTGGCATGTAAAATGAAAAAGGTAAAATGAAAAAAATGAGAGGCGTATGGGCTTTTGAATGGTTTTCGGCTATAGTTGACAGTTGACAGCAGGGAAGTGCTTCAAAGGTTCATATGGTTTTTAAAGAAGTGTTCTGCAACTAAAGTTATCAAAATAAAGAAAGACCACTCGCCACTGTCATCCTGGCCTTGAGCCAGGATAGGCCTGCACCTGCAGCCTCTTTTTCTTTGTGTTCCTTATTGTCTTTGTGCCTTCGTGGCTACAAAACCATCGCCACAACCACTTCTTCAAAAACCCATAAGGCCCCTCCTTTTGATCCCTCCCCGGTGAAGAGGGAGGCCAAGCAGTTGATTTCAATACTGCTTTAGAATGGACCTATGGGCTTTTGAACCATTCTGGGCTAAACCGTATATGTCATCAACTCTTTTAAAAACCCATAGGGTTCATTTATTTGAGAAATCCTTCTACAATCCGCGACATCTGATACCAACTTGTGATCTACATTAATAAAATAGGATAGGTACCTTTAAGGAAAGCTATGTTATGCGTACGTTGAAATTGGCGGCTCATCTCAGCGGTGAGGAGCTGAAAGCGCGGATGCAGCAGGCCCCGACCAAGGAACTGTACCGCCGCTGGCAGTGTTTGTACCTCACGCAAAGCTACCCGGTAACGGCCGCCTACCTCTCGGATCTCAGTGGCCTGTCCACCTCCGCGGTTTACCTGCTCATAGAAGCCTACAACCTGCACGGTTCTGATA
>JAEWAC010000223.1 GCA_023391895.1 Bacteroidota bacterium
CACCAGCGCCGACCGGGTTACAGGTTTGAAAAAAGGCGCCGACGATTACCTGACCAAACCTTTTAATTTGGAAGAACTGCTGCTGCGGGTGCTAAAACTCATCAACAAAAACAAACGGCTGCAGGACCGCTCGGTAATAGGCGACACCTATAGTTTCGGCGGCCACCAGATCAACTTTAAAGCACAGGAAGCCGTTACCGCCAAAGGCGAAAAAATAGAGCTGAGTAAAAAGGAAGCCATGCTGCTGAAACTGCTGATTGAAAACAAAAACGAGGTGGTGCCGAGGGAAAAGATCCTGCAGTCGGTTTGGGGTTATAACGTGTACCCAACCACCCGCACCATCGACAACTTTATTTTAAACTTCCGCAAGTATTTTGAAGAAGACAGCCGCAACCCCAGATATTTTCATTCGGTAAGAGGCGTGGGGTATAAGTATGCGGAATAAGTCAGGCCTGTTGTTGTAACTGGCGCACCAGGTCAACAGCCTGTTGTTGTAAGTCAGCAAACGGCTGTGAGGGCGACGCCCCGTAATACTGCACGACTTCGCATTCTTCTAAAATAGCCCCTAACTGCTCCTGCTGCGGTCCTGTTAGCGAAGCCAGCTGCAATTGTTGCCGTATATGGGCTTTTGAAGAAGTTGACAAGCCATAGGTTTCTTTTAAAAACCCATATAGAACTTGCTGCAATTGCTGGTAAGCTTCTTTGCCAGCCGGCTCCGTTGCCGCTATTGCTTGTAACTGCTCCTCGTAAGTCGGCGCTGCGGGTATGGCTTTATTCTTATCCATATTCCCCACTTTTGTTTTTCTTTTCTTCACCAGCCATACTGCCAAGGCCGTTCCGGTTACTACCACAAGGGCAATCAGCCATAGATCATTGTCTCCAGCAGCCGCCGTGGTTTTATTATGAAAAAAAGCCTTCAGCCGGTTCTGGGGCACTACCTTGAAATGCAGGGTATCGGTGGTGAGGGTTTCGTAGGTCTTGGTCACCGGGTTGAAATACGCAAAGGCAATCGGTTCAATGCTGTACTGGCCCACGCTGTCGGTCGTAAACGGGTACTGGTATTGCCGGCTGCCGGCTACGGGCACCAGGTCTTTTTGCAGTTGTTCGGTCACCGTTGGCTCAAAGCCTTCTACCCGCGCCGGCCAGTGCACTTCAGGCGCATTCAGCTGCAAAAAATTTCCCTTGCCCTTCAGGGTAAGCACCAGCTGCCCGGCTTCGCCCATGGCCACACGCTCGCTGGCCAGCCGGGCTTCCAGCTGAAACGCCCCTACCGCACCGGTAAATGCAGCAGGCCTTCCCTTCAGGGGCAGGGGCTTCACCTCCACATCTAAAGGCGCGGTGGTTAATACCAGTTCTTTTTCTTTTGGCCGGCCCCGGACGGAGTCAATCAGTTCTACGGTATTCAGAATGGTCATTTCGTCAATCACCAGCCTGCCCTCTTGCATGGGATACAGCTGCACCTGGCGCAGCAGGTGCTTGTTATACACGCTGCCATTGATGTTTTCAACCGTTTCCGGCTGTTCAGCAGCCTGGGGCATATCTACCACGCTAAAGCCATAAAAACCGGGATTTTTGACCACTTCTGAGGCCGACAGCACTCTTGAAAGCAAGGTAAAGGTGGCCACCACCGGCTCGCCCACGTAACAGTTCTTTTTGGTGGCCGATGCGGTGGCAAACAGGTACTGCCGGATGCTTTTGTCTAAATCCTGCGCCGGGCTTTGGGCAAACAGCGGCACATGCAGCACAAAATTGCTGGACCGCTGCACCGGCGGGGCGGCACCGGCGCTGGTTACAAAAGCCATGGGCGCCTCCAGCTTTTTGTGGTTGTATACCACGGTGGCCCCCTGCACCATCAGCCGGCCTTTGCGCAGCGGCACAAGGGTATAGGTATAGTTTTGTATCGGTACCGTCGTGCCCTTATCGGTGATGGTGCCCTGGTAAATGCTGGGCCCGCTCACCATACGGAAGTCGTCGCCAAAATCAGGCGTTTGCAGTGCCTGAAAACCCTGCAGGTCCTGTACCACATACTGCACCTGGAAAGCCGTGCCTACGGTAACATCTTTTTGGGGTACAATAGTTTGCACCTGGGCCTGCGCCCACAGGGACGTGCCCGCCAGATGAAATAACAAAAGGAATAAGACCGCTGCAAAACGCCTCATAGCTAACTAATGTAAAACACCCAAAGGTTAAAAAGTGTTTTTATAGGAGCAACGGATGGGGCTTGTTACCAATGGTTACAGGTCTCCCAGTTGCGGGCGCAGCACAATTTCTTCTACCACGGCCTGGGGCGACAGGCGGGTGGCGTTGTAAATCACCTTCGCAATGTCATCGGCTTCCATAATCCGCTCCTGCTCTACAAAAGGCGCCCACGAATCGGTATACACCGCCCCGGGTATCACCGCCGTAACTTTTATACTGTGAGGCATCAGCTCCCGCCGCAGGTTCTTTGAAAAACCCAATAAGGCAAATTTGGAAATAGAGTACGAACCGCCATTGGGATAAGCCTGCAGGCCCGCAATAGAAGCCATGTTGAAGATATGTCCCCTTTTTTGCGCCTTCATCCGCGGCAGCAATACCCGGGTGATCCAGTAGGCACTGTACAGGTTGACCTCCATCATTTTTTCAAGGGTTCCTTCAGCCTCCTCCGACACATTGCCCGGCAAAAAAGAACCCGCATTGTTGACCAGTACATCAATGCCGTCAGCTTGGTTCAGCACCCATTCGGCAAAAAGCTGTGCCTGCTGCTTCACGCCCAGGTCCATGGCGCGGGCATCGATGGAAACACCAGGATAGGCGCTTTTTAATTCCTCAACCGCCTGCAGCAGCTTGTCTTCGTTTTGCGAGCACAACAGCAGGTTGTAACCATGCAGGGCAAAGATGTGGGCCACGGCCTTTCCTATTCCACGCGAGGCACCGGTTATAACAGCGTTCATACCATTCATTTATAAATTGGAGCTTATCTTGCAGCCCACAAATCTAGCCGCATTTTTTTCAAACAAAGCATGAAATACAAACACCTTTTTTTTGACCTCGACCATACTCTTTGGGATTTTGATGCCAATGCCCGCGAAACCCTGCAGCAACTGCATACCGACCTGAAGCTGTCGGACCGAGGCGTGCACGACTTTGACCTTTTTCATAAAAACTACCTGGCCCATAATGAAAAACTTTGGGAACGCTACCGCAAAGGCTACATCCGCCAGGAAGAGTTGCGGCTCAAACGCATGCTGCTGACCCTGCTGGACTTTAAAATTGCCGACGACGCCCTGACCCGCGAAATGAGCGACCTGTTTTTGCAACTGCTGCCTACGCGTACGCTTTTATTTCCCCATACGGTGGAGGTACTGCAATACCTGGCCGGTAAAGGCTACGTGATGCACCTGATCACCAACGGTTTTGAAAAAACCCAGCTTTGTAAGCTCAATAGCTGCCACCTGCATGGCTTTTTTAAAGAAGTGATTACGTCCGAAGGCTCCAACAGCTTAAAACCACATCCCGAAATTTTTGAATACGCAATGCAAAAAGCCGGCGCTGCGGTAGATGAAAGTATAATGATTGGCGACAGCATTGAAATAGATATTATGGGTGCCCGCAGTGTGGGTATGGACCAGGTACATGCCAACTACAACAACCTGCCCCAAAGTATACAGCCTACCTATACCATCCGCACGTTGCAAGAGCTGAAAGAATTCCTGTAAGTGTGAAGACAAAAAACAAAAATCAGCGGCTGCAGCGCTTTAGACAAGGAAGCGTTGCGGCTCTTATAATATAACGATTTTTTCCTGAGATACAGCTTTTTTATCTATGTAAAGTTGATTACCTTTTAAAAAAGCTAACATATGAAAAAGCTATTCTTCCTCTTTGCGCTACTGTTCATTACATATGGGTCGTTTGCTCAGGCCGAGAAATCCAAAACAGAGCAAAAAACTGCCCAGCACCACCAGCAAAAAGATTGTGTGGCGATGGAGAACGGGAAAATGATGGTGATGAAAGATGGGCAATCCATGGAAATGAACCAGGATATGACCATGAGCAATGGCGCCATGGTTATGACCGACGGAACCGTAAAAATGAAAAACGGTACCACCCACAAACTAAAAGACGGCGAATGTGTGTACATGGATGGCAAGATGGGCCACATGAAAATGAAATCGGAAAACAAGAAGAAAGGCTAAAAACAAAATCGGACATTTAGCTTTGAAACATTATTATGCTATGGCCCGTCTAGGTACGGGCCTTTGTTCGCCATAAGGTGGAAGCTGCAAAAAAGCGCCTGCAGCCCACCTATACCATCCCAATGCTCAAAGAACTGGAAGCCATTTTATAAAATTAAAAGTCCCGCCGGTTGCGGGACTTCCTTTCTTTAACCAAAAAAGCAGTGGGTTCTTTTCGCTTTGGTGCATTCTTTCTTTTCTTTTACGGCCTCTGTTTTTACAGGTTTCTTTTCTGTTGTTTTTACCGTACTTACTGTAGAAGCAACAATAGTAGCGGTAGCCAGCAGGCCGGCAGCGGCCACGAGTGCAATTTTTTTCTTCATCTGTCAGGTTTTAAAGTCAGATGGAACAAGCAGGCACCGGTTTATCATCCCCGTACAGGTCTGCACAAACCCATGGCTGCTTATTTCAAAGAAAAGGGGTTGACACCTTTAAGTTACAGAAACTTTCAATATGTATTTTACCATTTGGCCAATACCGTTACGCCACCCTTCACTTTCTGGTTCATTTGCACGGTAACCTCAGCATCCAGCGGTAAAAAAAGGTCTACCCGGGAGCCGAACTTGATAAAGCCCATTTCGCTGCCCTGCTCTACCTGCATGCCGGGCTTCAGGTAGTTGACAATGCGCTTGGCCAGGGCGCCGGCAATCTGCTT
>JAEWAC010000268.1 GCA_023391895.1 Bacteroidota bacterium
GGAGCAATGGCTGCAGCAGGGCGATGTGGTGGAACTGGAGATTGACGGGTTGGGGGTTTTAAGCAATACCATTATTGCGGAGGAGACGGCGTGGAGTATATTGAAGCGGAAGAAGGGGTTTTAAAACCGCGGAGAAAGGAGAAAAGGAGG
Organism: Bacteroidota bacterium; assembly: GCA_023391895.1. Taxonomy (GTDB): domain Bacteria; phylum Bacteroidota; class Bacteroidia; order Chitinophagales; family Chitinophagaceae; genus Flavisolibacter. The sequence continues at coordinate 151 of JAEWAC010000268.1, forward strand.
GTACGCAGAGATGATGAAGGAGAGGAGTTAAATAACATAGGTGCAAACGTTTTGGATGCGGCTATTACCGTGCATCGGGAGTTGGGGCCGGGCTTGCTGGAGTCGGCTTATGAAATGGCATTGGCCAGGGAATTGACATTAAGAGGTTTAGCCATAAAAACGCAGGTACCGGTTGAGTTGAACTAAAAAGGAATTGCCTTGGGTAAAGCCTACGTCATTGAATTTTGGTGAACGATCAAATTATTATTGAAGTCAAATCTGCAGATGTAATGCACCCGGTATTTCAGGCACAGTTAATTACGTATTTAAAACTCTATAACCGCAGGTTAGGTTATTTAATCAACTTCAATGTCCCTCTTTTAAAAGACGGCTTTAAAAGAATCGTCAACAATATATAACCCTCCGCGTATCCTCCTTTTCTCCTTTCTCCGCGGTTGAAAAAAAGAAAAGAAAAAGGGCCCGCTATAACACAGGCCCTGATGGTTGCAGTTGGTTTCAGGTTATATCACTACTTTATTCATTTTGCGTGGCGTGGCAGCACCCCGGTTCTTTACCTTACCCAAAAAAGAATCTTTTACTTTCAGTCCTTTTTGCGCATTGACTTCCGCATGGCCCACGCCGGTGTTTTCAATGTCCATGGTCTGCACCACTAAAGCGCCGGCATTGATGCTGCCCACGCCATTGTTGACAAAAACGGCATCTTGTGCTTTGCCACTCAGCTTTACGTTGCCTACACTCCTATTTTCCAGGTTTATTTTTTGGGCCGTTAAGTCCAGGTCCAAAGAACCCACGCTGCTGTTTTTGATATCGAGGTCGTCAAAGGCCAGGGTGTTTTCAGCCGTAATATTACCCACCATGCTGATGTCCATGTTTTTCAGGTTTTTAAAAGTGACATACACCCGCATTTTGTTTTTGCTTTTCAGGTTTTTGTTCTGCGCCTTTTTCATATCAATTACCAGGCGGTTGCCGTCGTTGGTTACGGTAAACAGGTCCTGCAGGTTTTCATCGGCTTCTATTTTTACGCCTTCCTTGTTGCCCTGTGTAAGTTTGAGTTCGTATACACCACTGGCTTTTAAAGCACTGAACGATTGTACCGGCACCTCGCGGCTAATCAGGTTGCCATTACCCTCAATGGTTTCGCCTTTTTTGTTTTGCGCCCCGACGGTGGTGAATGTGAAAAGGCCAACGGCAGCGGCCAACAACAGTTTTCTCATTGTAATTGCTTTTGATTGGTTAAGATTTATATTTCTGACGAAAGTCTTCGTATAACGAATGTAAGCTGCTAAAAGTTACAATGGCCCGCCCATTTGTTACCAGCGGTTGGTGTCCGGTTTAAAAGGTTGTTATGGGTGGTATGGTGTTTTGAAGGACATTTGCCTTGTTATGATTTTGAACCTGCCGGAACTGAAGCCTGCCGAAAAACAATATTACCTGCAGCACGTGGTAGCACCACGGCCCATTTGTTTTGCCTCTACCATCGATGCCGCCGGTAATGTCAACCTCAGCCCGTTTTCGTTTTTCAATTTATTTTCATCTAACCCACCGATTGTTATTTTTTCTCCTTCCCGCCGCCTGCGGGACAATACCACCAAGCACAGCCTGCAAAACGTACTGGAGGTGCCGGAAGTAGTGATTAACATCGTAACGTATGATATGGTGCAGCAAACCTCACTGGCCAGTTGCGAGTATCCCAAAGGCGTGGATGAGTTTGTAAAAGCAGGCTTTACCAAAGAGCCGGCCACTAGGGTAAAACCGCCCATGGTAAAAGAAAGCAAAGTCAAGCTGGAGTGCCGGGTGCTGGAAGTAAAATCGCTGGGGTCGGAAGGCGGAGCGGGCAACCTGGTGATAGGCGAAGTACTGTGCCTGCACCTTGCCGATGAGCTGCTGACGGCAGAGAAAAAAATAGACCAGACAAAACTGAATTTAGTAGCCCGCCTGGGCGGCGACTGGTATTGTAAAATAGGGCCGGAAAACCTGTTCCAGGTGCAAAAACCCAATACGCAACTGGGCATTGGTATAGATGCCTTGCCGCCCGGCATACGTTACAGCAGCATACTTACCGGCAACCATTTGGGCCAGCTGGCTAATGTGCACCAGGTGCCGGTGGTAGACGTAGCTTTTGAAGATGAGCATTTGAACAACATTGTGCAGTATTTTGCTGTCAATCCCACTGAAATGGAAAAAGAAGTACACCGCTATGCTGCCGACTTGCTCAATAAAGGTAAAGTAGACGCCGCCTGGCAGGTGCTGCTGGCTACAGAGAATATGATGTAAATTTAATGGCATGAGCAGCGGTTATAAAATACTGCCCTATTATACCTACGAAGATTACTGCCGCTGGGAAGGCCAGTGGGAAATTATAGAAGGCATCCCTTATGCCATGAGTCCTGCGCCACGGCCGGAACACCAAGCGGTGGCCGGTAATCTGCATGCAGAGTTTCGGGTAGCCCTAAAGGCCTCTGATTGCTCCTGTACGGTTTATCAGCCTATTGATTACAAAGTAGCGGAGGATACGGTTTTAAATCCGGATCTTTTAATTGTATGTCAGCCCATTACCAAACCCTTTTTAGACTTTGCACCGGAACTGGTGGTGGAGATTTTGCCGCCAGCCACGGCCCTGAAAGACCGGCATACCAAGTTTGAAATTTACCGCCAGCAGCAAATATCTTACTACCTGATGGTAGATGTGGACACCAGGACGGTGGAGATCTATCACCTGGATGACGCCCAACAATACCGGCTGCAGGCAGTAGATCCGCAAAAACCATTTTCATTTTTCTTTACCGGTTGCACCTTTTCACTGGTGTTGGAAGCCATTTGGAGTTAAGCTACTACAGAGCGGCAAAAGCTGGCCCCGCCTGCTTTTTTACCAAATACAATGTTTACCTTAGCAGTACAAATGCCTGCAGACACACCTACAGCATAGGCTCTACAGCACCAGCTTTTTAAATACGGCATTTAAAACATTGGCATTACAACTCTGTATTCACTACACGCCTGCAGCCGCCCCTTGAAACCCGCTTCCAACCTTATTGATACTACCAGATTTTAGAAATGACAACGTACCCTGTAATGGCCGGTGGCGATACCCTCTACTGTTCGGGCAACGGATATTGGCTATGGCATAAAGAATAAAGACACAGGTAATCCTTAACCGCTAATGGTATGGTATAACCGGCCGGCAAAAGCATCAACCTTAATTCATTTATTATAAATCCAACATCATGACCACGACTATCAAATGGATTGTATTGAGCATCATGTTTGCGGCGGTTGCCATTATGCTGTATATCGGTATCGACAGTTCCTGGGCGGCCAAGCAGGGTACCAGCATTTTATTGACCATCGGCTTTTTCCTGAGTGCTACGGCTTGCATACTGTGCGTATTCAAAGCTATCGACTCACACGGCCATTTAACCGGGGAGTAACCGGCCCGGTTATAGGAAAATAAAAATCCGTTGCTGAAAAGCAACGGATTTTCGGGATGTATACTGATTGGTTTATTTAATAATTACGGGCGGCAGAGCCAAACACTTTTTTCAAAATCTGTGTCGTTCGTGCTGCCGGGTTTTCGCGTATGTTGGCTTCTTCTTTGGCAATCTGGTCAAAGAGAGCACCCACGGCTTTGTTGACTACATAAGATTGCAAATCAGGATTTATTTTGTTCATGGTAGTAGGAAAATTATTGTACGTATTAATCACATCGCCATAATACTTGGTAGCGCTAAACTTATCCAGCGAGCTTTTGATGATGGGTGAAAACGCCGCCACCAGTTTGTCGGTGGTTTTCTGGCGGAAGTATTGCGTAGCCGCATCTTTAGGCCCGCGAATAATATTGAGGGCATCGGCAATGGTCATTTCCCGGATGGCATCTACAAAAATCGGCCGGGCATGACCTACGGCGTCTTCTGCCGCCCGGTTAATCTGCAAAATGGCTTTGTCTACCATGGCGCCCATGCCCAGTTGGCGCATGGTGTTTTCAATACGCTGGGCTTCTGCGGGTAAAAACAGCTTGTAAGCTTCGTTGCCAAAAAAGCCGTTTTCTTTATTCAGTAAGCTGATGCCGCGGCCCACGCCCTGGTCCAGCGCCTCCCGTATGCCTTGTGAGGCCTCCAGCTCGGTAACGGCGGTAGGAGTTCCCATAGGTAAGTTGGATAAAGTATCGCAGGAAGCCAATCCAATAGCGGCGCCAAAAATCAAAAGGTAGCGTTTTAACATATATTGGTTTTGAAAGCTAAATTCCAAATTATAAGCCAGAAAATGGAGATGGATTTAAAAAAGCAAAAGTTTAAGCTTTTAAATTTTGCTTGCGGCTGGTAATACGGTTACGCAGTTTTTTAAAAAAGCGGGCCCGCTCTCTTTCACTTACCGAACTGATAAGCGTGGAGCGGCGTATGAGGTTTTGAATGCTTTGAAATAGGTTGTCGCAAAACTGCAGGTGGCGGGTAACCATAAAGTTGATGATGCTGTGCGTAAGAAAAACAACCTTGGTGCCGTCCAGCACCGCCAGTATGGAATTATCGGCCGTGGTTACTTCATTAAAATACATTTGAAAAGCGCCTAAAGGTTTTTTGTTTTCATCTTCCACATCGAACTTGTAACCCAGGTCGGCCTGCTTTTCCAGGTGCAGCAGCAATTGTTCCAAATAGTCATATACGGTATGAATATCTTCTGCATGTTTAAAAATACGAGCGTCCTGGTAATACTCCACCTGCCGCAGCGTACTCATAATCGTTTCAATATTCCATAGTTCGGTAGCGTCTAATCCATTGTAATAATCCAGTGCCTTACGGCCGATGGCAAATAAGTCATCGGGATAATCCTGCAGGCTGAATTGCCGGTGATCCATGCCGGGGGCATTCAGCAGCGTACGCATCCAGAAAAAATATTTGAAAGCGGCAATTGGCCGGTAATGAAAGTGATGGAAAATAGGAATGTCCTTGGCCAGGTAATACATCTTTTTTTCCTTGAAGCCGTTCATGTATTTTACCTGCTGCATCAACCCGGTCAGGTATTCATCAAACCGGAAGTTGCTGGACTGTACAAACCGGCCTTCAAACGTATAGGTATTGGATTGCAATCCCATCAGCGCGTCAAGGGAGCAGTGGTAATGCAGGCACAGGCGGTAAATTTCATCAAAGGTCAGGGGTTTCTCGCCACGGATGCGCCGGTAAGCACTGTCGGTACTGATCTGCAGCAATTGGGCCACTTCATCTACCATAGACAGGCCCGCACCCATCCTGCTTTTGATTTGATGGAACAATTGTATTTGCAGGTCGGCCGGGTTCATGGCTTGGTGGTATTAACCGGTACAGTGCTTTGGCGCTTTGGTATTTTGCGCAGCAGGCCGTTAAAAAATATCTGTCGTTGCTTTTCGCTTACCTGGCTAAGCAGTGTGGCACGGCGCATCATGTTTTGCATTTTCTGGTACACCTCTTCGCAAAACTTTTCGTTCTGTGTAATCATGTAATTCAAAACATCATGGTTCAGGTAAAGCGTTTTGTTGCCGTTCTGCAAAACCAGTATGGTGTTGTCGCCCAGTATCAGCCGGTTTTGAAACAACTGAAAGTTCTCCTGTTTCAACGCAGGGCTTTGGCCGGGCATTAACTTACAGCCTGCTTCGGCCTGGCGGCGCAGGTGTTCAAGCGTATGCTGAACGGATTCATACAGCATTTCTACATCTTTATCACTTTTAAAATAGCCCGACTCGCGGTAGTATTCTATTTGCGATATAATGCTGTTGATGCTTTCGTTGTTCCAAATTTCTATAGAAGGGATATTGCTGTACAGTTTCAGGATTTCTTTTCCTTTGGCTTCAATAGCCGGTGGCAATACATCGAAAGAAAAAGTGCGGTTTGCAAAGGCCGGATGCTGCAAAATAGATTTCATCCAGAAAAAATAACGAAAGGCAAAAAGCGGCTGAAAAAGAAAGTAATAGAAAATAGGAATATCCTTGGCCAGGTAAATGATCTTTTTTTCGGCAAACAAAGACAACTGCTGCAAGTGTTTGCAAATGTCGGTCAGGTAATCTTCAAAGCTGTAATGATCATTCAACTGCACGGCCTGGAAGGAGACCGTATTGGGTTGTGCATACAGCAACTCGTCCAGCGAAATATGATAGGCTTTGCAAAGCTCAAAAGCTTCGTCCAGTACCAGCGGCGTATCGCCCCGGATGCGCCGGTAGGCACTGTCGCTACTAACATGCAATACCTCAGAGATGGCGTCGGCCAGGTTGGTACCAGCAGGCAACAGTTCTTTGATACGGTTGAACAGTATTTTTTGTGCAGACTGGTTGAGCATGAAATGGATTGAATAGGAAAGCGCCACCTGTCTTTTGCATTGGCTGCAAAAGCCGTTTTACTCCCTTTAATTTACTCCATATTCAGCAAAAGTGCAACTGTGCAGAAGAGCTAATTTGCAAAAAATACTAATGGGTCAAATGCCCCTGCAAAATTCAATTATCAAAGCGTTGTGGCTACCGCTACTTTAGTAGTGGATTTGTTGAAAACCCCATATAACAACGACGCTGCATACCGGCTTTCCTGGTTCGCCCAATTTCTTTTAAAAACCCATAGCTGTTCATCCCTGCTAAATCTTGAACGCAACGTATAAACCTGGTTATGAAAAGCAGTTGAATTACACTGATGTTGTTTTTGGGTGTTACAAAAAAAGTAAAAGCTCAACCTTACCTGGACGTTGCCATATGGGGTTTTAAAAGAGTTGGTAATTGACAACATTCTTCCCTAAAGGAACCGCCCGTTTTATCCGTGTGCTGCAAGGCTTTTTTCAATTGTTCCAATAAAACTACGATTATGAAAAAGAACTTTATTCTTTGTCTGCTTTGTGCGTTGGCGTACCTGTCCGCACTGGCGCAAACTGCCACCATCAGGGGTAAAATAAAAAGTGGAAGTACAGGCGAAGCGGTGCCGGCTGTTTCGGTGATGGTAAAAGGTCTTACGGCCGGAACGTATACGGATGACAACGGCTCCTTTCGTTTACAAGTGGATTCTTTACCGGTAACCTTAATTGTTTCCAGCGTGGGTTTTGAAACGCAGGAGCTGCTAGTGGATAATAAAGAAGACCTTGCCATTCGCCTGGTGCCTTTTTCCCCGCTGGGGCAGGAAGTAGTGTTGTCCGCCACCCGCACGCCAACCCGCATCCTGGAGTCGCCGGTTTCTATCGAGCGCATTGGCGTGGCTGGTATTGGCACATCACCAACCACCAGTTATTACGACCTGGCGGGTTATAAAAAAGGTATTGACCTTACCACCTCCAGTCTTACTTTTAAAACCATCAGCACGCGGGGCTTCAATGGCAGCGGCAGCACCCGCGTCAACCAGATTGTGGATGGCATGGACAACCAGGCGCCGGGTCTCAACTTTTTTATTGGCAGCTTTGTAGGCCTTACCGAACTGGATGTGGAAAGCATGGAGCTGTTGCCGGGCGCCTCTTCTGCTTTGTATGGCCCGGGCGGTATTAATGGTACGGTGCTGATCAACAGCAAAAATCCCTTTCAATACCAGGGGTTGAGTATACAAGCCAAAGAAGGCATTAACCATGTAGATAAAAGCCAGCGGGCTGAGGCAGCGCCTTTCCATGATTTTTCCTTGCGCTGGGCCAAAGCCTTTAATAATAAACTGGCTTTTAAAATAGGGGCGCAATATATCAAAGCCACCGACTGGCTGGCCAGCGACAGCAGCAATTACCTGCGCCAGGGTGGTGTCGGTAAATTGGTCCCCGGCAACCGACAGACCGATCCTAACTATGATGGCGTGAACGTGTACGGTGATGAAACTTCCATCAACCTGCAGGACGTAGCCAAACTAATGATAGGTGCCGGTGTGCTGCCGGCACAGGCCTTGCCGCTGGTGCCCAATGTAAATGTATCCCGCACCGGTTATGCTGAAAAAGACATTATTGATCCCGAAACCAAAAACATTAAATTGTCCGGTGCCTTGCACTACAAGCTGAACCCCAATTTAGAAGCGCAGTTGATGGGGTACTGGGCTACCGGCAATACCATCTATACCGGCAATAACCGCTATGTATTAAAGGATATAAAAGTTGGACAGTACAAACTGGAGCTGAAGCATAAAGATTGGTTTTTGCGCGCCTATACCACGCAGGAAAATGCCGGTGAGGCCTACACCGCTACCGTGACGGCCCAGCGCTTAAACGAGGAATGGAAAAAAAGCCAGCTATGGTACCCGCAGTATGTGGGTGCTTATGCTACCGGCGCCGCTGGTATTGTTGGCCAGGTGCTGGCGGGTGGCGGTACCATAGCCGATGCCATGACTGCCGTTGGGGCTGCTGCAGGCCAATTGCATCAGGCTTCAAGGGCCTATGCCGACCAGGGACGTCCGGAGGCCGGTACACAGCAGTTTAAAGAAATATTTGATGTCGTGCGCAAGCGGCCTATCCCGGCCGGCGGGCTGTTTTTGGAAAAATCACAGTTGTGGATGGGCGAAGGACAATACAACTTATCCAACCACATAAAGTTTATGGACGTAATTGTCGGGGCTAACGTCAAACAATACATACTGGATTCAAAAGGTACTTTGTTTATAGATACGGCTGGCGCCATTAAAATAAACGAACTGGGTGCCTATGCGCAGGCTACTAAAAAACTGCTGAACGAGGTACTTACCCTTTCCGTTTCGGGCCGGTACGATAAAAACGAAGACTTTAAAGGCCGGTTTACGCCCCGCGCCACGGCTTTGGTAAAGGTGGCCAAGGACAACAACCTGCGTTTTTCTTACCAGACCGCTTACCGATTTCCCAGCACGCAGCAAAAATATATAAGGCTGGATGTGGGCGATTATACCCTGCTGGGCGGCCTGCCCTGGATTATGGATTATATGGATGCAGCCAAAAAGCCGGTCGTGGAGCTGGACGGCGGCAAACCCTTTATGTACCAAGCATTTAATCCGGAAAGCATGCGCTCTTTTGAGGCCGGTTACAAAGGCATTATTGCCAAAAAGCTCCTGGTTGATGCCTATGGGTATTTTGGCGAATACCGCGATTTCCTGGGGCGTAAAACCCTGTACCAGCCTGCTACAGCCAAAATCTATTCTGTGGCCGTCAACAGCAGCACCCGTGTAAAAACACACGGCTTTGGGCTAAGCCTTGATTACCAGTTGCCGCGCCATTTTTCAGTATTCGTCAATGGCTATTCCGATGTTATTACCGATGTGCCGGCCGATTTTCAGGCTTTTTTCAATGCACCTAAATAC
>JAEWAC010000286.1 GCA_023391895.1 Bacteroidota bacterium
CTTTACTCCTGAGCAATATTTCAACTTTGAGTGGAGCCTGCTGGAAGCACTGGGTTTTACCGACGAACAAATTGAAGCTGCCAACGATTACGTGTGCGGAACCATGACGGTAGAAGGTGCGTCTTACCTGAAAGAAGAACACCTGGCGGTGTTTGACTGCGCCAACAAATGCGGCAAGAAAGGTCAGCGTTACATTCATGCACACGGACACATTCGTATGATGGCTGCTGCACAGCCGTTCATCTCCGGCGCCATTTCAAAAACCATTAACCTGCCGCACGAAGCGCAGATTGAAGAAATTGCCGATTCATATTTACTGAGCTGGCAGTTGGGTTTGAAAGCCTGCGCCCTGTACCGCGATGGTTCGAAACTTTCGCAGCCACTCAGCAACAAATCTGACAAGAAGAAGAAAGACGACAGTCAACAGACAACCGTCGACAGTGGACAGTCAACCGTGGACTCTGCCATCGTTGACATGGGCAAACTCACCATTGAAGAGTTGCTGGAAGAAGTGCAAAAACGAGTACAGGCTTCTCCCGATACAAAGCTCAAACGCAAACTGGCGAGCATTGTAGAGCGCCGCTCACTGCCGGCCAAACGCAGGGGCTTTACGCAAAAAGCAAAGATCAATGGGCAAACCCTTTTCCTGCGCACCGGTGAGTACGGCGATGGAACCGTAGGCGAGATCTTTATTGATATGGCGAAGGAAGGAGCCACCATGCGCAGCATGCTGAACTGCTTTGCCATTGCGGTTTCCATTGGCTTGCAATACGGCGTGCCGCTGGATGAATACGTTGAGAAATTTGTGTTCACCAAGTTTGACCCTGCAGGTTTTGTTGATCATCCAAACATTAAGTCTTCATCTTCCATCGTTGACTTCATCTTCCGTGTGCTGGGCTACGAATATTTGAACCGTACAGACCTGGTGCATGTGCTGGACAAACCGGAAGTAAGCAACCTGGGAAACGAACCCTGGGATGATGCACCTGCCACGCCTGCAAAGCAACCTGAATTGTCAAGCATTCGTGTAGTGGCCAGCGCACCGCAAGTGGCTGCCAAAGCAACCGCACCAAAAAGCGTATCAATGGATGCCGTGAACGTAGCCGCCAAAAGCATGCAGAGCGATGCCCCGGCTTGTAACACCTGCGGACACATTACCGTAAGAAGCGGAACCTGCTACAAGTGCCTGAACTGCGGTAATAGTATGGGATGTAGTTAAGTTGAAGTTTGCTTAGTAACCCACGATGTTGAATAGAAGAATCCCGCCGAAAGGCGGGATTTCTTGTTTATATACAAACTAAGCAATGCTAATGAAACAAGCATGCATATTGCTGTCCAAAACTAGATTCGGTTAAAAACCGTTTGGCCAGTGCTTGAGCACCACTACAGAGTTTATCATATGCGGTTTGGTCCATATTGTGTGCCTGTTCTATTACGCGAAGAAGTTTACTTTTATTGAAAAGGTTAATGTCCCAACCAGCCTGTTGGGTCTCCAGGTTTCGCCATGGGGTCTGGTCACTTATTATTAAAGGACGTCCGGCTTTGAGTGATTCGTACGCTGCATGGCAAAAGTTTTCGCCGTGCGAGAGAAGTACAAAAAAATGGTATTTCCCTAAAACTGCGGGTACTTCCGCCGGATGAACAAAACCGTGATAAACAACCTTGATGTTGCTTTGCAGCAGTTCAATTTCTTTTTGACAGCTATCCCAGACTGTCTTGTCTTTCACTGGTCCATAAATATGAAGTTCTGCAGAAACCTTATTTTGGAGTGCTTTCAATGTTTGTATCAATTGCAAATGGCCCTTCTTATAAGCAATGAGTGAAACAGTAGCAAGTAACAATTGGCCTTTTGCTTTCTCTACCTGTTTTAACGGCGCTATCGTTTGCGTTGGTAATGGAGGAGCAACCACTACGTAAGAATTCTTCCCAAACATGTCTAAAATGTCTTCCTGCTCTTGGATGTCGGTAGCATGCCAGCGGAGGTGTTTGTGCAACTTGATAAACCTGAAAAAGCAAAAAAAAGCTTTCTTTTTCAGGTACTTTGACTTGAGGTTGCCTTTGTGCAACATGCCTCGGGGTGCAAGTATCACTTTGACAGGGTAAGAAATCAGTTTGAGTAAAACTAGCGGCAAGAGCGTGAAAAATGGCGAGAAAATCCCATTGATGTAAACACAGTCAGGCTTTATTGTAAAGATGATTTTTTTTAGTTCGCTTATGTTTTGTTTTTCACTCGACAGATAAATAACACTGCACCTTTCGTTAAACTTGGTCCATTGGTTATATACAATGTTCTCCATTTTTTCGTTACGATGCAGGTATGTGTTGCTGGTAACCACTGCAAACTCGTAGTCACCCTCAAGTAACCTGACTAAATTTTCCAGCGAACGAACAATCCCTCCTGCGTTATACGCAGGTGCAAAATGTTCAGCAAACACAAGAATCTTCGTCGCTTTTGATTGCAGCATAGCAGGCTGTTTTTGTTGTTTAAATACTGTGAACAGGATGTTGCAGAGCAGCTGTTTGTTGGTGTGTCATTTGCTCGTCAGAAAGATGGCTAGCGAAAAGCGCTTTTGTTCGTGTCTTGAACGCCTCAAATCCAAAAGCCTTTTCTGATTCTGCTTTGAGGAAACAAGCATCGGCATATTGTTTTTCTTGCGTTTCGGAGAATACTTGTGACAGCGCTTTTAAAATTTCAACTTCGTCAGTCGGATTCACTAAGATGCCGAGCCGTCCGTTTTGCAGGGCATCTTTTGAGCCATCAAGATTGCCGGCAATAACTGGCTTGCCAAATGCCAGTGCCTCCAGAAAAACAATTCCAAACCCTTCTTTTGTAGACGGCATAACAAACACATTACAGGCTGCGTAATAACTAATAAGTTCTTCCGTAGAGAGATAGCCCCGGATGGTCACATGGTTTTCAATTTTCAATTCCTTTACAAGGCTTTTCAACCGTTTTATTTCGGAATTATCTTCTTCTTTTCCCGCCAGGATGTAATGACCAGAAGGATACATCTGAAGTAGCTTTGGCATGAGACGAATAATGGTTTCATAGCCTTTGCGCTTTTCTTTTTCGCTTAACCTGCAAAGTGTGAAAATGATTTTTTCATTTGGGGAAGATTTGTAAGCGTCGGAAAACTTGGAAGCAGCTTCATTAACTTGTCTTAGAAACTCAGGATCAAGAGTGTTAGGAAAAATGCTGATTTTGTCGGGCTGTAAACCGTGAATAGCTATAAGTTTTTCTTTCGTGAAGTTGCTTACGGCAAGAACACGGGTGCAGCAACGAATTGCCATCCGTTTAAATGCTGAAAGAGGACGCCACGCTTCCACGCCGTGGGTTATTAGAATGACCTCGCAGCGAGGCGCAAAGATTCGCAGTAGGATAGCAATTGGGAAAACCAGATTTATGTGAGCTAGCACTATTTTATCCATACTTCTACACATAAAGATTGCCCTAAATAGAAATCTTAATTTACTTGCTTCCGCTGTATTTTTTCGGACGTTTTCATAAAGCAATAAATCTTTCTTTTTATCCTTCAATGAATAGGCGTAGAATTGAATATTCTGATCTGATGCAATATCATGACAGGCTCTTAAAAAGTTGCGGTTAAAAGCTTGAATACCGCCAGTACCGGAAAAAGCATCTAGATATAAAAAAGAAATTTTCATGACCGTTCTTTGCTCAGTTATGTGTTGGTTGTTCAATTTGCAACTGCTTCCATTTGCACAGGCGAAGAAACCAGGGGTTTAGAAGGGAGTTTGTCTTTTTTATCAATTAGAAGCTTCATGCTATACTCCAAAAGCCGCCCGGCGCCAAGGGTATCAAATTCAAGCCGCCATATATAATCAGATGAAGTGATGTTTTGTGCATATCGGTTTAGGCAAGGCAATACCTCTTTGGTGTCAAGCAACTCATAAGCTGTAACCAAGGAATCTATGACATAGCCATGCCATGAGCCGTACCCAACCCCAACATCGTTGACCTGCTGAAATCCTTCCGTGTTATAGACCGCTTTTTGTTTTATAAACCGATTGTCATCGGTGTGTTCACAAACCGGGTTGGGTGGCCGCATTGGAAATGAGCCATCGTCTTTCTGCTCCAGCATAAAACGGTTAATAGCCGCGTTGATGGCGCAGGCTAGTTTGTCTTTTTTTGCATAGTATGCGGAAGTGCTTGGTAAAGAAACATACCCGATGATCAGACTCCGTAAAATCAATGCATGGTACCATATCCATGACTCGTGGCCTAGCCAGCCACCATAAGGAAGCTGAAAGGGAATTGCTGAACGAAACAGCCGTTTGATGCTGTTGTTCAGATATTTCTTTTCGCCTGTTATTTGGTACAACTGTGCTAAAAACTGTACGGGTACCACCGCATGATTAACGGAGCCGGCAATCTGGTATTCAATCAGTCTATCCGCTATTTTTCTGGCCTTCTCCAAAAGTTCGCTGTCTGCTGGTATAAGCTTCCAAACACAAAGGAGTGCTTCGCCAGCAAAAGCGTATGGCAGGTCAAGTGCAATGTGTCCTTGCAAGTAAATATGACCATCCTGAAAGATGCGTTTCTTTAGCAGGTATTTGCAACCGTCTGTGGCTTTGGCCAGGTATAGAGGATTGTTTGTCGCTGAGTAGGCAGCCATGTATCCGCGTACTCGCAGGGCTATTTCTTCAATGCTAATACCCTTTCCAAAATACTCTGTCAATGGTTGCGGCACCCATGCCCCTTCTACATTGTATAGTGTTTCGTTGATGTTGTGAATGAGTTCAAACCGCTGAAGAACCTTTTTTTCCTTTGGGAAAGGAAATGCGGTAGGCGTGAGTATATACAGCCTTTGGGCTTTCTTCAGACTGTTGTCATAGCCATAAACAAATTTCTTTTTCCGGTATTTTAAGGCAAAGACAATTTTTCGCATGGCAAAGAGTAATAATCGAATACGGATGTTGATAGTTGATGGCAAAGGATAGCGATCATAGCACCACCATACCAAGTAAAACAGGCTGCGTCTTGGCCAGAATGAAGGACGAAAATGATGAAAAGACATAAGCGGAGGAAAATCGAGTTGTTAAAGAAAAAATTAAATCGAATCGTTGCAGGCGATTGTGATTTACTGCTTAAAGGGAGATACTGAATCTAATATTTAAATATGCCGATGAGCCTTTATTTTTTGCGTTTGCTGCTAGTGATGCATCAATTTTGGCCCAACATGCCAGAGTGGTTAGAAATGAACAAGAGTAATATACCCGTTGAAAAAGGATACAACCGGTACGTTGGTATTCGAAGTATTTCATGCAGTTTGTCTTGGTGTTTTAAATATATATAATTTGTTTCTTAAGTAGGATGTATTTTTTGGACATATGTGTTGGCAGTGGCGAAATATTCAACCGGCTACTTATATGGCATCTCCTTGTTGGTAGTGTTCCTCATAGGCTAATGTTGCTGGCCTTCGACTATGTAAGAGTTGATTCACTATTGCTATCATCCTTCAAACATCAGGGGTTTGGAAACGGCAGACATATCCTCTTATCAAAGCCGATTTTATAAAAGAATAAAATCGGCTTTGAGGACTAACGCATTTGGAATAGAATCGAGACGGCCAAGATTTAGCTAATAGAGTGTTCACCTATGGAGTTCATCCGGACTCTTTGCAGACGGCTTTATATGGACAGAAGCGATACTTCTGGACCTAAAGCCGTGTCTTCCTTTCATTTCCTGCCCCTTATATCGAATAAAGAATCCCGCCATTCGGCGGGATTCTTTATTCGCAGAACTATTCTTTTCCTTAATTATTCAACGTCACCTTTACAATTTCGCCAAAGCCCGGAGGCGCACCTAAGCCAAAGTTTGATACATACAAATTGCCATCAGCTCCCATGGTCATGGCTGTGGGGAAAGACAAACCATCGGTAATGAGTTCTTTGCTGCCGTTTTGATTGATTCGCACAATACGGCCTGCTCCCGGCGAAGGGAAAGGAGCGCCGGAAGTCATTTCCAATACATAAATCCGTGATTGCTGGTCAATCACCAGGCCAAGGATGGCCGAGAAGCCACTGGCCACTTCCTGTATGTTGCCGCTCGGTGTAATTTTCAACACCACAGACTGGCCGGTGATGGGAAAGGTGCCAAGGTTGCCTAGGTAATAATTGCCTTTGTAAGCCAGGGCGGTTGGCACAATGTGTCCTTCACTTGCGGAGATATCGGCAATCTTGGTAATGGTGCCGTCGAGGCCCACTTTCACAAACATGCCCTGGTTCGGGTCAACGGTATAAAATTCATTGCCCTTGGTAACCATGCTGTACCAAACACCTTCCGGCTCAAAATCGTCAGCCGGCGCTGCTGTTGGATTTTGCAAAAGCCATTTCCCAAGATCGGCAATGACCGTTGTTGAATTATTCGAATTGATGCGGACGATACTGTTCGGAAAATCGCTGACGCCGTGCGAACATCCGGCACCGGCCATCAGTATATAAAGCGTTTGCCCGATAAAAGCCACGTCTGCGGGACCCATGATGC
>JAEWAC010000315.1 GCA_023391895.1 Bacteroidota bacterium
ACTGCGGAATCCATTTATAGTGTTTGCTGAGAAGCTCGGTCAGCGTGGTTTTTCCGGCGCCAATGTTTCCGGCAACTGCAATATGCTTTGGTTTTTTTGTTTTCGACATAGTAGGAAAAATACAAAATTCTAAAAATGCTTTACTCCACCGGGTTCTCGTTTGCCGCCTCTTGTGAACAAAGCATTTTCAGGTATAGGATTTATAAATAGTTCAGCCCTATCAGTTGCCGGGCTTCTGCAATGGTTTTTTGCGCACTGGCCCGGGCCCTTTCAGCACCTTCGTCAATTACTTTTTTCAGGTAAGCTTCGTCGTTGCGAATGTCCTGTGCTTTTTGGCGGATGGGTGCCATAAACTGCACCATGTCTTCGGCCAGCTGCTTTTTCATATCGCCATAACGAATAGAAGCCTTATTGAAATCTTCCCGGAACTTTTCCACCGTGCTTTCTTCACTTACCAGGCTCATGAGCTGAAATATATTTTGAATATAATCCGGCATAACGCTGTTGGGTTCGGTAGGACCGCTGTCGGTTTTGGCCTTCATAACTTTTTTGCGAATCAGGTCGTCGTCATCCGACAGGTAGAGGGTAGCCATCTGGTTTTCGCTCTTGCTCATTTTACCGGCACCATCCAGGCTGGGTACTTTGAGCAGTTCGGCGCCAAAGTTAAAACCCTGCGGCTCCGGAAACAGGTCGCCATAGCGATAGTTAAAACGCTGAGCAAAGTTGCGGGCCATCTCCAGGTGCTGCTCCTGGTCTTTACCTACCGGCACGTACTTGGCCCTATGGATCAGCACATCGGCCGCCATCAGCACCGGGTAGGTCAGCAAACCGGCATTGACGTTGTCGGGCTGCAGGCGCACTTTTTCTTTAAAAGTGGCGGTTTTTTCCAGCTCGCCTTTGTAGGCCAGCATGTTCAGCAACAGGTACAGCTCCGCTATTTCGGGCACACTGCTTTGCAGGTACAGGCACACCTTCTGGGGGTCCAGCCCGGCTGCTATATTCACCGCCAGGGCACCGAGCACGCTATTGCGCAGCTCCCGGGTATCGGGGTGCGTCGTCAGGGAGTGCCAGTCGGCCACAAAAAAATAACAGTCATAATCTTCCTGCATGCGTACGTAATTGCGCAGGGCGCCAAAATAATTGCCCAGGTGCAGGTGCCCGGTGGGCCGTATACCGCTAACAACGATTTCTTTTGCTGGTTGCATAAGGAGGGCGAAATTACCCCAACCCAGAAGAATAGAAAAAAATTTTAGTGCAGGGGGTGGGAGGTCCACAGTCGACAGACGACAGTCCACAGCCGGCAGAGAGCGAGAATGGTCAATAGTGAATAGTGAATGTTTTAGGTTTGAATGGCACTATGGTTTTTTGAAGAAGTTGTCTGAACCCCGATCTGGGGAGATGAAGGGATTAGGAAAAAAAGAGAGCCTTAACGGTTTTCAAAAGCTATATGGAATTTTAAAGAAGTTGGTTTTGGATATTTTTCTGACCACAAAGACTCGAAGGAACCAAGGAGCACCAAGAAAAAAGATGCTGTAAGCGCAGACCTATCCCGGTTCAAGGCCGGGATGACAGGACGGAGGGTTCTTTGTTTACGCGACAGGCTTTAGAAGCAGGTAACTTCTTTAAAATGCTATATCTCACCCCTGGCCCCTCTCCTGGAGGAGATGGGGACTATCCAGCAGATCCATTTTGAACAACAGTAGTGACATACGGACTTTTGAAGCAATCATTGAAATTTTAAGTAATATCTATCAGAAATGGTCCAGCGCCGTATATCAGGTTGGCTTTAGAACTCTGCTTTCTATTTTTCATTTTCCATTCTTCATTTTTAATTCTTAATTATTAATTCCCCCTCATCCCCTCCACAATCCTATTTCCATCCTATTCCTCCACAGGTTATCTTTGTCGGCCACAGAATTTCATAAAGCATGACCATTTCCTATAATTGGCTGAGTGACTATTTACCCGTTACCGTAGCCCCCGAACGTTTGTCCAAAATATTAACCTCCATAGGCCTTGAAGTAGAAAAGATGGAAACCTACGAGGAAGTAAAAGGCGGACTGAAAGGCCTGGTAATTGGCGAAGTACTGGAAGCCGAACAACACCCCAATGCCGATAAACTGCGCCTCACCAAAGTGGCTATTGGCCAGGGTGAGCCATTGCAGATTGTTTGCGGTGCCCCCAATGTGGCTGCCGGGCAAAAAGTAGTGGTAGCCACCGTAGGCACTACCCTTTACCCCACCACCGGTGAACCGCTGACCATGAAGGTGGCCAAGATCAGAGGCTCGGAAAGCTACGGCATGATCTGCGCTGAAGACGAAATTGGCTTGGGCGACTCCCATGCCGGCATTATGGTGTTGCCCCCTGATACACGGGTAGGCATGCCCGCCGCCGAATACTTCAAGCCATATAGCGATATTATTTACGAAATTGGCTTAACCCCCAACCGCATGGATGCCATGAGCCACTGGGGCGTAGCCCGCGACGTATGTGCCTACCTTTCACACCACGACAAAAAAGAACTGAAACCGGTCATTCCCCATACCAATATTAAGGCAGACAATCATTCCCTGCCCATACAGGTGGTAATAGAAAACCAGGAAGCCTGCAGGCGGTACTCCGGCGTCAGCATTGCCGGCATTACGGTAAAGGAATCGCCCAGGTGGATGCAGGAGCGGCTCAAAGCCATTGGCCTGCGCCCTATTAATAATATTGTAGATATCACCAATTATATCCAGCACGAAACCGGCCAGCCGCTGCACGCTTTTGACTACAGCGCCATTAAAGGCGGCAAAGTGGTGGTAAAAACCGTGGCAGCCGATACCCTTTTTAAAACACTGGATGAAAAAGACCGGAAGCTCAGCAGCGAAGACCTGATGATCTGCAATGCCGAAGCAGGCATGTGTATTGCCGGTGTGTTTGGCGGCCTGGAAAGCGGTGTAACCGAGGGCACGAAAAACATTTTTCTCGAAAGTGCTTACTTCGACCCTACTTATATCCGCAAAACCTCTTTCCGCCATGGTCTGCGCACCGATGCCGCCACCCGCTTTGAAAAAGGCATCGATATTTCCAATACGGTGGCCGTACTGAAGCGGGCCGCCCAACTAATCAAAGAAATTGCTGGTGGTGAAATCGCTTCCGACTTTATCGATGTTTACCCCGACCCGCTGCCTAAAACGGAAGTGGTGCTGAAAAACCAGTACCTCAAAAAGCTGAGTGGCAAAAACTACCATCCCGAAACGGTTAAACATATATTAAGCAGCCTGGGCTTCCGGGTAATCAAAGAAGGCATGGACGCCATTTCCTTTGAAGTACCCTACCACAAGCCCGACGTGACCATTCCAGCCGACGTGGTGGAAGAAATTCTGCGCATTGATGGCTTGGATAATGTTGATATTCCTACGGCCATCACTATTTCGCCGGCCGTGGAAGGCAACTATAAAGCCGATGCGCA
>JAEWAC010000339.1 GCA_023391895.1 Bacteroidota bacterium
GGTGGTAGCCATGCCGCGGCAAAGTACTACACCGCAGGCCAAAGGCTATTTGCTGTACCCGTATTTTGGTGGCGACGAAGCCGCACCGCACGACGTGCACGTGTGGATCCGGACTTTTTAAAAAAAACATAGAACCGCCCTTTTACATTACTTTAAATAAACCGCTGCACGATTTGTGTTAAATTGTGCCCAGTTATATGCATATGAAGAAGCACATCTTAGCCTTGACCCTTACCTGTTTTTCTTTCGTATCCTTTTCCCAGTACCAAAGTACCTTGTCGGAAAGTAAATGGGTGGATAGTGTTTTTAAATCGCTCTCCCGCGAAGAAAAAATTGCCCAGTTGATGGTGATCCGGGCCCATAGTAATTTAGGTGAAAAACATGTGGCCGGTGTGGCTGAACTCATTCAAAAGTATAATGTTGGTGCACTTTGTTTTTTTCAGGGCGGGCCCGTGCGGCAGGCCAATTTAACCAA
This sequence comes from Bacteroidota bacterium, assembly GCA_023391895.1. GTDB lineage: Bacteria > Bacteroidota > Bacteroidia > Chitinophagales > Chitinophagaceae > Flavisolibacter. The sequence continues at coordinate 476 of JAEWAC010000339.1, forward strand.
CTGGTACCAGGCCATGGCCAAAACACCGCTGATGGTTACCATCGATGGCGAGTGGGGGCTGGGCATGCGCCTGGACAGCGTAACCAAGTTTCCGTACCAACTGACGCTGGGTGCCCTGGACGACGACAAGATCGTGTACCAGATGGGGGTGGCTGTAGGCGAACAGATGAAGCGCATTGGGGTGCATGTAAACTATGCGCCGGTGGTGGATATCAACAATAATCCCAATAACCCGGTTATCGGCTACCGCTCCTTTGGAGAAGACAAATACAAAGTGGCCAAGCTGGGAGTAGCTTACGCCAAAGGCATGCAGGATGCGGGCATCATGGCCTGCGCCAAACACTTTCCCGGTCATGGCGATACGGAGGTAGACTCGCACTACGACCTGCCGGTAATTAACAAGAGCATGGACCAGCTGGATTCGCTGGAGCTGTATCCTTTTAAAGAATTGTTCAAAGCCGGTGTGGGGAGTGTAATGATTGCGCACCTGTCCATTCCTGCTATTGATAATACCAAAAACCGTCCTACTTCGCTTTCCAAAAACAATGTAACCAAGCTGCTGCGGGAGGAAATGGGATATGAAGGCCTGACCTTTACCGATGCACTGGAAATGAAGGGGGTGAGCAAGTTTTATCCGGCCGGTGAAGCCGCAGTGCAGGCCCTGATGGCCGGAAACGATATGTTGTGCCTGCCCGAAGACGTGCCCGCTGCCATTAGTGCGGTGCAGGCGGCTGTTAAAAACAAGCGGTTGAAGTGGAACGATATTGAAGATAAGGTAATGAAGGTGTTGCGGGCCAAGTACCAGTTGGGTTTGAACCGGGCCCAGGTGGTAAATACGGCCAACCTGCTAGAGGACCTCAATGCCAAAACAGACAGCATCAAAAGGATCGTGGCCCGCAACGCGGTTACCGTGATGCGCAATGATGCGGGGATTTTCCCTTTCCGCCTGGGCCAGAAAATTGCCTATGTAGGCTTGGGTACAACGACAGCCAACGATTTTGCCAAAAGGCTGGCCCGGGATTTCAGGGCTGATACTTTTTATTTTTCTTATAAGGATAACGCCGGTAAAGCCGCTTCGATTCAAGAACAAATTGATACCGGTAAGTACGACGCGGTGATTATTGGGGTGCACGACTACAGCTACCGTCCTACAAATAACTATGGCATCAGTGCAACGGCCATTAACCTTTGGAACAGCCTGCAAAAAAACAATGCGGCTACTTTCTTGTTCGGCAACGTATACGCTGCTAAAAACTTTTGCAATGCTAAAACGCTGGTAGCCATTCACCAGGACGATGCCCAGTTTCAGCAGGCCGCTGCCGATTTTTTAAGAGGTTCTATCTCCGCCCAGGGTCAATTGCCGGTGAGCGTTTGTAACCTGCCTTATGGCAGCGGACTCGCCATCAATAACTTGATGCCGGTCGGTGTATCCACAGCCTGGCTGAAGATTGACAGTATTGTGCGCAATGCGATGGCACAGCAGGCTTTTCCGGGCGCGGTGGTGCTGGCAGTGCACAATGGTGAGATCAAATACCATAAGGCATTTGGAAAGTTTGATTATGAGCCGGGCGCCCTGCCAGTAACCCTGGAAAGCATTTACGACCTCGCTTCGGTTACCAAAATATCGGCTACGACTGTGGCGGTGATGAAACTGTACGAGCAAGGCAAACTGGACCTGAAGAAAACCCTGGGTGATTACCTGCCCTGGACCCTGGGATCGGACAAGGCGGCGCTGACCATTGAAGATGTATTGCTGCACCAGGCAGGCCTGGTACCGTTTATTTCTTTTTACAAAGAAACCCTGGATAGTAAAGGCGTGCCTTCTGCAGCTTTGTATAGCAATAAGCTGGAAGGCGATTTTACGGTGCCGGTAGCCCGCGATCTTTACCTGCGCAAAGACTGGGAAGATACCTTGCTGCAGCGCATTATAAAAAGCCCATTGACGTCAAAAGGTAAATACGTGTACAGTGATAATGACTTTATTTTCCTGGGCAAGATTGTGGAAGCCATCAGTGGCCTGCCGCTGGACCAGTATGTACAAAATACTTTTTACCGCCCGATCGGCATGACGACCACCGGTTTTAGGGCCGGCCAGCGTTTTGGCCTGGAGCGGGTAGTGCCTACCGAAAACGAAAAATGGTTCCGTCGCCAGGTGCTGCGGGGCTATGTGCATGATGAAGGCGCCTCTTTATTTGGCGGCGTGGCGGGGCATGCGGGTCTTTTTTCCAATGCCTATGATTTGTCGCTGCTGTACCAGATGCTGCTGAACGGAGGTGAGATCAATGGCGAACGCTTTCTGAAGCCGGAGACCATACAGTTGTTTACCGCCTACCACAGCGCAATAAGCCGCCGCGGGCTGGGCTTTGATAAACCTGAAAAAGACAATGCCACTTCCAAAAGTCCCTACCCATCGGCCCTGGCTTCTCCGGAAACCTATGGCCATACCGGCTTTACCGGTACCTGCGTGTGGGTAGATCCAAAGGCGAACCTGGTGTATATCTTTTTGTCTAACCGGGTGAATCCTACGCGTACCAACAACAAGCTTTCTACCCTGAGTGTAAGAGGTAATATCCAGGATGCGATCTACCAGGCTATAAAAAGCGATGAGGCTGCCCAGAAGGCAACCTCACCGGTTGTTACGACAAAGGTCGATTAAGATTCTTTCTTTGGATTGTTATTGTTGTTCGGATTAGGAGGACGACGCTGAGGCTGCTGTTGCGGCCTTTTTTGTTGTCCCTGCGGCGGGTTCGGCCGGCCGCCTTCCTGCCGGTTTCTGGGCGGTTGGTTGCCTCCTCCTTTTTGCTGGGGCTGACCAGGCCGCTGCTGTTGTTGTTGCGGCTTTTGCTGCGGCTGTTGTCCTCCACCTTTAGGCTGACCGCCTCCTCTTTGCGGTGGCGGTGCCTGCAGGCCCTTGGGCTGGCTGCCCTGTTGGCGCTGCTGTTGCTGCTGGGGCCTTTGCTGCTGTTTCTTTTTCTTTTCGGCTTTTTCCAGCGTTCTGAGGCTGATCTGGCCTACCACGTCTACAAATTCCGGTTCTACTTCTTTGGGTTTGGTAGAAGTTACTTCTACGGCTTCCAGTTCGTCGGGAATAATGTTCTGGGTGTTTAAAGACCGGATCTTTCTGACCCGTTCAATGGTCAGCGGGTATTGCTTGGTACTGTCGGGCAGTACGTACCACATGAGGTTTTTAAAGATATCTTTTTTGATCAGCGTAGCCGTACCCCGCTTTACCTGCAGCATATCGGCATTTTCCGGAAAACCCTGCAAGGCATCCAGGTAGGTGTCCAGCTCGTAGTTCAAACAGCACTTTAAGCGGCCGCACTGACCACTCAGCTTGGTTTGATTGATGGACAGGTTCTGGTAGCGGGCCGCCGCCGTGTTGACGGACTTAAAGTCGGTGAGCCAGGTAGCGCAGCACAGTTCGCGGCCGCAGGAGCCAATGCCACCTACCTTGCCGCTTTCCTGACGGGCACCAATCTGGCGCATTTCTACCTTTACCTTAAATTCAGCGGCTAATATTTTGATCAGTTCCCTGAAGTCCACCCGGTCGTCGGCTATATAGTAAAAAGTGGCTTTTTTGCCGTCAGCCTGTATTTCCACTTCACTCATTTTCATGTTCAGCTTCAGCTGGCGGGTAATGGCGCGGGTCCGGATCAGGGCCTCCCTTTCGCGGGCTTTGTTTTGTTTCCACAACTCCAAATCGCGGTCGGTGGCCGGCCGCAGCACCCGTTTCATTTCGGAGCTGAACTCGTCCACGCCTTTCTTTTTCAGTTGTATGCGTACCACCTCGCCGGTCAGTTGCACTTCGCCTACATCAAAGCCGGCAACGCCTTCCACGGCTATGAGGTCACCTTTTTCAAAATATTGCAGTGTGCTGTTTCTGAAAAAATCTTTACGGCTTCCGTTGTTAAAACTTACTTCTATTACCCGGCAGGCGCTTTCCGCATCACTGATAGGCAGGTTCACCAGCCAGTCGTAGGCATTCATACGGTTACAGCTATTGGTGCCACAGCTGCCGTTGCTTTTGCAGCCGTTGGGTTTTCCGCCGCCGGTTCCACAATTTCCACATCCCATATAGTATGGTTAATTCCTGATTTTTAAAGGTTAAATAAACGGGAAGGCTGGGCTGCAGAATGGCTATACAACTCCTGTATTGTCGCACACGGATGTTTGTTTAAGGCAAAAGCGCCTTGTTTGGGTGCGAAAAACAAGTACTGATGATGATAAAAAGATCAGCATCGGTCAGTTTATAATGAGTATACAATAGCATCGTCGCATTCCTGCTGCACAAACCAAAACCCCTGATATATATTTCGAGCCTCAATACGAGGTATTTGCAAATATAATTTTTTTATTCCAGCAATTCTACTTAACCGTTCAGGCCAAAAGGACGATGTTATTTTTAATGATGTGAAACATTTTGATGGTGAGGGCATGGAAGAGAATCTTGGCGTTGGCATTGCGTTCAATATAGTAGGCGGCTTTGTCCAGTTCTTCTACAATGGCCTGCTGCTGCTCCAGGCTGGCGGCTTTATTCAGGCGAAGGGCAAAGTCTTGTTCGTTTTGCGACAGTGCTTCCAGCAAAGCTTCACGGGCGGCGCCTTGCAGTACCTTCAGCTTGATGGCCTGTTCCAGCAAATGGGTAAAATAGCGGAGAAACTGCTTTTGGTTTTCGCGGCCCAGGCGGCTGATTTCTTCCACCACCTTTACCTGGGCAATGGGCTGGTTTTTGAGCGTCGCATTCAGCCAGTCGCGCAGCAGGGCATGAAAGTCTTCGTCGGCATGCTGCAGCAACTGCAGGGCCTCGCGGTAATTGCCCTCGCTGATGTTGGCCAGCCGTTTGGCGGCGTCCGGTGCACAACTGTTGCGGGTGATAAGGGCCTGCTCCACCGCCGTCGTATCCAGGGCCGGTATTTTTACCAGCTGGCAACGGGATAAAATGGTGGACAGTATCTGCGACTCGTTTTCGGCCACCAGGATAAAAAGCGTGTCGGCCGGCGGTTCTTCTATGAGCTTTAAAAGCTTGTTGCCTTCCTTGCCCAGGTATTCCGGCATCCATAGGATGAGTATTTTATGGCCGCTTTCAAAGCTTTTCAGGTTCAGCTTGCGAATGATGTCGTTGCACTCCTGGGCGGTAATATTGCCTTGCTTGTTGTCGGCGCCAATGGCCTGCAGCCAGTCGTATACATTGCCGTAAGGATACTGCTGCACAAACTCGCGCCAGTCGCTGATGTAATCGGCGCTGATGGGCGGAGAGCCGGCTTTTTTGGTAACCACCGGGTACGAGAAGTGAATGTCAGGATGTACCAGCTGCGCCGCTTTGGTGCAGGCCGGGCATTCGCCGCAGGAATCGTTGAGCGTGGACTGTTGATCAGCCGCCGGTGCTTCGCCAAAAAGCGAAGGGCCGGCCGCGGCGGCTTTGTTAGCCACCTTTTCACAAACAATGTATTGCGCAAAAGCCAATGCCAGCGGCAATGCACCCGCACCCTCACGCCCTAAAAACAATAAGGCGTGACTCAGGCGGTTGTGCTGCACCATTTCTGCCAGGTGCTGTTTTACCTCCTGCTGACCTAAAACATCTTGAAACTGCATCGCAGCGAAATTAATGGGAAGATGCTTACGAACCGCGGATTATTGGTCGTTGATGGTTGACAGATGACAGTTGACGGTTGAGGCAGGCTTTCTGAAAACATTCATTGTTTTGCAACAAAGAGTTTTAAAGATATTGCCTGAATCAGGGTAGGGGTGGATGAAAAGTTTTGAAGGCATAGGTGTCTGACAGAATAAAGGGATTGGAAGATGATCAAAACCTTCCAATCCCTTTATTCTGTCAGGAGTCCAATTCTACTTAATCCGCTCATCTCCCCAAATCACGGTTCAGACAATCCTTGAGTTTGTTTGCTCTACTGCTGTTAATTGTTATCTGTCAACTGTCAACCACAAATCCGCGGTCTAGTTCAGGTAGCGGGTAATGTCTTCACTCATGGGAGTTACCTTACTGGAAAATACTTTTACCAGCTTGCCGTTTTCGTCCACCAGGAACTTGGTAAAATTCCATTTGATCACGGGTTCTTCTGCGTGGATCTTTTTGGCTTCGGCCGTCAGGTATTTAAACAGCGGGTGTATGTCGTCACCGGTAACCGATACTTTTTCGGCCATGGGGAAGGTAACGCCATAGTTGCGCTTGCAAAATTCTTTGATTTCCGAATTGCTGCCCGGTTCCTGCCCGCCAAAGTTGTTGGCCGGAAAGCCTACCACCACCAGTTTGTCTTTGTACTTTTCATACAGGGCTTCCAGTTCTTCATACTGCGGGGTATAGCCGCATTTGGAAGCCGTGTTGACAATCAGGATCTTTTTGCCTTTATAATCGGCAAAGTTGATTTGGTTGCCCTCCAGGCCGGGCACTTTAAAATCGTAAATAGAAGTTGCCATAAATAGCCAGGTTGCTAAAACGATGCCTAACAATTTTATCATGGTCGTAATTTTTATATGAACAATTAATAAGCGTTATTGTTTTTCGTAAGCTCCCAGGTCCGGCAGACCTACCGGGCGTGGATTGCCTTCTATATCCAAAGTTACACTGCTGTGGCTTCCTTTATCAATAGCGGGTGAACTTTCTTGCAAACGGAAGCTGAAAATTTTTGGGGCCGGGTCTACCATTTCAAACTCGGGCGACTGGTGGTTGATGGCATTATGGATGGTCGCCGCCGCGGGCTCTTGCTGTACCCGCCATAACACATGATCGAAGGTAAGCTGGAAAGCGGCGTTGCCTTCTTTGGCTACCTGCACTTCGTTGGCCACCATGCCGCCTTCTTCGCCCCAGAAAATGCAGTTTTGAAAAACCGCGGCCAAAGGGCTGGAGGTAATGGCGTTGTTGCGGCTTACAAAGTTGCTTACCTGCAATACGGGTTCTTTGTGTTGGATATAGCCGTTGGAAAAACCGACCAGCGTACAATGGGTAAACCGGTAGTGGCCGCCTTTGGCCAGCACCACGTTTTTGCCGCAATTACTCACCACTACATTTTGTGCCGTAAGGCTGGAGTTGTTGGCCTGTATGCCGGTCTCAAAAGCATTGTCAATAATGGTTTCCGAAAGGTGCAGCACCACGTCGGTAGCAGTGGTTTCGTGCAGTACAATGGCCTGGTGTGCATTCTTTAAAACCCCATAGTGGATGGCGTTGTTGCGGCTGCTGGCGGTAAAGGTAAGGCCCGGCCAACTGGCGGGGTAGTCGCGATAAGGAGCATCCAGCCGGCTGCCGGTAAAAGTTACTTTGGTGCTGTCCCATTTTTCGCCTTGTACCGTCAGGCTGCCGTCAACAATAAAGGGCGCGTTGGCGTGTACGTATACGGTGGTGCCTTTACCAATAGTCAGGCGGGCACCTGCTTGTATGCGCAGGCTGTCCAGTACCACGTATGGCAGGTCGTTGTTCCAGGTTTCGTGGTCCGTAACTATATGGCCTTTTAAAAAGCGGGCATTTCTGCCGTAGGCCTGCAACTGTACTTTGTTAGTATGATCGTTATAGATAATCTCTACACTGTCTCTGACCACAAAGGGCTGGTTGGCGGCGGTAGGGTTAATGCTGACCGTAACAAATACATAGACACTGTCGTTGGCGGCAATGGATAGATCACTCACCTGCGGACCAGGTGTGCCGTCTGCATTGATGCGGAAGGGCGAAGCCGGACCGCCAGCTAACCGGATGGAGCTGATGCGGATGCCCTGCGCATTGGGATTAAAGATTTTAAAGCCCTGGGTGACCGAACCGGTGGCGACAAACACCGTATCAAACTGCACCGTATCGATACTGGTGGTCAGCCGGGCACTGGGGTCGGTAGTAAAGGTGGTTTTGCGGCACGAAAAAAGAACCAGCAACAAAAAAACAAAGGCGGTGCATCTCACGGAATAATTGTTAAGCCATAAAAATACATCAGGATGTAGAAAAACAAAGGGTGGCAATGCTTAGCTGTATACTGGGGATCTGCAGCAGTTGTCCGCCGCAGGCTTCCAGCGTGGCACCGGTGGTTACTACATCGTCTACCAGCAACAGGCGTTGGCCCGCAAGGGGGATGCATGATGGGGCCGCTCAAAGCGGCCTTCCATGTTCTGCCAGCGTTCGATGCGGTTCTTCTGGATTTGACTTTCGGTGGCTGTGGTACGGATAACGGCGTCTTTCAAAACCGGCTTGTCCATGACTTCGGCTATGCCCTGAAACAAAAGGGTAGACTGGTTGTAGCCGCGGGCTTTTTCTTTGGCGGCAAAAAGCGGCAGGGGTATGAGTGCCTCAATGGCAGTAAAGCGGTTGGTCGCGGCCAGCTGATGGCCCATGAGCCGCCCCACGTATACGGCCAGTGTAACGTTGCCCCTGTATTTAAACTGCTTCAGCAAGTGTTGCAGCAGGCTTTGCTTGGTAAAATAGTATTGTGCAGTGGCATGGGTGAGGGGCAGGCGGCCCCAGAAGATTTTTCAACCGGATTATTATCGTACAAATGAAACAGGGTTTTCGGGAGGGCCTCCAGGCAGCGCAGGCAAAGCTGGTATGCTTTGTCGAGCACATCGCTGCCGCACCCGGCGCATACATGCGGAGAAGCCAGGTGCAGCAAGGCTTCTTTTATGGTGTGCAACAGTTGCATCTTTTACCTCACCCTCGGTCCCTCTGCTGAAGGAGAGGGAGGCCGGACAGTTTCGATTAATTTAGCTTTAGAATAACCTATGGGCTTTTGAATGTTTAGGAACTATAGTTGACAGTTGATAGATGACAGTTGACAGCAGTGAACTTCTTCAAAAGTCCATATAGGAAAGTTGAGCGTTGATCGTTGACGGAAAGAAAGTCTTTCAAAAGCCCATACACAATACAAAACCTTTCAACTACTCAACTTATCAACCATTCAACTTCTTCAAAACCCCATAAGCTTTCAATATCTGTGAAATCCTTTCAATCTGCGTAATCTGCGATATAACTTCTTCAAACCCCCATATGTTTAAAGATCTGCGAAATCCTTCTTCAAATCCGTGAAATCTGTGATTCAAAACAAATGCCGGTACACTTCATCCACCCGGCCCATAGTCACCACGTTGATGTTAAAGCGTTGCTTGGACAGGCCCTTATGATTGTACTTGGAAACAATGATCTTTTCAAAACCCAATTTTTCGGCTTCGGCGATGCGTTGCTCAATGCGGTTGACGGCTCTTATCTCGCCGCTCAGGCCTACTTCGCCGGCAAAACAGATGTTGTGCGGAATGGGCACGTCTTCATAAGAAGAAAGCAAGGCGCTCAGTACGGCCAGGTCAATAGAAGGGTCTTCCACCTTGAGGCCGCCGGCAATATTTAAAAACACATCCTTGATGCCAAAATGAAAGCCGCCCCGTTTTTCCAGCACGGCCAGCAGCAACTGCAGGCGGCGCAGGTCAAAACCGCTGGCGGTACGCTGCGGTGTGCCGTATACCGACTGCGTGACCAGGGCCTGCGTTTCTATCAGCAGGGGGCGCTGTCCTTCGATGGTGGCGGCAATGGCAATGCCACTGAGCTGATCTTCTTTTTGCGTGATCAGTATTTCGCTGGGGTTGGTAACGGCACTCATACCGGCATCACTCATCTGGTAAATGCCCAGTTCGGCCGTGGAACCAAAGCGGTTTTTCAGGGTTCTTAAAATGCGGTAAGCATAATGACGGTCGCCTTCAAACTGCAACACGGTGTCCACCATGTGCTCCAGAATTTTGGGACCTGCTATGCTGCCTTCTTTGGTGATATGGCCAATTAAAAAAACGGGTGTATGGGTTTCTTTGGCAAATTGCTGAAACTCGGCGGCACACTCCCTTATCTGCGACACAGAACCGGCTGAAGAATCAATAAAGGCCGATTGCAAGGTTTGAACGGAATCGACAATAATGAGTTGCGGCTTCAGCTTTTTGATTTCCTGGAAGATGACTTGCGTGGAGGTTTCGGTGAGCAGGTAAAAGTTATCATTCTGCTGTTTTAAACGGTCGGCCCGCATTTTAATTTGCTGTTCGCTTTCCTCACCACTGATGTAAAGTGTAACAACATCTTTCAGCTGCAGGCCAATTTGCAAAAACAAGGTGGACTTGCCGATGCCTGGTTCGCCGGCTATGAGTACAATGCTGCCCGGCACAATGCCGCCGCCCAGCACACGATTCAGTTCTTCATCTTTGGTAATGATTCTGGGATGTTCCTGCGTAACGACTTCGTTGAGATGGATGGTTTTGCGTTGGGTGGTGGAAGCGGTACCATGATACTGGTTCCAGTCAGCCCTATTGCTTTTGGATTCTTTCTGCACCAGTTCTTCCACAAAGGTGTTCCATTGCTGGCAGCCCGGACATTTGCCGATCCACTTAGCACTTTCATAACCACAGTTCTGACAAAAAAAAGCTGTTTTAACTTTCGACATGCATCAAAATTATTGGAATAACAAACAATAAAGTCTCGCAACAGTGGTTGGTGGTAGGACAGAAAAAAGAAAGGAAAAAACAGTAAAAAGGGCTGATCAGAAGACCAACCCTTTTACTTACTAACCCATTAAATTCTAGCACTAAATTACAAATATGCTGCACATTACAAAATAATTTTTTGCTTTTGTGAATAACTTTTAGATAGTATTAAGAATTCAAAAGCGGGTGCTAATTCATTTGATAATCAATCAAATACACATGTTTTTAAATGACCAAGTCAATGGTTTTGGTCTGCTAAAATGACAGTAAAACTCTTAAAAGCCCATCTTTGATTGTAAAAACGACATTTTTACCTGTTTAACATTAAAATAAGAGCTTTGGTTATAGTTTTGATGTACAGAAAACTAAAAGGAAGAAAGAATGACACCCTCGATCATGATTGTTTCGTTGATTTTTATTGGTATCAGTATGCTGGTATCTGCCATCCTCAAAAGCCGTTTTACGGCCTATAGCAAGATTCCGCTGGCGGCCCGGCTGACCGGTAAGGAGGTGGCTGAAAAAATGCTACGGGAAAACGGCATCTACGATGTAAAGGTGGTTTCCGTAGAAGGCTTTTTGTCCGACCACTATAACCCGGCCAATAAAACCATTAACCTCAGCCCGGATGTATACCATAATTATAGCGTAGCAGCGGCCGCTGTGGCGGCCCACGAAACCGGCCATGCCGTTCAGCACGCTACCGCTTATGCCTGGTTGCAGCTGCGCAGTAAGCTGGTACCGGCCGTACAGTTCAGCTCTACCATTGTTAACTGGATATTACTGATTGGCGTACTGATGGCCAGCTCCGGCAATACCACCCTTTTGCTGGTAGGTATCATATTGTTTGCGGCTACCGTGCTGTTTTCGCTGGTAACCCTGCCGGTAGAGTTTGATGCCAGCCACCGGGCACTGGTTTGGTTAAAAAATACCAATGTCACCACGGCCTCCGAATATCCGAAAGCTAAAAATGCCCTGACCTGGGCCGCTATGACCTATGTAGTAGCCGCGTTAGCCGCTGTAGTCACCCTGGTTCAGTACCTGATGATCTTTTTAGGCGCCCGCAACCGGGAGTAAGAATTTTAAAAATAATCTCAACAATTTAAAAACCCATGCAGCTAATGCTGGGTTTTTTTTGTTTATTGGAGTTAAAGATTCTATAAAAGATCATGCACATGAGAAACTTAAAGCTATTGCTACTCATGGGATTGCTGTGCGTAATGCAATTCCTCTGGGCTCAAAGTCCTGTAACCGGCAAAGTAACCGATGCCCGCGATGGTTCGCCCCTTTCGGGTGTAACCGTTACTATTAAAAATACCACTTCCAGTACCGTAACCGGGGCGGATGGTGCTTTTACCATTTCGGCGCCTGCCAACAGCACCCTGGTATTCAGCTACATTGGTTATCAAACCCTTGAAAGGGAGGCCGGCAATGTACTCGTCGTTGCCCTGGCACCGGGTGAAAATGCCCTTTCCGAAGTAGTGGTGGTTGGGTATGGTACCCGTATCAAGCGGGAGGTAACCTCTTCCATCTCCAAAATTTCCAACCGGGATTTTGAAAACCTGCCTTTGCCTTCGTTTGAATCGGCCCTGCAAGGCCGGGCGGCCGGCGTTTTCATCAACCAGGGCAGTGGCAAACTGGGCCAGGGAATGAACATCCGGGTAAGGGGTATTTCCTCTATTTCGGCCAACCAGCAGCCTTTTGTGGTAATTGACGGGGTGCCGGTGGTATCGCAGGCACTGGGTAGTGCTTCCGAGCCGGACAACCCCCTGGCTACGCTGAACCCTGATGACATTGAATCGATTGAGGTGCTGAAAGACGCCGCCTCTGCTGCCATTTATGGTGCCCGGGCCTCCAACGGTGTTATCCTGGTCACCACCAAATCGGGCAAGGCGGGCAGAACCAAGATCAACTTTGGCGCCTTTACCGGCTGGAGCGATCCTACCAAAAAGCAAAAATTTTTAAACGCTGACCAGTACCGGGAGCTGTTTACTGCAGCTGCCGAAAATTCTGATTTTGGTGCCCTGGATGCCGAGGAAGAATTTGGTCTGGAAACCGGCACCGATGACTGGAGCAGTACCAACAACACCAATTGGACTAATGAAGCCTTTCAGCGGGGACGTATCAACCAGTACAACCTAGCGCTAAACGGAGGGGATGCCAAAACCCGCTTTTTGCTAAGCGGCTCCTGGAACGAGCAAAAAGGTATTATCATCGGTAATAAGCTTAACCGGGGTAATGTGCGGCTGAACCTGGACCACACCTTAAGCTCCCGGATCAAGATTGGAACCAACCTGTCGCTGGCAAAAAGTGATAACTACCGGGTAGCAGGTGACAATGACTTTGCCAATCCTGTTCAGTTGAATGCCATTCCGCCCCTGCACCCCAAGTACGATGCAAACGGCAAACTGAACCGCAATACGTTGTATTACAACAACCTGATTGACCAGGAAGCTTCCAGTAACCTTGCTACCACTTACCGGTCTATTTCCAACGTGTATGGCGAACTGACCATTTCACCCAGCCTGATGTTCAGAAGCCAGGTGGGCCTGGACTGGAACAACCTGCAGGAAGAACAGTTCCTGGGCCGCCAAACCCTGGATGGTGCCCCAGCCGGCCTGTCTTACAACAACCAGGTTACCTCCAACATTGTTACTTATACCAATACCCTGAACTTTAGCAGAAGACTGGGTGAAGAGCACAACCTGGATGGTTTGGCCGGTATCGAATACCAGCAGGGTAAAACCACGGGTGCCTCTGTTCAGGGCCGGGCTTTCCCCAGCAACCGCTTTACCAAAATTGCCAGTGCTGCTATCATAGAAAGTGGTTCGTCTTCTGAAACAGGCTTTGCTTTTGCTTCTTACTTTGCCCGGGCCAACTATAAGTTCAAAGACCGTTACCTGCTGGGTGCCTCCTTCCGGGTGGACGGGTCTTCCCGCTTTAGCGAAAACGAGCGGTATGGTGCTTTTCCGGCCGTATCTGCCGGGTGGATTATTTCCGAAGAAGCATTCATGAAGTCCTCCAATGTGATCAGCTTTTTAAAACTGCGCGGTAGCCTGGGTCGTACCGGTAATGCCGAAATCGGCAACTTCAGCGCCTTGTCTCTATACGAAGCCGCTGCCTATGCCGATGTGTCGGGGCTGATTGCCTCCCAGATAGGCGTACCCGACTTAAGATGGGAAAGAACCGACCAGATGGATATTGGTCTGGACTTTGGTTTTTTGAACAACCGCATTTCCGGTGAAATTGACTATTTCAATAAAAACACCCGCGACCTGTTGCTGAACGTGCCGCTGCCGTCTACCAATGGTTTTACCAGCATTACCAAAAACATCGGCAGCATGGAAAACAAAGGCTGGGAGTTTGTATTGAATGCCAACATCCTGACCGGGGCCTTCCGCTGGACAGCTTCCGCTAACCTTTCTACCTACAAAAACAAAGTAACCAAACTGGTAGCCCCGGTGCCGCCGGGTCAGCGTACCATGGGCCGCCTGTCCGTGGGGCAGCCTTATGGCCAGTTTTACGGTAAAATGTATATGGGTGTAGATCCTGACAACGGTGATGCCTTGTACCTGGCGGCGGATGGCAAAACCACCAACCTGTATAACGAGGCTATTGATACCATTGTGGGCAACCCTAACCCGGACTTTTATGGTGGCTTTAATAACCGTTTTTCCTACAAAGGCTTTGACCTGGATATCCAATGCCAGTTTGTAAAAGGTGCCGACGTATACAACATTGCCGGCTTCTTTCAGTCGGTAAACGGTGATTATTTTGACAACCAGACCGTAGACCAGATGAACTACTGGAAACAGCCCGGCGATATTACCGATATACCGCAACCCCGCTTGTACTCGGGTAACGGTGCCGGCAAATCATCACGCTGGGTACAGGATGGTTCTTACTTCCGTATTAAAACCGTAAACCTGGGTTACAACCTGCCCCGCAGCTGGGTGAATCGGGCCCGTATTGAAAACGCCCGCATTTACGTAGCCGGTACCAATCTGCTCACGTTGACCAATTACAAAGGCTATGACCCTGAAGTAAATGCCACCTACATCGGCAACATCAACCTTGGACACGACTTTTATACACCACCCCAGTCAAGAACCATTAGTGTAGGGATCAATCTGGGCTTTTAATTTATAATTGCAATAACAATGAAAAAATCAATCATAAAATTTTCTGCTATCCTGTTGCTGCTCATTGGTGCAGCGTCGTGCGATAAAAAACTGAATATCGAGCCCCGGCAAAGCATTGGAGCGGATGGCGCCATCACCAATGAAGAAGATGTAGAATCTGCCGTTATTGGAGCTTACTCCATCATGGGTGGACCTGAGCTTTATGGCACCAACCTGTTTATGCTACCCGATCTGCTGGCTTCGGAAAACTATGTGTCCTGGAGGGGGACCTTCCAGGGGGCGCGACAGATAGCCAATAAAACCATGACCCGTGATAACAGCGAAGCTTCCCGTACCTGGATTGCCGCCTATAAGGCCATCAATATGGCCAATACGGTGCTGAATGCGCTGCCGGTAGTAGAAGACGCCGACCGCCGCGCCGCGCTGGAAGGAGAAGCTTTGTTTGTGCGGGGTATTATGCATTTTGAGCTGGTGCGCCTTTATGCCCTGCCTTGGGGCGCAACGGCTGATAACAGCCATCTGGGCGTAGTGATCAATACAAAAGCCACCCAAACAGAAGCAGAGGCCTTTGAAAAAGTTCCCCGCAGTACCGTAGCCCAGGTATACCAACAGGTGATTAATGATTTAACGGCAGCAGCTGCCAAACTGCCGGAGGATAATGGCACCCGGGCTGACCGGTTTACTGCCCAGGCCTTCCTGGCCCGTGTGTACCTGCAGCAAAGCGACTATGCCAGGGCCCGCGATGCGGCCAACGATGTTATCGAAAGCGGTAAATATGCTATGAATGCTTCGGTGCGGGCCGTATTTGACAATAAAAACACCAGCGAGTCCATATGGGAAATTCAACAAAACGACCAGAACAATGCCGGTACCTCTAATGACGGCATGGCTACGTTTTATGCCAGCTTGCCCGGTATTGGTCGTGCCGATGTACGCATGATAGAAAGTTTTGTCAACTCTTACCCGGCCAATGACCTGCGCCAGCAGGAGTGGTACTATGTGGGCACCGGGCTTAGACCTGGTAACCTGTATACCAGCAAGTGGCGGTCCTTTAGCCAAAACCTGCCGGTGATCCGCATTGCAGAAATGTACCTCATCCGGGCCGAAGCCAATTTGCGCCTGGGTACTACGGTAGGCGATACGCCGGCCAACGACCTGGCCAAGGTAAGAAACCCCTTGCGCACCAACCTGCCGGTCATCACGAACCCCACGCTGCAGAATATATTGCAGGAGCGGGTGCTGGAGCTGGCTTTTGAAGGCGTACGCATTCACGACATCAAGCGGTTAAAAGAAACCATCATCCGTTATGATACCGATGGCAACGAAACCGACCGCTTTGCCTGGAACGCCCCCAAATTGGTTTTCCCCATTCCGCAGCGGGACGTAGATGCCTCAGCAGGCGTGATTGTGCAAAACCCGGGTTACTAAATTTCTTTAAAACCTCATATGGGGTTTTAAAAGGGTGACTTAAACAACTTCTTTAAAACCCTATACCGGCAAAAGATAAAAAAATGCCTCCTGAAAAGGAGGCATTTTTATTAGTAAAGAAGTGGGGATTACATTTTGATTTCTTCGCCGTTTTCGTCAAAAAAGTGGAACTCGGTTAAGTGATAGTTGGTATCGGGCTTAACAATAATGTTTTGTTTGTATTTGCGTTTCCACTTGGTGGCCTTACTCCACAGCCAGCCTTTGGTGAGGTAAGCATACACAATGGGGTTTACCGTAAGGGTAAGATTGCGGTGCTTGTGGGTAATGAGATACGCCAGGTTTTTTTCAATATCGTCTTCTAAAATAAGGGTAGAGGAGATCTTGCCGGTGCCCTGGCAGCTGGGGCATACTTCCTGGGTGTTGATGTTCATTTCGGGCTTCATGCGCTGGCGGGTAATCTGCATCAACCCAAATTTGGAGATGGGCAGTACCGCATGCTTGGCCCGGTCGGGGCGCATAAATCCTTCCATGGCTTCCATCAGCTTCTTTTTATTATCCGGAAGCTTCATGTCAATAAAGTCCACCACGATAATACCGCCGATATCTCTTAACCGCAGCTGGCGGGCAATTTCTTCGGCCGCCTCCAGGTTGGTCTCCAGGGCGTTCTGCTCCTGGTTGTTGCTTACGCTTTTGTAACCGCTGTTCACATCAATTACGTGCAGGGCTTCCGTATGCTCAATAATCAGGTAGGCACCGCTGTTAAGGTTGACGGTTTTGCCAAAGGAAGCCTTAACCTGCTTGGTAATGCCAAACTGGTCAAAAATGGGTGTACCGTTCTGGTGCAGGGCCACGATGTCGGCTTTTTCCGGCGCTATGCGTTGAATATAACTTTTGGTATCGGCATAGATGTTTTTGTCATTGATCACTACCCGGTTAAAGTCTTCATTCAGCAGGTCGCGCAGGATAGAGGTGGTCTTGGTCTGCTCACTTAAAATCTTAGTAGGCGCCACGCCACCTTTCAGGTTTTTTTGAATGGTATCCCAGGTGGCAAACAGCTCGGTAAGGTCCTCGTGCAGCTCGGCCGTGTTTTTACCTTCGGCGGCCGTACGCACAATCACGCCAAAGTTTTTTCTTTTGATGGATTCTACAATCCGTTGCAGGCGTTTGCGCTCCTCGGAGGAGTGTATTTTGCGGGATACCGCTACGATGTCGTTAAAGGGTGTTAACACTACAAAGCGTCCGGGCAGGGATAGCTCGCAGCTCAGGCGGGGGCCTTTGGCCGCTATGGGTTCTTTAAGAATTTGTACTAAAATGTTGGGCTTACCGTTCAGTACCTCATTGATCTTGCCGGTTTTAATGATCTCTGCTTCGTTTTGAAATTTCGAAAAGTCAAAGCCATCGGGGGTTTTATCATTGATGGCCATTTGCGTAAACTTCAATAAAGATTTGGCATATGGGCTTAGATCGGTGTAGTGCAAAAAGGCATCTTTTTCATAGCCTACATCTACAAAGGCGGCATTTAAGCCGGGGATCAGTTTTTTTACTTTGCCTAAGTACAAATCGCCTACCGCAAACCGGGCATCGGTTTTTTCGCTATGTAGTTCTACCAGTTTTTTATCTTCCAGCAATGCTATATCCACACCGTGTGCGGTAGCATTTATAATTAATTCTTTGTTCACATTACTACAGCTTTATAAACGTACTTTTTGTAACAGTGCCAATTGCTGTCAATAAACCGAAGTGCTGCAGTAACCTATTGAAGATCTTTGAAGGGGCAAATTGAAGGGGAGGGTTGCAATCGACGGTACGCAGCAATCAGCAATAAATGTAAATACCGGGAACCCTGAAGTCCCCGGTAAAATATTGTCTAGAACCTATTTATTTTCTTTTTTTATGACGGTTCTTTCTTAATCTTTTCTTACGCTTGTGTGTTGCTATCTTATGACGTTTTCTTTTTTTACCGCAAGGCATACTCTGTAAAAATTTTTATAATTTATAAATCAGTTATTTGCTTAAAGCATTAATCCTTCTTTCCACTTCTTCTCTTAATCTGGGAATGCTGTTGCTCAACGGCAGGCTTTGCCGATACCAGCTCACAGCGGCGGCCGTGTTGCCATGGCGCTCCTCTGCTTCTGCCAGCGATAAAATAGCTTCTAAATTACGGGGCTGCAGGCGTACCACTTTTTCAAACCGTTCAATGGCCCTGTCCAGTTGCCCTGACAGTATAGATGCATGTCCCAACGTCATCTGTGCATACACATTGGTAGAATCTTTTTCTACCACCGCTCGGATCTTTTGAATGCCTTCCATGGGATTGGGCGACATACCTCCAAAAAGATACACGGCACCCAAACCTACAGCAGATGAGTCGTTAGCCGGATTAATTTTCAAAGACCGTTCAAACAGTTCCTGCGCCTGATGGCCTTTCCAGTGTTTCAGTTCCGGATTGCCTTCTGCCCGCAGGTTGTTTAAAAACAAATGGGCTGCAAAGGTGAGGGATTTTTCTGAATTTTCCAACCGGGCGGCTTCTGCCGTGTACCAGGCATAAGGTTCAAACATGCGCACGCTATCACGCCAGTAGCGGGCCAACTGGTGGTTCAGGTGTAATTGTTCTTCCGGACCGGCTTTTTGCAGACTGCTTTCCAAAAAATTCAGGCGGGCTTGCTGCCGGGGCGTTAATTTTTCCCGGGCATGCACAAGAATCGAGTCAATAGACAGCTCTCCGGCATGCAGATCCGCCGTGGCGGCTGCTGCCGGCGTTGACGATTTTTTGGGATGGTGGCCAAAAATAGCGTCACTGGTAGCCGCATAAAGACCCACAACCAAAAATAAAGCAACACCTGCCGTAATCCACTGAGGTTTATTCACGAGAAAAAAATTTCCGCGAAGTTAGCCCTCAGCGCTTACTTTCTTTACTTCTGCAACAAATTCTTTGGCAGGTTTAAAGGCTGGTATATAATGCTCGGGTATTTGTACCGCTACATTTTTCTTTATGTTCCGGCCAATTTTGGCCGCCCTTTTTTTGGTTATAAAAGAACCAAAGCCCCGGATGTAGATGTTTTCGCCTTTGGCAAGAGATTCCTTGATCTCTTTAAACATCGATTCCAACGTTACCAAAACGTCTACTTTTGGGATGCCTGTTTTTTCAGAAATCTGGTTCACCAAATCTGCTTTTCTCATAGCAAGGTTGTATTTTATCAGCAATATAGCATTAAAAATAATGATTGTCAATGATATACAACAATTACTTGGGATAATTGTTTTTCATATTAGGAAATTACAAAAGGTAAATGAATATTAAAAGTTCCGGCGATAATTTAATCGAACTATTTGTACAAGGCCTGTTGCAATGGAATGCCAACGACAACCAGCGGCACATGCCCTGGAAGGGGGAAAAAGACCCGTACAAGATCTGGCTCAGCGAAATCATCCTGCAACAAACCCGGGTGGAGCAGGGTTTAAGCTACTATAATAATTTTGTTAAAACTTTTCCTACTGTCCACCATTTGGCCCAGGCGCCGGAGCAACAGGTGTTTAAACTGTGGGAAGGCCTGGGGTATTATACTCGTTGTAAAAACCTTATCGCCACGGCGCACTATATATCCCGTGAGCTCAACGGGGTGTTTCCAAGGGATTATGAAGGGATTTTGGGCTTGAAAGGGGTAGGGGCCTATACGGCCGCCGCCATTGCCTCGTTTGCCTATCACCTGCCTTATGCCGTGCTGGACGGCAACGTTTTCCGGGTGTTGTCCCGCATCCTGGATGTAGAACTGCCTATTGATACCACTGAAGGCAAAAAGCATTTTGCGGCCCTGGCCCAGCACCTGCTGCCCCAGGACAAGGCCGGCGAATACAACCAGGCTATTATGGACTTTGGTGCCACGGTTTGTAAGCCGCAGCCTGAGTGTGCCCGTTGTTTTTTTAATCAACATTGCCGCGCCTTTTTGCAAAACAAGCAGGCCGCCCTGCCCGTTAAGTCCAAACAGGTAAAAACCCGGGTGCGGTGGTTTCATTACGTCATACTGCAGCATGCCGATGCCATTGCATTGCACCAGCGTACCGGCAAGGACATCTGGCAGAATTTGTACGAGGTATTGCTGATAGAGGGCGACCGCCAGTGGAACAAGGAGAAATTATTGCGCCAGCTGGAAAAATCCTACGACCTGCCCCCGGCCGGTTATGACGTCATCAGCGCCGCGGCCCATACCACGCAAAAGCTAACCCACCAGCAAATTCATTTTTCGTTTCTGCACCTGCAGCTGAAAAAACAAATAAAGCTGGAAAACCATATATGGGTTTTTAAAGAAGATCTTTTAAAATATCCATTTCCCAAGACCTTGCAGGCCTTTTTGCAGAAAAATCTATAGCGGTTACTGGCAAAAAATTTGATTGTTTTAAGTAAATTTAGTGGAAGGATAGTTAGCGCGATTTTAAAACTGAAAAATTGAAAGGTATGAGAGGCGTAAACAGAGTAATGCTCATCGGTAACCTAGGAAAAGACCCGGATGTGCAGTTTTTGGATGGGAACATTGCCGTAGCTAAGTTTCCGCTGGCTACAACAGAAACCTTCAAAGACCGGTCTGGTAAGTTGGTATCGCAAACAGAGTGGCATACGGTGGTTTTGTGGCGGGGCCTGGCCGAACTGGCACAGAAATACCTGCATAAGGGCAGCCTGGTGTATATAGAAGGCCGGCTGCGGACCCGGAGCTGGGAGGATAAGGAGGCCAATCGAAAATTTGCAACCGAGGTGGTAGGCGACAACCTGATTATGCTGGACAAACGTACCGATGCCGGCCACGCTGCCGGCCCCCAGGGTGAGCCCGGTATAGAAGGCCTGAGTGGGTCCGATGCGCCGCCGCCCCTGCACAACGACGAAGACTTATCTTTTTAAAGTTTAAAAAAGCCAATAAATTTGTAATATTCCTGCCGGCCGGTAGTTTACCTGCCCGCAGGAATATTATCTTTCACCAAAACCTTTGATTTGGACCATTCGTCGGGCAATTTTTTACATACGTTAGCTATTACCCTGTTGGCCGCCAACCCCCAGAGTGCCGTGTTTTTAGTGGTATTGCTGCTGATACTGCTGGTGTTAAGCTTTATTACTTCCGGGGCCGAGGTCGCTCTTTTTTCCCTGCAAACCAAGGATGTGAACATGCTGAAAACCAAACAGCACGCCGCCGCACGCCGCATTACGTCCTTGCTGGATGAGCGTAAGGCCGTTTATACGTCTTTGCTGGTGGCCGGTACTTTTTTTAACATCGGTATCATCATCCTGGCCAATTTTTTACTGAGTTCCGTACTGCAGTTTGGCGTGGTGCACGTGATCATACCTATCGATATTGACTTTTTGATCAAAGTGGTGTCCATTGCCTTTGTCATTGTGCTGGTGGCCAAGGTGCTGCCCAAGGTATGGGCTACACAAAACAACCTGCGGTTTGCCTACAGTACTTCGGCCGTGGTAGAAGGGCTGCACCTGCTGTTGCGCCGCATCAGCCTGCACCTGGTAGCCATAGCCGACAGCATTGGCCAGCGCAGCGGGGCCACGCAAATGCAAACCGTCTCCCTGCGGGAGCTGGACGAAGCCATCGACATCAACAACACCCATACCACCACGGAGGAAAAAAACATCCTGAAAGGGGTGGTCAAGTTTGGCAACATTACCGTGAAGCAGGTTATGCGTTTCCGCCTTGATGTCAACGGCATAGAGTATAACACGTCTTTCCCGGAGGTGATCAAAAAAGTAGAAGAACTGCATTACTCCCGCCTGCCGGTGTATAAGCACAACCTGGACGAAATTGTGGGCATCCTCAATACCAAAGACCTGCTGCCTTACATCAAAGAGCCCGACTTTGCCTGGCATACCCTGATCCGCGTGCCGTACTTTGTGCCGGAGTCCAAGGAAATTGCCAATCTGCTGCAGGAGTTTCAGGCCAAGCGCATCCACTTTGCCGTAGTGGTAGATGAATTTGGCGGTACCAGCGGTATTGTAACCATGGAAGACATTATGGAAGAAGTGATTGGCGACATCCGCGATGAATTTGACGATGAAGAAACCCATGTGCGCAAGCTGGACGAAAACACTTATATAGCAGATGCTAAAATTATGCTGCACGACCTGTGCCGGGCAATGCACCTGCGGGTGGATACGTTTGACGAGGTGCGGGGCGAAAGTGACTCCCTGGGCGGCCTGGTGCTGGAAATAGCCGGCGAGTTTCCGGCTGTGAATGAAGTGGTGCGGGCCGGCGATTTTAGCTTTACCGTTTTAGAAATCGTTAAAAACAGAATAGCCTCGGTTCAGATTACAATTAGCAGAGATGAAAAATATTAGATTACTGCTGGCGGCAGGCGTGCTGTTGGTGCTGGCCGCCTGCAACGGCGATTATACCATCAAACCCAGGGGCTATTTTAAAATTGATTTACCGCCCAAAAGCTACCAGTCGTTCAATCAGCCTGGTTTTCCTTACCGCTTTGAGTATCCCACCTATGCGCAGGTCGTGCAGGATACCGCTTTTTTTGAGCAAAAGCCCGAAAATCCTTACTGGATCAATATTGATTTTCCGCAGTTTGGCGGTCGGATTCACCTGAGCTACAAAGAAATTGGCCGCAATCGTTTCGACTCGCTGGTCAACGATGCCTTTACCCTGTCGTACAAGCAGCATACCTACAAGGCGTCGGCCATTGAGCCGGTGGCTTTTACCACGCCCCGGGGCATCAACGGCGTTTATTTTACGCTCAAAGGCAATACCGCTACCGCCAACCAGTTTTTTATGACCGATTCGGTGAAGCACTTTTTGCGCGGCGCCCTTTATTTTTCGGCCACACCCAATGAAGACTCCCTGCGGCCGGTCAATAGCTTTTTACGGGAGGATATGGAACACCTGATCAATACGCTGCAGTGGAAGTGACGGTTTAAGGTTCACGAGTTCACCTGTTCACAAGCTGGATCACAGATTGCGCAGATTCGTGTAAGCATATGGGTTTTTAAAAGAGTTGATCAGTTGAATTGTTGATTGGTGGCATATGGGTTTTTGAAGAAGATGAAAAGCGTTCAAAAGGTCATATGTCAGTACCAAAACTGAATTATGATCAATTGTTCGGCCTCCCTCTCCTTCAGGAGAGGGATAAAAGGACGAGGTCCGATAGGCTTTTGAAGAAGTGCACTGCTGTCAACTGTCAACTATAGCCGAAAAACGTTCAAAGGCTGAATTGAACCCCATTGCCCGGCCTCTCCTTCCTTCGGCCAACAAACAACGGCCAACGATCCTGGTAGGGGCTTTTGAAAGAATTTCCCGCTGTCAACTGTCAACCGTCATCTGTCAACTATTTCAGCTTTCAACAAATCCGTTAAATCCGCACCAAGTCCTTTTTTCCGTGATTACCTTTGTCCCAAATATTAATGCGTTGATAGCAATTGACAAAGTACTGATCAGTGACGAAGTGGTGGAGGCTCGGTTTGTATGCGACCTGCACAAGTGTAAAGGAGGCTGCTGCGAAGACGGTGATGCCGGTGCACCGCTGGAAGCGGACGAAATGAAAATCATTGAAGAAAACTACGAGCACATAAAGCCTTACCTCACTAAAGAAGGCCTGGCAGAAATAGAAAAGCAAGGCAAATTTGTATTCGACCAGGAGTTTGGCTGGGTAACGCCCACCATCAATAACACTTTATGCGCCTACGGCTTCCGCGATGCGCAGGGCATTATCAAGTGCGGCATCGAAGCGGCCTATTATGATGGCAAGCTCGACTGGAAAAAACCCATCTCCTGTCACCTGTTTCCCATTCGCCTCAATGAGACCAAGGCTTATACCATGGTCAACTACGAGCCTCGGGAGGTGTTGTGCCAGCCGGGTTGTGCTTTGGGTAAAAAAGCCAAGATGCCGGTCTATCAATTTTTAAAAGAAGCCCTTATCCGCAAGTTCGGCACCGAATTTTATAATACATTGCATGAAGTGGCCGTTAGCCACTTTGAGGAGAAACCAGAAAAGAAAAAAAGGAATTCATAATGCAGGAACAGGCCTCCAGCTTTTTAGCAAAAAGTACGGTGAAAGCCGCCGACCGCGAACACCGCCGCAAAATCAACTTCAATATTGCCCGTTACAATGCCGTAGTGCCGCAGGGCAAAAGCCAGTTTACCGACGTGCACCTGGCCCGGGAGCGGGCCAAGAACATCAAGTGGCGGGCTATAGAAACCCTGGACAAGCAGCTGGAGATGTTTGAAGCCAACATTACCCGACGCGGGGCCAAAGTGTTATGGGCCGAAACCGCGGAGGATGCGCTGAACGAAATCCTGAAAATCTGCGAGGCCAAAAACTGCAAAACGCTGGTCAAAAGCAAAAGCATGGTGACGGAGGAAATTCACCTGAATAAGTTTTTGGAAAAGCATGGCATAGAAAGCGTGGAAACCGACCTGGGTGAATACATTCAGCAACTGGACGACGAGCCGCCTTACCATATTGTAACGCCGGCCATGCACAAAAGCAAGGAAGACGTGGCCAGGCTGTTTGCCGATAAACTGGGTACCGATCCGCACCTCAATCCGAGCCAGCTTACACTGGTGGCCCGCCAAAAGCTGCGGGAAAAATACATGCAGGCCGAGGTAGGAGTTACCGGCGCCAACTTTATCATTGCCGATGTGGGCGGCATAGCCGTTACCGAAAACGAAGGCAATGGCCGCCTGAGCTGCGCCTGGCCCAAAACCCATATTGTGGTGGTGGGCATCGAAAAAGTCATTCCTTCCCTAAGCGACCTGGCCTTGTTCTGGCCGCTGCTGGCCAGCTATGGCACGGGGCAAAAAGTAACGGTTTACAATTCGGTGGTTACCGGTCCGCGACAGGCCGGCGAGGTAGATGGCCCCGAAGAAATGTACGTGATCCTGCTGGACAATGGCCGCACCAACCTGTTGATGAACGAAAAAAGCCGGGAGTCCCTGTACTGCATCCGCTGCGGCGCCTGTCTCAATGCCTGCCCCGTATACAAAAACATTGGCGGTCATACGTATGGTACTACCTACAGCGGTCCGATTGGATCGGTTATTACGCCCCACCTCAAAAAAATGGACGACTGGAAGCACCTGAGCTATGCCTCCTCGCTCTGTGGCAACTGTACCGAGGTGTGTGCCGTAAAAATCAACCTGCACGAGCTGCTGCTGGAAAACCGGCAGGAAGCGGTAGCGCAACACCACAGCTCCTTTGGCGAGCGCATGGCCTGGAAGTTTTGGAAAACCGCCATGCAGCACCGCGGCACCATGAACCTGGGCTCGGGCAAATTAAAAAGCTGGATGGTGAATACCTTTGTCAAGGACTGGAAAAAACACCGCAGCGATCTTCAGTTTCCCCAAAAGTCGTTCAACCAGATGTGGAAAGAACAGGAGCGCCGGTAAACCCGATCAAGCAGTCATATCCGTTATATTCGTAATTTCATATGGGTATTTAAAAGCATCAATAATCAAGTACAATTACGCTTTTTCATTATCTGCATACTTGTAGGTTTGCATAAGGGTAGGGTTTAAATTTTGATTGGTTTGCGGACTGCTTTAACGGGTTGGCGGTTGTAAAAAGAGGATAGGTGTGCAGGGAGGATCCTTAAAGTACCCTACATGACATCATCCGGTAACTTAAACCACATTTGCATTGATTATCTATAGCCATAGCATTACACCACGACTCCAATACGTGGTCGATTTTTTGTCGCAGTATTATCATACTCCCATCAAACTTACCAGCAGCGAACAAAAATACCTGGAGGCCACGGCTGCCTGTAAACTGAACTACAGTTACCACAGCATCATGGAAGATGAAATCTGGATTCATCCCCACCCGCTGCTGTCGGAGTCGGCCGTGCGGCCGGTCAAGGCCGAGTGTTTTGCCTTTGCCGGCACCAAGGCTTTTTTTAAAACCGAAGGGCACGTGCCGTTTGATATTTTTGCCGCCATCTTTTTTCTGCTCACCCGGTACGAAGAGTACCTGCCGCACCAGAAAGATGCGTTTGGCCGCTATGCCCACACCAATGCCCTGGCTTATAAAGAACAGTTTCTGCACCTGCCGGTGATCAACATCTGGCTGGAAGCATTCCGGCTGCTGCTGCAGTCCAAAGAGCCGGACTGGGCCAGCCGGGGCGGGCAGTTTGCTTTTGTGCCTACCTACGACATTGACATTGCCTGGAGCTTTAAAAACAAAGGTTTTAAGCGCAATGCCGGCGCTATGTTGCAGTTGCTGGCACAAGGCCGCCTGAGCAGCATTATCAAGCGCATCAAAGTGCTGACCAACAAATTGCAGGATCCTTTTGACAGCTACGCCTGGATGGATGACCTGCACCAGCGCTACGGCCTGCATCCTATTTACTTTTTTTTATTGGCCGACCGCACCAGCAAACTGGATAAAAATATCTCTATTAAAAATCCTGTGTTCCAGCAGTTGGTTCGCGATGTGGCCGCCCGCTATACCGTTGGCCTGCATCCTTCCTGGCAAAGTGGTGATGTGCGCTTTTTATTGAAAAAAGAAAAAGGCGCGCTGGAAATGCTGATCAACCGTAATGTGCAGGCCTCGCGCCAGCACTACATCCGTTTCACCGTGCCGGAAACCTACCGGCGCCTGATCGATGCCGGCATTTCCCACGATTACTCCATGGGGTATGGCAGCATCAATGGTTTCAGGGCTTCTATCGCTACGCCTTTTTACTGGTACGACCTGCAGAAAGAAGAAAAGACCACTTTGCTGGTGCATCCGTTTTGTTTTATGGATGCCAATGCCCATTACGAGCAAAAGCTAACGCCCCAGCAGGCTGCGGAGGAGTTAAAGCATTATGCCCACGTGGTGCAGTCCATTAACGGCACTTTGTGCACCATCTGGCACAATAGTTTTTTGGGCACCGATCCGGAGTTTGAAGGCTGGCGCGAGGTGTACGAGCAGTTTGTAGCCTCGGTGCATACGTGAGGGGGTGGGTGCGTTAAACGGTGAGATGAGAAACGTGAGACCGCTTGCTTCTCGTGAAAGGGAGATAACTATAGTCAAGAAATAATTGCAGCTTTGGAGATAGCTTTTGGGGTCCCTCCCGGTGGAGCGTGAGGCCGGGCACTTTATTACAATTTAGCATTGGAATTGACCTATGAGCTTTTGAATGTTTTTCAGCTATAGTTGGCAGATGACAGTTGACAGCAGGGAACTTCTTCAAAAACCCATACTTAACCATTCAACTTATCAACTGCTTCAAAAGTCCATATCGGTTTGTAAAGTCATTCTCTGTTCTTAAAGCTATTCCAATAGACAAAGAACCCTCCCACCTGT
>JAEWAC010000048.1 GCA_023391895.1 Bacteroidota bacterium
GGCTAGCACCGTCATGACCTGCAGCGGCCGCTTCCGGAACACCAGTTGCCAGGAGGGGAAATATCGCCAAGATAGGAATAACTGCTACATCCTGAAACAACAAAACAGAAAATGAGCTTTGACCGGCCATTGTTCTCATCAATCCCTTTTCATTAAGGGTTTGCAGTACAATTGCGGTAGAAGACATGGATAAGATCATACCCACTGCCAACGACTGCTGCCAGACCAGATCAAAACCCAAAGCAAGAGCCGCTATAACTGCGGTGGTTAAAACTACCTGTAAGCTCCCCATGCCAATAATGGATTTGCGCATCCGCCACAGCAAGGCAGGCTCCAGTTCCAATCCAATGATAAACAGCATCATGACCACGCCAAACTCGGCAAAGTGCATGATACTTTGCCCTTCCGTGCCTACAAAACCCATTACCGCTGGACCTATTAAAATGCCCGCCAGCAAATAGCCCAATACAGAACCCAGCCCCAGCTTTTTAGCCAGGGGAACCATCACGACCACTGCTGCCAGGTACACCATTGCCTGAAATAAAAAAGAATTCTGGTCCATTGGTTATAATTGAAGTGTTTGGGGCAACGGAAACAAATCATTTATATAGGTCACGCTTTGCCAGTCTTTTTGGACAATGCTGTCATTGACCAGGGCCATCAGCAACTGCCGGTATTGCAAGGCATATAAACTGATCGCCTCCATAGAAAGACGGTGGGTGCCATGCACGACAAAAGGCGGCAAATAGTGCATCTGGCAAAGTAAAGCCGTTTGATCGAACGGCGCCAAAAACTCGCGAATGGTAAACCGGTTGCGGCCGTTCCTGGAATAAGCTTCTTTGGGGCCCCCGCAGCTAATAGCATTCAATATATATTTTCCGGCCAGCATTTTACCAGCCGTTCCATAAGCCCAGCCATGCTCCAGCACCAGGTCTTCCCACTGTTTGATCAGGGCCGGTGCACTGTACCAGTAAAAAGGATGCTGCCATATAATAATATCATGCTCCAGCAGCAGCCGCTGCTCCTTATGCACGTCTATGTCAAAGTCGGGATAATCTTCATAAAGATCATGAAACGTAATGCCTGCCACCCTGGGCACCTGCCGTACGAGTTGCTGATGCACCCTGGATTTTTCCAAAGCCGGATGAGCAAATAAGATTAAAACCCGTGCCATGTGGTGTGATTAAGGGTAAATTTAAAACAATCGCCCTGATCTGCCGGACAGCTGTTGAAAATCAGTAAGCCGGCTAACATTTGTAGAGGCAAACGATCAGGAATAATTCGTAATATTAATACAGCGTTAACGCCGCTTATGTTCAACTGGAAAACACCTTTTTCAAACAGTTCCAATAGATATTTCCATATCCACAGGTCCAACGACCAGCAGGACCACCGTTTCTTTCAAAAAGATGGTTCTGTTCGGATAAAGCGGAAAGGTGTAGCGGTGTTTAACCGCATCAGCTGGTACAGCTCGTTGATCCAAATGTCACGACTGAAGTTGTGGGCCAATTTATTGGCGGCGTATATTCTCATCAATGTTTTCTTTGCTATCCTTTATTATATTATAGGTATAGAGAATATTGAAGGTACCCGGAAAAGCACAGCCTTGCTGAACTTTTTACAGGCCTTTTTCTTTAGTGCCCAAACCTTTACCACCGTTGGCTACGGCCACATCCGGCCAACAGGCCTTTTAGCCAATGCCATTGCTACTTTTGAAGCTTTTGTAGGTCTTTCCACCTTTGCCATGGTAAGCGGTATTTTTTACGCCCGTTTTGCCAAACCCAAACCTTTCCTGCTGTTTAGCGATGTAGCCCTGCTGTCGCCACACAACAACAGTCAGGCTCTCGTATTCCGGGTGGTGCCTTATAAAGACCACTACCTAATGGAAGCCGAAATA
Organism: Bacteroidota bacterium; assembly: GCA_023391895.1. GTDB lineage: Bacteria > Bacteroidota > Bacteroidia > Chitinophagales > Chitinophagaceae > Flavisolibacter. Next base: position 1,898 of record JAEWAC010000048.1, read on the forward strand.
AAAGTAAGCCTGAATATTAAAAACGAACAGGGACTGAATCAGTTTTACTCCTTGCATACCGAACGGGAAAAGCTCGATGCCCTGGTGCTGAACTGGACCATCATTCATCCCATAACCACCAACAGCCCTCTATACGGAAAAACGTTGGAAGACCTGAAAAAGGAACACGCCGAAATCTTTGTTTTTTTAAAAGCCCATGACGAAGTTTATGCCAACCCGGTAGTTGCCCGCACCTCCTATACCCCGGAAGATATGGTTGAAAATGCCCGGTTCAGGCGCATGTACCACCTTTCAGACGCAGGCGATACCACCATACTGCACGTGGATATGCTGAACGATTATGAAATGGTGCAGGAGCAAGGATAAGATATCAGGCGGGACGGATCTGTATAAATGCCTTCCTGTTGATATAATACAGGAAAAGAAAGTAAAGCACGGGAATAAAACTCATTATTTTCAGGATCAGGATATCGGAAGTGAGGCCGGCCGCGTATAACAAGGCCAGTAAAATAAAGCCTACCACCAGCTGATCGTCATCAATAGCACAAACCACTTTGTAGTAGTAAATATTGAACTGCTGGTACACCACCTCCATAGGCCTGGTAAAGTGAAACCCATCGGTTACCACTATTTTTGACTGTTGGGTCAGTAGCGGAACAACGATGGGTTTTCCTTTTTCCAGGGGATAAATAACAGAACCGTTTACAATAACACGAATTTTCAGGTAGCGAAGCAGCAACTGGTTTTTGCGTATTATTACAAGGCGGTATGTAGGCGTTAGGCTGATGGTTTTAAAGCTTTAATAATTTGCAGGAAGTCCTGAGCCACCAACGAAGCGCCGCCTACCAGACCACCGTCTACATCCGGGCAGTTGAAAAGTTCGGCCGCATTGTTAGCTTTTACACTTCCTCCGTATAAAATAGAAATGGAATCGGCTACGTTTTTACCGTATTTGCCTTCTATTACAGAACGTAAATGCCGGTGCATTTCTTGTGCCTGCTCGGTAGAAGCGGTTTTGCCGGTACCGATAGCCCAAATGGGTTCATAAGCAATCACCACCTTTTGGATATCGGCTTCAGATAAATGAAAAAGTGACTCCTCCAGTTGGATTTGCACATAGCTGTTTTGGGTATTGGCTTCGCGGATGGATAAAGCCTCGCCACAACAGAAAATAGGTGTAATGCCGTACTGCAGGCAAATGTTTACCTTTTCGGCCAGCATCTGGTTGCTTTCACCAAAGTACTCCCTTCTTTCACTATGCCCCAGCACACAGTAACGAATACCAATGGACTGCAGCATTTCAGCAGATACCTCGCCGGTATAAGCACCCGATGTTTTGTTGTAGCAGTTTTGGGCGGCTATAAAATAGTTGCTTTCATTGGCCACTTCGCTGTTGGCCATAATCAGGTACGGAAATGGCACCGCAAAAATCACCTGCTGGTCAGCCGACAGTTGTCCGTCATTACTTAAGATCTCGTTCAATAGTTTTTCAGCCTGCTGGTACGTCAAGTTCATTTTCCAGTTGGCCGCTGCAATTTGTTTACGCATTTGGTTTGGTTAATAGTAATCAAAGATATGTCTCAAAATAAAAGATTCGTTATCCGATAACGTGCTATTTTTCAATCGTTTCCAATTGGCTATGTGCACCAGTGCTTTTTCAAAATCGTACCGCTCTATGCCTTCCGCCCCCCAGGAAAAACTGGGAATGTATTGAGGCGTGAGCCCGTTGCCAAATACATTGCAGCACACACCCATAACCGTACCCGTATTGATGGACGTATTGATAGCGGTACGGGTATAATCGCCCATAAAAACCCCGCACTTCAAACCGGCATTGTGCAGTCCGTTGGGCGTATACACCTTCACGTCCGCCGCATTGTTTTTTACATTGGAGTTAGAAGTTCCAGCGCCCATATTGCACCACTCGCCTATCACGGAGTCGCCCAGGTAGCCATCATGGGCTTTGTTGGAGAAGCCAAATAAAATACTGTTTTTTACCTCCCCGCCCACGGTGCAGTAAGGGCCAATGGTGGTGGCGCCGTAAATGCGGGCGCCCATCTTTACGGTAGCACCTTCGCACACGGCTACCGTCCCCCTCAGACAGCTGCCTTCCATAATAACGGCTCCCCTGGCTATAAAAATAGGCCCGTCCGTAGCGTTTAAAAAGCAATGCTCCACCTGGGCACCTTCTTCAATAAAAATGTTTTCTGCGTTTACCAGGTGGTTAGTGGCAGAGATGGGGCCTTTATTTCGAGTTTTGCCTAAAAAAGCCATATCGTGCGCTATAGCCCAGGCGTTCAGGTTAAAAATATCCCATGGGTATTTGATTTCTTTCAATTCCTGATCCAGTTCCACCGCCTTTTCTACTTTGATCTTGTTTTCGTTCAGGACCTGGTGGCGGGAGATGCAGTAAATGATATTTTCCCGCTCGGGTACCGAAATAAACTCGCCCGGCCGCAGCTTTTTTACCTGCTGCACCAGGCCGGGTGTGGGCAATATATTGCCATGGATGAGGTAAACAATATCGTCATCAATGGATTCATCCAGCACAAGGGCCCGGTCCAGGTCTTTATAATCGCCCTCCTGCTTGTCAAAAGAAGGAATGCCCAGGTGCTGTTCCCACTTTTCCCGTATGGTGAGCACCCCTACCCTTATGTCCTGTATTTGTCGGGTCAGCGTAAAGGGAAACAGGTTTTCCGGTCCGCAAAATTCCTCGGTAAAAACAATCTTTTCCATAACTGCCAGTTGCCATGAGGCATAAAAATAAAAAATCCCGCCTAAAGCGGGATCATACAATATAAATACAATGCTGATAATTACTTCTTTGCGTATTTCTTTTTGAACTTATCAATACGACCAGCTGTATCTACCAATACGTTTTTACCAGTAAAAAACGGGTGAGATGTGTTAGAAATCTCCAGTTTGATCAGGGGATATTCGTTACCATCTTCCCACTTTACAGTTTCTTTTGTAGCAGCAGTGGAGCGGCTTAAAAAAGCATGTCCGTTACTCATATCTTTAAAAACAACGTAACGGTAATTTTCCGGATGAAGACCTTTTTTCATGACAAATTCAGTTTATAAAACAGCGGCAATTTTTAATTACGAAGCCGCAAAGGTAGAAAAAATATCCAACCCAACAAAAAACATGGGTTGTTAATTTTAACTGCGCATGTTAATATATTGCAGTGGCAGCCCCAGGTCGGAGGTTTTACACAACTGAATAACCGATTGCAGGTCGTCAATTTTTTTGGCGGTTACCCGTACCAAGTCGTCCATGATCTGCGCCTGCACCTTTAGCCCGGAATCCTTGATGAGTTTTACGATCTTTTTGGCGTCTTCCTGTTTCAGGCCATTTTGCACCGGCACTTCCTTTTTAAACACCTTGCCGCTTTGGTAACCTTCGTTGCTGAAGTCAAATGCCTGGGGATCAATTCCTTGTTTCATACCCCGGCTCATCAGTACATCGGTCAGCTGGTTCATCTTCATATCGCTTTCGGTTTCCAGATGGATCTTTGACTCTTTTTTATCCAGTTCCAGCTTGATAGGCGATCCCTTGAAGTCAAACCGGTTTTCCAGTTCTTTACGGGTTACGTTCACGGCATTGTCCAAAGCCTGCATGTCTACTTTACTTACAATATCAAATGAAGGCATAGAAGGTTGAAAGTTTTAGTTTAAGGCTTAAAGTTATTAAGAACTGGGAGAAGTTTTGAGTTTAAAGTTTAAGGTTCACGAGTTCACTTGTTCACAAGTTCACGAGTTGGATCGCGGATTTCGCAGATTAGTAAAGGCATATGGGGTTTTGAAGAAGTTGAATGATTGAGTGGTTAGATTTGGCGTATGGGTTTTTGAAGAAGTGAAATCTCAAATCAAAGGATTGAAAAAGAGATTTCAAAGATGGAGTGTATATGGGTTTTTAAAGAAGTTTGAAAATCGGAAGCCAAAGCTGAAAAAACATTCAAAAGCCCATAAGTCCCTGCCAAAGCTGAAAGCGTATCCAATGCTTGGTTCCCCTCTCCTTCAGGAGAGGGGTTAGGGTGAGGTAAACTCCCGCCCCACCGGGAGGGACCCTATGAGTTTTTAAAAGGTTCATGCAGCTCGCCAGCTCAACAATTCATCCATTCAACCTTTCAACACTTTTAAATCCCCATAGTGCTCACGATCTGTCCAATCCATTAAGAATATGTGAAATCCCTATTCAAAATCCGTGAAATCCGCGATACAAAAGAAGCCCTCCTGGAAAGGAGGGCCGACATACACATGAGAAAAATAAAATCTTATATCTTTTAACCACCCTGGCCTACACGGCTCTGCTCTTCCTGGGATCCGGAGGTTCGGCGGCGTGGCTGGTTTTGCGGGGTGCTTTTACCAAAACGGTACGTAAACGTAGCTGTTACAGCGCGAAAATCGGGCCGACTATTAAACGTCATGTCAATTCCTTCAAATTTGGTGGTGCCTTTGTAGCGCTGCCATTGGAATGGGTCCCGTACATTTAAACGAACGGTTCCTTTACCCTTGATCACCTGCTTTTGGGCACCAAAACTCATCTGGTATATTGGCTCCAGCATAGCCAGATCGTCTATACCCCGGTGGCGGTAAAAACCACTCACCTCTGCAGTTAAACCTTTGCTTAAGGTAAACGTATTGGTCATATTGGCCATGAAAGAGGTGGTTTGCACGTCAATGGGCTTGGTGTTGTAAATGCCTTTGTAGTGGTTGTTGAAAATGGTGCTGAACACATTCAGGTTCCACCATTTGGCTACCGTAACCGGTATGGTCAATGACAGGCTGATGTTTTTCAGTTCCGCTACATTATCAAACGTGTTGAACATTTTAATGCCTTCGGGTTTAATGATCTGGGCAATGACATCGGCGGTGCTGTTATAGGCCAAAGTAGTAATGTACTTGCTTTTAAAAGCATGGCTGATTTCCATATTGTGCGTATACTGCGGCCTCAGGTTGGGATTACCTTTTTGAAACGTCAGTGAATCGGCAAAAAAGATAAACGGATTCAGGTTTTGATAACCGGGCCGGGTAATGCGCTTGCTGTAAGAAACGGTCAGCTTATTGGTTTTGTTCACGTCATAGCTTACAAAAGCCGTCGGGAAAAAGTTGGTAGTATCTCTTTTAAAAGATTCCTTGATGGTCAACTGGTCACCGGTGGCATTGGTGTTTTCCACCCGCAAACCACCCTGTACGGTCCATTTTCCTATCTGGCGGTTCACGTTTACATAAGCCGCATTGATGTTTTCTTCATAAATAAAATGATTGGAGCGGTTATCGTACTGCCACTGATCGCCTACCTTGTTCTGGTAGTTCACCAGGTTGTCGTTTTTCACATAGCTACTTTTGATGCCTGCTTCCACCCGGCCATTTTTAAAAGGCTGCACGTAATCGCTCTTAAAAGAAAAGATATTGATGTGTGAAGGCAGGTTGCCTTGCAGGTAAATGGCACCGTTGGGTTGGCCGTACTTGTCATAAGGCATGGTTTCCAGCAGCATGTCCGAACCTCTCGTGTAAGTTACATAGTCAAAATCGGCGGTCAGTTCTTTACCGGCAGAATCGAATACGTGTCTCCAGTTAAGATTACCAGTGAAGTTTTTGAAAGAAATATCGTTGCGGGTTTTCGATATCATGCTGGACTGCAGTTGATGGCCGGCATCGTACACATGGGTGGTGGTGGTTGGCGTGGGCTGACCATCGAAAGAAAAGCCACTGACCACTATTCCCAACGTGTTCTTTTTATCGGCATACCAGTCTACACCCAGCTTTAAGGTCTGGTTAAAGCCTTTGAACAGAAAACGGATTTCCTGGTTGGTATAGCTTTCCAGTTCCTCGTTGTCCTTGTAAAACTTGCGTCCGATTTTCTGTATGTTGCGGCCCCGGAAGTAGTTGGGGTTGTAGTTGCCAAAAAAGTTCAGTTTGTTTTTGCGGTAATTAAAGTTGAAGCTGTTTTGAGACTTCGGAATAAAGTAGGTTTTATCGCCATCCTGAAAAATGCTGGAGGTAGCTCCTACCATGATGCTGCCGTTAAAACCGGCTGTTTTTCCTTTTTTGGTTTTGATATTGATGATACCGGAATTACCCGCTGCATCATATTTGGAAGAAGGATTGGTCATAATCTCTATCTGGTCCAGGGAGGAAGCAGGCATGTTTTTCAGCATATTGGCCAGGTCCGAAGCCGATAAGTAAGTGGGCTTGCCATCCATCATCACAATCACGCCTTGCTTGCCCCGCAGGCTAATGGCGCCATCTGCATTGACGGTTATACCGGGCGATTTCTCCAGCACTTCCAGAGCCGTAGCACCGGCATTGGTAGGCGAAGCTTCCACGTTCACCACGGTTTTATCAATCTTGGTTTCTATAAAGGGTCTTTTAGCCTGCACGGTTACACCTGCCATGCTATTAGCGGTACCTACCATTGAAATAGCAGGTACTTCTACACTTTTGCCGGCACCCAAATCAAAGGCAGCTGAGCGGCTGGTGGCAAAGCCTACAGAACTTGCGGCCACAAAATATTTTCCTTCCTTGATGTTGACAAATTCATACAAGCCGGCTTTGTCCGATACGGCTACTTTTACCAGGCCGGAATCACTGGAGCGCAGTAAGGAAACAGTTGCCGCCTGGAGTCCTTTACCGCCCTCTTCTTGTACAGTGCCTGATATTTTTCCTGTCTGTGCAAAAGCCGTAGCTCCCACCAGGATGTTGATAAGCAGTAGCAGGTAAATTTTTCTCATATGCTTGGTTTTACAAAATTTAAAAGTGGTGCAAATATGGTTCATGAAAAATGTGTGTTGTAATGAATTGTGATGAAACGGTAGTTAACTGTTGCAAAGGGCCGCTAAAGTTTATCAATACACAAGCGGTTACTATGGCTTATGAATGATGGTATTTGTGAAAAACAGTTAAAGTCTCCCGATACAGTTTGCTCTTTTGTTGAGCAAGGCTGTACTTCCGTAAAACCGTAGCAGCAGTCATTGATGAAAAAAATTGCATAACAGATAGTTTGAAAAGTATACAGCCTTTGACGCCTGCTGTTGCTATTTTGTTACAGTTAAAATTGGCAGATGGCTGAAAAATCATCCCGTTCTTGATGAACGGGATAATAGCAGTATAGTTGGTTTATTAAAGCAGTTGCTTAGTTGTCGGCAACGCCTACCCGGCTTTGTTCGTCATTGGCGCCACCGGTTCTTCTTTTAGATCCACCATTCATTTTGCCTTTGCTGAAGCGATAAGTAAAGCCCACATTCACCACGCGGCTGTCTCTTCTGTTTTGGAAAGCTGCGTCTACGTCGCCATACTTGGTAATAGCCTGGAACCTCTGGGTATAAAAGATATCCCGCACATTCAATCTTACCGTGCCTTTGTTTTTCAAAACCTGTTGGCTCAGTCCAAAGTTGACCATACCCATAGGATCTGTAATGATCACACCTTCCACGCCTTTAGTTCTGTAAAAACCACTGATCTCGGCACTTAAGGTCTTACCTAATTTGAACTGTTGTGTGGTGTTCAGCATCACCATCTGGGCTTCTACAGTTACCGGAGCGTCATTTACGATTCCTTCAAACAGATTGTCTGACGCATTTACATAGATACTGCTGGTCCACCATTTGGTAATGGGCACATTGGCATTGACAGAAATCCCATACTGGCGTTGCCTGGCAATATTGGCTCTTCTAATAAATGTTTCCTGTTTTTCTGCATTTTGCTCAATTACCTGCTGAATGATGTCGTTGGTTTGGGTATAGTTAAGGGTGGTGGTTAAAAAGTTCCTGTGTGTATGACTCAATTCAATGTTATGGCTGAATTGGGGTTTTAAATCCGGGTTGCCCTGCTGATAGGTATAACGATCCAGGAATTCAATAAAAGGATTCAGGCTTTCGTAGTTGGGGCGGCGGATTCTACGGCCATAGTTAACGGACAACTGGTTGTTTTTATCCATTACATATTGCAGAAAAGCGGTGGGGAACAATTGGGTGTAATTGCGGTTAAAAACCGTATCATCCGTTACCTGGTTGCCACGTGCATTGGTGTTTTCCAGCCTTAAACCTAATTGACCGTTCCACTTTTTGCTTAAAGGACCACTCAGGTTTACATAAGCAGCATTGATGTTTTCTTCATATATAAAGTAGTTGCTGCGGCTATAATCATGCATCACCTGTCCATTATGTACCGTATCATAATTGGCATTGTTGTCTGTTTTTACAATACTGCTTTTGATACCGGCTTCAAAACGGGCTCCTTTTTTCAGCGGGTGCAAATAATCCGCCTTGCCGCTCCAGATATTAATTTTTTGCGGCAGCAATCCGTACAAGGTATCGCCTTTGGCAGCTACATTACCTATATTGTCATAATAGTAATTGGATAAATTTTGCTGATCGCGGGAGTCGTACGTCAGGAAATCGAAATCTGCTGTCAGTTCTTTGCCGGTTGTATCCAGTACCTGGCGGAAGTTGAGGTTGCTGGTAAAGTTTTTGAATTCGGCAGAAGAAGAAGACAAAGCCCTGGCCTGGCTGGTCAGCTGACCGTTCACATCCGAAATCAGCGAAGTGTTTCTGTTTACAAACTCACCGGGGTTGGACAAACCGCCCACCACAAAACCGATCGTAGTGTTTTTGGAGGCAAAATAATCCATACCCAGTTTGCCGTTATACGAGTTAGACTTATTCTGCATCCGGGCCTCCTGGTCAAAATAAGCACTCAGGTTCTTGGTGCCTTTTTCATAAAACCTGCGCTGGATATCCAAAGCTTCAAAGTGCTGACGGTAGTTGTGGCTCAGGGTTGTAAAAACGTTGACTTTGCCCTGGCGATAATTAAAGTTGAGGCTTTCGTTGGTCTTGGGATAGCGGCCCTGGCCGTAACCCACGGAAACGGTTCCGTTATAACCAAACTGCTTGTTCTTTTTGGTTTTGATGTTGATGATGCCTGCATTACCGGCTGCATCGAACTTTGCCGGCGGATTGGTCATGATTTCAATTTGGTCCAGCTGGCTAGCGTTCATGCTCCTCAGCAGGTTGGCCAGGTCAGCACCGCCCAGTTGGGTAGGACGGCCGTCAACCAGTACCATCACACCTTCTTTACCCTTCAGGCTGATGTTACCATCTTTATCTACGGTGATACCGGGTGACTTTTCCAGCACTTCCAGGGCCGAGCTGCCCACATTGGTGGGAGAAGCCTCCACGTTCACCACGGTCCGGTCAATTTTTTGTTCAATCAAAGGCTTTTTGGCTACCACGGTCACGGCTGTCAGGTCTTTGGTGGCGGGTGCCAAAGCAATCGGCTTCAGATCTACGGTTGCGTTGGCGTTGCCAATTTCAAAAGCGGTCGTATAGGCTTTCTGATGGCCAACAGCCGATACGCTGATCAGGTATTTGCCGGTAGGGATGTTGTCAAACACAAACTTTCCGGTTTTGTCGGCCGCGTTGATTTTTACCAAAGAAGAATCGGCAGAGCGTAAAAGTGAAACGGTAGCGGACTCAATCACTTTTTGACTACCATCTTCTACCCGGCCACTGATGCGGCCTTTTTGCTCCTGAGCCTGGCTGATAAAGGACAAACTGCTTAAAGCAGTAACAGTTAATAAGGTTAATATTTTTCTCATATGAATCAATTAGTACTTGTCATTAATAATTACAATCCAAAAGTAGGTACTTTGCATTACATAATACTATATTTTATCACCAACGGTTATTTTTAAGGATAATTGGTGGAGCAGCCGGCAGCAACTTTGACGCGGCAGCGGCTTACAGGTTACAGTAGAGGCAACGGAATTGATGAGCGGTAAAATGATCAGTTGAGAGGTAACCATAGCTTTCTTTGAAAGTTTAAAACTATAACCTCCTTAAGGTAGCCGCAGCGAAAAAGGAGCAAACCGTGTGAGGAATGGCGCCAACTGTTGGGCTTGTACGAAAATGGAAATGGGCAGTATCTTCTTTAAAAAGCCATATGGGCTTTTAAGAGGAGTATAAAGAAAGCAGTAAGAGAGAAACCAAAAAAAGTAAAAGGTAACTATAACGCAAACTCCGTCTTAATGAATTCATGATACGTAAGTCCGGAGGTAAGGCGGGTTTGATTTTTATCGTTCATAATAAATATAAAACGGCCGTTGAAGTGCTTATACATTTCTTTAACCCGGTTTTTGTTAATGATCAAAGACTTT
>JAEWAC010000068.1 GCA_023391895.1 Bacteroidota bacterium
TTTTTGAATAGAAGCACACAGGTGCGGTAAGTTCTCCTGTATAAACTGCGGATTGGCCTTGGTTTCTTTTTGCAGAAAATAAAGCACCGAAGTTTTTAAGCCGCTAAAGCTAAAGTTAAGTGCTTCAATTTGCGGCTCCGCAAACCTGAACCGGTCTGCATCGCCATCCTGTGCATATTTATCAATAAGCGGGCCGCCAGGATAGGGCAGTCCCAGCATTTTGGCTGATTTGTCAAAAGCTTCACCGGCGGCATCATCCAAAGTCTCACCAATTACCTGCAGGTCCAGGGGACTGTTGGCCTGCACAATCTGGGTATGGCCGCCGCTTACCGTTAAGCATAAAAAAGGAAAAGCAGGCCTAGGGTCGGCAATAAGATTGGCCAAAACATGGGCCTGCATGTGGTGTACGGCAATCAGGGGCTTGTTGAGCGACAGGGCCAGCGATTTGGCAAACTGGCTGCCTACCAGTAAAGACCCGATCAGCCCCGGTGCCTGGGTAAACCCAATGGCATCCAGTTCGGATAAGGTAACACCGGCCTTTTGCAAGGCCACATCCACCACCGGAACAATGTTTTGCAGGTGGGCCCTGCTAGCCAGCTCCGGTACCACGCCACCGTATTTTTCATGCACCTTTTGGTTGGCAATAAAGTTGGACAATATTTTTCCGTCCTGGCAAACGGCGGCCGAAGTTTCGTCGCAGGAAGATTCTATAGCCAGTAGGGTGATGCCGCTCGTTTTTGTATCGTTCATGAAAACACTTCTTGTATGAAAAATGAAAGGTGCAAAATTAAAAAGTAAAAAACAGTTCCTTTCCTTTAAAGTAAGAAAGAGGTCAAGGCATTTTACATTTTAATTTTTCATTTTGCTTTTACTTGCTCCGGATGGCAACCACCGGATCCATACGAGCAGCCTGCGAAGCGGGTATAATGCCGGCAATGATACCAGCGGCAATACAAATCAGCAGGGCCATTACAATAACACTCACGGATAAAAAAACCGGGAAATTAAAAACAAGGGTGATAATCTTGGTGAGTATAAAGACCAGCAGCAAACCCATCAAACCACCAATAATGCACAAAAAAGCCGACTCGGCCAGGAACTCGTAAAGAATGATGTATTTTTTGGCGCCAATGGCTTTTTTCAAACCAATCTGGTTGGTGCGTTCTTTTACTGTTACAAACATGATGTTGGCCACCCCAAAAATGCCCACAATAAAAGAAAGGGCACCAATGGCCCAGCCGCCAATATTGATGCTAACAAAAGCACTGCTCAGGGCATCGCTGAAATCGTTCACGTCGTTGAGCGAAAAATTATCCTCCTGCAACGGGCTCAGCTTGCGGATGCTGCGCATAGCGCCCCGCAGGTCATCCTGCAGTACTTTGCTGTTGATGGTAGCTTTGCCCTGCACCAGGATCACGGGGTCGGAGCGCAACTCATCCATGATGGTGCGGGCATAGCGGTAAGGCATCACAACGCTTTGGTCAAACTGCCAGCCGCCAATCATTTGAGCGCCCTGTTTTTTGATAACGCCTGCCACCAGGTTTTTTTTGCCCCTGATGGTCAGTAGCTTGCCCAAGGCCCTTTCCGAACTGCCAAACAATTTGTCGGCGATTTCAAAGCCTATCACCACCGCGTTGGAGCCACGGTCGTATTCCGATTCGGTCATTAGCCGGCCGTGGGCAATATCTATGGGCTGTATGTCGGTAAACTCTTTCGAAATCCCATATAAGCGTACGGACTGCAGCACATTGCCGGAGCCTTCTACATTATCCTGTGTGTTAATTTGATAAGCTGCGTACTGTGCCGTAGGGGTTCTTTCCTTTATTTCTTCCAGTTCCTCATATTTGGGCGAGGGACGGTTGGCATATTTCCACCACGGGTAGTCGGGTCCCTGGGCGGCATACTCCCACTTGTCAATATAAATGGTATTGGTGCCCAGCGATTTGATTTCGGTTTGTATGTTTTGTTCCAGGCTGTTGACGGTGGCCAGCACCCCGATGATGCAAAAAATACCGATGGTGACGCCAAAAAGGGAAAGAAAAGTGCGGAGCTTGTTTCGGTACAGCTCCTGCAGGGCCATTTTAAAACTGGTGGAAAGGATGGCAAGTAGACGGCGCATGTCTACAAATTTAAGTGGTTTTACAGTAGCGCATCCATGTAATTACAAGAGCGGCTGCCATCGATCGGAGGTTTCTCCCTGTTGGCGGCATTGCTGCTCGAAAAAAAAAGCCCGGCTTTTGTAGCCGGGCCTTTTTAGCGGTCATCACGCCGATCGCCTGGTGCCTTAGGAGCATTTCCCTTTTCCTCATTCTCCGGTCTGCCACTGTGCCCATAAGGTGCTCTGCGCTCCTCAAAATTCATGTTCTCAAAACCAACGCCCTTATTGCGCCGGCGTGCCTTTTCCATATTGTTTTGATTATGACCAGAATGACCCTCTCGTCTTCCTTCCTGGCCCCTCGTGTATTCTGCCATAATTCTCACTTTGTCCTATATAAATAAAAAACAATACCGGATTGTGCCATTGCGTCTCTCCCGTTTAAAAAGGCAGCTCTTGCCCCAAGGATGAGGAGAAATAGCCCATCTGTTTGTTGAACCAGAGGCAGGTTTTCTACACCTGGAATTTAAACAACGATGTATTTGATTGTCTACTACAAAAATATTAACAAAAACACTAACGTCAACCCTGAGTGGCAATTTTAGGCGGCTGTTTATGTACAGGTGAAGTGCCGGGACTGCAGCGTCAGGAGCGAGACTTCTCTTCAGCCAGTTGATGCCGGTGGGCCAGCAGGTACAACCATAGGGTAGCAAACAAAATTTCTGCCCCTGCATCCAGCAGGTACACCCACTTTATGCGGTCAATAGTGGTATAATAAATATCAATAGCCGCCAGACCCAAAGCGGTAAGGCCGCCCAGTGCAATGGCCGGCAAAGGGTGGGTTCGAACCGCCAGGTGGCAAAACAGGCAGGCAGAAATGGCCACCAGCAGGACGGAAACGGTTTTTACCAGCCATACATCATATTTTGGCCCGGTTACCAGCATAAAGCTGTCAATATCAAGGAGTCCCCATAAAGCCGTGAGCAAAGAATAAAGCCCCTGCACCCATATAAGCAGCTTGTAAAGTTGGTGCGCCATGTTTTTGCATTTGTGATAGGCCAGCAAATTTGCGGCCCCGCATATGGGTTTTTAAAGCCCTTACTTTCAATACTTATTAACGTTGATAATGTTACCTTTGCAGCCGCAAAAACTGAAAAAAGGTAACCGTCCTGCAGCCGCCTGTTGAGCCATAACACCTGCGCTGCTGTAGTTTAAAAGAAGTTGCCACCAAAGCACAATGAAATACGAAAACGAAATCAGCCGCCGGAAAACTTTTGCCATTATATCGCACCCGGATGCCGGTAAAACCACTTTGACCGAAAAATTCCTGTTGTTTGGGGGCGCCATTCAGGTGGCCGGTGCCGTTAAAAGCAACAAGATCAAAAAAGGCGCGACGTCCGACTTTATGGAAATTGAGCGGCAAAGGGGCATTTCGGTGGCTACTTCGGTGATGAGCTTTGAATACAACAACACGCTGATCAACCTGCTGGATACGCCGGGTCACAAGGACTTTGCAGAAGATACCTATCGTACCCTGACGGCCGTGGACAGCGTGATCCTGGTGGTGGACAGTGTGAACGGGGTAGAGGAACAAACCCGCCGCCTGATGCAGCTATGCCGCATGCGCAAAACGCCGGTTATCGTATTTATCAACAAGCTGGACCGTGACGGCAAAAACCGTTTTGACCTGCTGGAAGAAATTGAAAAAGAACTATCCATTTTCCTGCACCCCATGACCTGGCCCATCAACCAGGGTAAGGACTTTAAAGGTGTGTACGACCTGCACAACAAAAGCCTTCGCCTGTTTACCCCCAATACCAAGGCAACCGATGATGATACCCTTTCCATCTCTGATCTAGCCTCCAACATACTGAACGAAAAGCTGGGTGAAAGGGATGCGGCTGTATTAAGAGAAGACGTAGAGCTAATAGACGGCGTATATGGCGAATTGAATGTGGCCGATTACTTAAGCGGTGATGTGGCGCCGGTATTTTTTGGCTCTGCCATTAACAACTTTGGCGTGAAGGAAATGCTGGACACCTTTATCCGCATTGCACCCACACCGCGCAACCGCGAAACCAACAAACGCCCCATAGCGGTCAATGAAGACAAATTCAGCGGCTTTATTTTTAAAATTCACGCCAACCTCGACCCCAAGCACCGCGACCGCATCGCCTTTTTAAGGGTTTGCTCCGGCAAGTTTGAGCGCAACAAATATTTTCACCACGTACGGCTGGATAAAGACGTTCGGTTCAGCAACCCTTATTCTTTCATGGCCCGCGAAAAAGCCGTGGTGGATGATGCTTATGCCGGTGATGTGGTGGGTTTGTTTGACACGGGCAACTTTAAAATTGGTGATACCCTTACCGAAGGAGAAGATTTCTTTTTTACGGGTATCCCTACCTTCTCGCCGGAGATATTTAAGGAAGTGGTGAATAAGGACCCAATGAAAACCAAGCAACTGGAAAAAGGCCTGATGCAGTTAACTGATGAAGGCGTGGCGCAGTTGTTTACTCAATATGGAGGCAATAAAAAGATCATTGGCTGCGTAGGTGAGCTGCAGTTTGAAGTAATTCAGTACCGCCTGCTGCACGAATATGGTGCTTCGGTACAGTTCAATTCCTTACCATTTTATAAGGCCTGTTGGATTACCAGCAAAGACCCTAAAAAGCTGGAGGAATTCACCCGCTTTAAGCAGGGCAATATTGCAGAAGACAAAGACGGCCACCTGGTGTACCTGGCGCAAAGCGAGTGGTTTTTGAATACAGAGCGTACCAACAACCCGGACATCGAGTTTCACTTTACCAGCGAGGTGCATAAGTAGGTGGGTCCACGGTCGACAGACGACAGTCCACAGAAGAAGTTATAAGTGGTAAGTTATAAGTTGGGTAGAGGCGTATGGGGTTTTGAAAGAATGCAGAATGCGGAAGACAGAAGGCTAAAAGCTTAAGGCAAAAGGCAGAAGTCAAAAGTTAAAAGGCAAAACCAAAAAAGCAGGACAAAGATCACGACTGGTTCAGCGCCTTATCCCGCGATAGTTTGAGACACCCATTGCTGTAAGAAAAGCATAGCGGGATACCGCACCTGCAGTAGTTGACCCTAACACGCAAAAAGACTCAACTCTTTTAAAACCCATACCAGTTGTAACTCTTCAAATTACCTACAGAGTTTAATGAGTGATACCCGCTGTAGGGAGGGTTGCTGTGCGTGGGCAAGGCCAAACGGGCGGAGCGATCGGGTTGGCCTTGAACTTTTTGCTCCCCTTTTTCGGGGAGAAAAAGTAAGAAGCGCTAATTATCGTAAGAAAAGGCAATAGTCATCTGTTAATGCTATATGGGGTTTTCAAGAAGTTAACAGGAGATGCTGAAACAAGTTCAGCATGACAAAGGTGAGAGGCGCTAGATCTTCTTAAAAATCCCATATGGCGAAGAAATAAACAGCAATATGGGGTTTTAAAAGAGTTGGTGTATAGGGCTAAAATATGAAGGAATAAAGAAACTTCACTTGGTATTGCTGCCCTCGCAACACAAAAGTACAGGCGCCGCAATAACGGCCAGCTATCGGTAGTTACCGCAATAACTTATTGCAGGCAACGCTTTAAGATAAATTCATCGGTGGTGTTTTCATCTTCCTTCCAAATGCGGATGGTGCCGTCTATATTTTCCTGGTACTGGTAGTCTCCCTTCAATACCAGAGACCGGTCAAAGTCGGGAGTCCATTGGCTGGAGTCGGCAAAGCTAATGTAGGCATCGGTTTGCCTGAACGAGCCCTTTCCAATGGCAGGATAACCGGCGGCACTGCTCATTCCCTCGAACTGGTAACCCACAAACTGGAGGGAAACTTCGGCCGTATCGCTACCCAACCGGTGAAAATAACCAATATAGCGGCCTTCCAGCGAAGGCGCATCTGCCGCTACAGTATCGCAGCTAGACAGATAAATCAAAAAGCACCAACCTGCTAATACTTTCTTCACGGCTTTTCATTTTGCCCTGCATAGGCAAATAGCGTGCTAGAAAATTATTCTTCCCATTGGGGCTCTATACCAGTATAGTTATGCGGGGTGATTTTTTTTAATTCTTTCTTTAGCGTGGCCGTTACATCCAGACCGTCAATAAACTGGTGTATGGCTTTTTGATCGATTTTAGCCTTGCCGCGGGTCAACTCTTTCAAAGCCTCATACGGGTTGGGGTATTGCTCCCGGCGCAGCACCGTTTGAATGGCTTCGGCCACCACCGCCCAGTTATTATCCAGATCCTCATAGATCTTTTCATCATTCAGCACCAGTTTGTTCAGGCCTTTTTCGATGGATTTAAAAGATAAAATGGTATGTGAAAACGGAACGCCAATATTGCGCAGCACCGTAGAATCCGTTAGGTCGCGTTGCAGGCGGGAGATGGGAAGTTTAGCAGCCAAATGTTCCAAAACCGCGTTGGCAATGCCCAGATTACCTTCTGCGTTTTCAAAATCAATAGGGTTTACTTTATGCGGCATGGCCGATGAACCCACTTCGCCCTGTTTGATCTTTTGTTTGAAGTAGTCCATGGAAATATAGGTCCAGACATCGCGGCTAAAATCCATAAGGATGGAGTTGATGCGTTTCATGGCATCAAAGTAAGCGGCCAGGTTATCGTAATGCTCGATCTGCGTGGTAAACTGCGACCGCTGCAAACCCAATACATCTTCCACAAATTCGTTGGCAAACTTCACCCAGTCTGTTTTGGGAAAAGCGATATGGTGGGCGTTGAAGTTGCCGGTGGCGCCGCCAAACTTGGCACTGAACGGAATGTTGATCAACAGCTCAATGGCGTTTTCAATCCGCTCCACAAACACCATGATTTCTTTGCCTAAGCGGGTAGGAGAAGCAGGTTGTCCGTGGGTGCGGGCTAGCATCGGCACGTCTTTCCAGTTTTGGGCCAGCAACTTTAACTGGGTATTTAAATTGAGCAGCGAAGGCAGGTATTCAAACTCGATGGCGTGTTTCCACAAAAGCGGAATGGCCGTATTGTTCACGTCCTGCGAGGTTAAACCAAAGTGCACCCACTCTTTGGCATCCAGCGCATCGGTCTTTTCCAGCTCTTTTTTCAGAAAATAC
Organism: Bacteroidota bacterium; assembly: GCA_023391895.1. GTDB lineage: Bacteria > Bacteroidota > Bacteroidia > Chitinophagales > Chitinophagaceae > Flavisolibacter. The sequence goes on from JAEWAC010000068.1 coordinate 7,188, forward strand.
TCTACGGCTTTTACATCATGGTTGGTGGTGGCTTCAATCTGCTTGATCTCCTGGGCCTGTTCTACCGAAAATTCCTCTTTTACAGCATTCAGGTGCTTAACGGCTTTGGCCGAAAGGGGAAAGAATTTTTTATGTGACAAAAAGAATAAGTATTCAATTTCTACCAGTACACGGTATTTGATCAGGGCATATTCCGAAAAATATTCATCCAGGTGCTGCACCTGTTTGCGGTAGCGTCCGTCAACGGGAGAGATAGCAGTAAGGGCTGTTAATTCCATAATGTTTGAAGCTCAGTAGTTTATCTTTGCGGCCAAAATTACTTCTTTTGGATAAGATTAAAGTTGCAGCCGTTAGTTATCTCAACACCAAGCCTCTTTTATATGGTGTAAAACGGCATGCCATTTTGAAAGAAATTGAATTGATAGAGGATTATCCTGCTAAAATTGCTCAGCTCCTGATTGATGGAAAAGTAGACATGGGTCTGGTGCCAGTGGCGGTCATTCCCAGGTTAAAAGAATGGCACATTGTAGGCGATTACTGCATTGGTGCGGAAGGTGAAGTGGCATCGGTGGGGATTTTCAGTGAAGTGCCCATCACGCAAGTGAAAAAAGTCTATCTCGATTACCAGTCCCGCACTTCTGTGCGCCTGGCGCAGGTGCTGCTCAAAGAATACTGGCAGCAGGAAGTGGAGTTGATTGATGCCTCCGGCGAAGACTACCGCGATGAAATAAAAGACACTGCCGCCGGTGTGGTGATCGGCGACCGGGCACTGGAGCAGCGCCAAAGGTCTAAATACATTTACGATTTAGGGGCCGCCTGGAAACAGCATACCGGATTGCCCTTTGTTTTTGCCGCCTGGATCGCCAATAAACAGCTGCCGCAGGCCTTTATTGAATCGTTCAACCAAGCCAACAAAGTGGGCATTGAGCAGTTGGATAACGTTATTGCAGAATTAAGCTTTGAGGTTTATGATCTGAAAAACTATTTCACCCAATGCATTAGTTACAACCTGACCCCCCAAAAACAAAAAGGACTGGAATTATTCCTGCAAAAATTAAAAGAATAAGAACTTAGATAATTTTTAGTCTTTTTATATATTTATTAAAATATCTACAACCAAAACTACTTTTTGCATACTGTGAGAACTCAACAAGTTGGCAAATTGAAAAAAATTTGCCCCTTTAAACTTTTTTGTTTAGCCTCATTTTTACTACTCTCAGTTTTAAGTAAAAGTCAGACTTGTAATAACTGGGTTAGCTTGCCGAGCCAGCCCTCTTATATAAGGGTAGGAGATTTAGATGTAACAGGAAACAAAATTACTGTAGAGGCATTGATAAACAGAACAGCACCCTGGAATGGAATTGATTTGTTTCAGGGCGATGTTGTGTCTAAACACGAAGACCCCAAGGATTGTAATTATCTATTACGCCCAAGTTCTGCAGAAATCACTACTACCAATGGGTATTATAAAACACCAACTATTTGCCCTATACAATTAAATAAAACTTATCATGTAGCTATGGTTTATGATGGCACGGCGTTAAAGTTTTATAGAAATGGATTTTTGATGAGCCAAATAGCGGCCTCAGGAAATATGGTGTTAAATGATTGGCAAACACAGATTGGGTTATACTATAACCAAACTACGCAAGAAAATTTTATAGGGTATATCAATGAAGTAAGAATTTGGAATATCGCCAGAACCCAAGAGGAAATTAAAAGCTTCATGTCCGGGTCTTTACCTTCTCCTCAATCAACCCCAGGTTTACTCGCTTATTATACCTTTGATAATCTTCTAAACAAGCAAGGTAACACTGCATGGAATGGCAAATTAGGCGGGAGTGCAAGTATCAATAAAACGAATCCAAACTGTAAGTTAGTTGTAGATTCCTGTAATATCAAGCCATGTGACAAACCTCTTCTACCTGATTTTAGTTTTTCACAGGATGTTTGTAATCCTAAAAATGTCCAGTTTGTTTCAAATATAAAAGACATCAAGCTATATGAGTGGGAGTTTGGAAATGGACAAACTAGTAGCGGAAATGCCAGTCCTTCTGTAAAATATGCTGATTTTAATGTTTATAATGTTAAGCTCAGAGTGCAAAACGAGGAAGGATGTAAAGATAGTATCACAAAAAGGTTAATGGTGAATGTGCAACAAGCCGATGTGATTGCAACTTCAGATACTACTATTTGTATGGGTGATAGTGTAATTTTGAGAACTGTAAATGAGGGCCTGGAGTTTTGCTGGTTGCCCGCATCTGGTCTTGATAATTCAAAGGTGAGACAGCCAACTGCAAAGCCTGTAACTACTACTACTTATAGTTTTACTTCAAAAACTATTGGTAATAACTTGGTCATCAATGGCGATTTTTCGAATGGCAATAAAGACTTCCAGTCTGATTATATTTTTGCCAACTCCGGTCTCCCTGCTGGAGTGTATAATGTGGGCAATAATATTAAGGCCTGGCATTCGGGTATGATATCGTGTACTGACCACACTACCGCTACCGGTAATATGATGATGGTCAACGGTGCTGATAAAAGAGGTGCCAAAGTATGGACCCAAACCATTGCTATTCGGCCCAATACCAATTATGTTTTTTCAACATGGTTACAAACCATAACAACAATAAACCCAGCACAGTTGCAGTTTGTTATCAATGGACAAACGATAGGTGGTGTTATAAATGCCAGTAGTGAGAGTTGTTTATGGAGGCAATTTTATACTACATGGAATTCTGGTGCTAACACTTCTGCTACCATAACCATAATAAATTTAAATGAATTGCTTGATGGAAATGATTTTGCGCTGGATGATATTTTCTTTGGCGAAGTCTTGTTGAAGCAAGAGACGGTAAAAGTAAATGTTTCACCAAGGCCCCTGGTTAATGTTGGTTCTGATATCTCAATATGCAAGGATGCAACGGTTCAGCTAAAGGCAGAAGTGAACCAAAGTGACAATGTAAAATGGATTCCAGCACTGTATTTGGATGATCCTAATAGTAAAAAGCCTATAACAAAGCCTTTACAAACCACTACTTATATAGCTGAAGCAATTAATAATGAAGGTTGTACGCAAAAAGATACAATTACAGTATCAGTTGTTGAAAAACCCATCATTGAATATATCAGCGAATTAGAAACCTGTTTAGGCACTCCAGTTATATTAAATCCTAAAGTTCAAAATGCAACTACATACAGTTGGCAACCCTCTGCTGGTTTATCAAAGGATAACATAATCAATCCAACCGCTACACCATTGGCTACTACCCAATATACATTTACTGCTACGAATGAAGGGTGTAGTGAGTCCAGTAAGATTTCTGTTATTGTAAAGTCATTACCTGAAGTAAAGGTTACAAATGATACTACCGTATGTGAAGCATCACATGTTCAGTTAAAAGCGGAAGGAGGTATGAGATTTAGTTGGACTCCCTCCAATAGCTTATCGAATCATAGTATTTCTGACCCAATAGCTACGCCATCTCAAACTACTTTGTATTACGTATCAACTACAGGTAGCAATGGCTGTACTGGAATTGACTCTGTTAAAGTTATGGTGAAGCCCAAACCGGTTTTTGGTGTCACTCCCTTATCTAGCTCTTTATGTATTGGAGATACTGTGACTTTAACGGCTTCCGGAGGAGATATCTATAAATGGAGCCCTGCAAGTACACTTTTAACTACTGAAACAGAATCGGTAAGAGCCATTCCTAAAGAAACGACCACTTATAAAGTATATATAAAAGATTTTGTTTGTGAAATGGAAGATTCCATATCCACCATAGTTGCCGTAAATCCTCTTCCTGTCAGTTCTGTAACTAAATCGGGAGATGTAGATTGTTCAAATACAAATATCCAGTTGTTGGCGAAAGGAGGTGTTGGGGTTGAATGGTTTCCTTCTTCAGGGTTGTCCAACACTTCAATTCCTAACCCAATAGCGTCACCAAGACAGACAACTACTTACACAGTAACTATTCGTTCTCAGGAAGGTTGTCTGGTTAAGGATAGTGTTACAGTAAATGTGTCCAATACAGGAGATAAAGGCTTTTATGTGCCATCAGCATTCACACCCAATTATGATGGTAAAAATGACTGTTTCAGAGTTAAGTATTTAGGTAGTATTGATGATTATTCAATACACATTTATAACCGGTGGGGGGAACAAGTCTTTTATTCAAGGGATATTTCTGCTTGTTGGGACGGAAGCTATAAAGGTTTAAAACAACCAAAAGGAGTTTATGTATATTATATTAAAGCAAAAACTTTTTGTGGAGAAATATTCAAAAAAGGAACTTTGGTTTTAGTGCAGTAAGTTAATAGGTCTCTTTGAGTCTATTTCCAATCATCTCTACTATAAGCCGGTATGAAATCCTACTTTTTCGAAAAATAACATTTTCATCAATAATCAATTCCTTTATTTTTTTAATATACCACTCTTTATGTTTATCTACAATATAATTGATTAGTTGTGAACGGTTCGGTAATGTGTAATTTTTATGGGTGGACTTTTGAGTTTGCCGGTAGAAAAACAGTTTTTCAGGAATGACATGAATAGTCCAGCCTTTTTGTGTTATACGAATATAAAATTCCCAATCTTCATAACCATTCACCATGGCTTCATCATAGCCCCCAACTGCATCCCAACAACTTTTTCTGACCATGGCGCAAGCAGGACACTGATTTGAAAAAAGAAAGTTGTTTTCATTACCCCCTCTTGGTTTTGAAACTTTATTGATTTCGCCGAATAGCTGTATATAACTTGTGACTACAGCAACTGTACTGTTTTGACCTAAAACCTTGATTGCTTTTTCGAAGAATGTAGGATGAAAATAATCATCAGCATCAAGTGAAGCAATCAATTCACCCTTTGCATGTTTTACTCCATAGTTTCTTGCCGAAGACATACGGCCATTCTCTTTATGAAGTACAATTATACCTTGCTGTGAAAATTCTTCTAATGTTTCTAATGTTTTCGAATCAGTAGAACCGTCATTAACAATAATAATTTCAAAATGTTGATAGGTTTGCTTTTTTAAATGTGCAATAGTTTCCGGTAAGTAAATGCCATCATTATAACAAGGTATAACAACTGAAATAAAAGGAATCGAATGTTCCATAGTTGTATCTTTTGAAATAGCCACCGTAATCAACTTTTATTCAATTCCGGGTAATCTGAAATACCTCAATAACTTGTTTACATTTTTCTTAAAAAAGCGCGGTAATTTTTTTTGGAGTTTGGATGCAGGTACATCCAAATTTGCGTCCATAAAAACAAAATTTCCTATTCTTTCATTGATTGGTTTTTCTCTATTCTTTTTTTCAATCACCAATACACTATCATAATAATGAATAGATTCAACAGATTGGGTAAAATGGTTAACTTGTAAAGATTTCTGTTCTGAATGGTAAGCATTTAAATAATCAATAAAGTTTTTGCTATATTCAATAAATGTACCTTTTCTCTTATAACCACCACCAAAATCTAACCAATACGAAGTATGTAGATCTTCACATAAGTATATTCCATTGTCTTTCACATTGTCAAATAACTCTTCAAAGCTTATAATTTGTTGCTTCATTGTATGTCCACCATCATCAATTAAAATATCGATTGGAGGAATTGACTTTTTTACTTCTCTCAAAAACTTCCTATCAGACTGAGATCCTATAAAAATTTCGATTCCTTCTTCTTCTAGTTCTTTACACTTTGGATTTATATCAATGCCGTAAATTTTAGCTTTATCTCCAAAGTAATTTCTCCACATCTGAAGGCTACCTCCCTGGTATACTCCTATTTCAAGTATTACAATTTCTTTATTTCTAAATCTTGAAAAATGTCTGTCGTAAATGTCAAAATAATGTGCCCATTTAGAAATAACTCTACCTGTATTTTGTCTAAAGTATTTTTCTAAATCATTCATCGCCATAAGTTTATTAATAAAAATGAAAATGGTAGCTTTTATGTCAAGGTAGTTAGTGGAAAATCGCAATCAATATTTTCTGCTCATTAATTTAAATTTTCTATATTTTAATTTATACAAATATAGGTGAGTTGGTAATTCGCCAGCAAAGTATTGGCTCTTAATAAATTATACTGATTAGGACTTTTTCATGTTACTTTAAATATTTTTTTATTAGCATAAAGACAGAAGAATGTTATGAGCCGATAACTTTATTGAACTTTGTTTAATTGTAGGGCTTAATTAATTATTATATTATACTTTTCAGAAATTCTGAAGTAAGAAACAAGTGTAAATCCTTCTGGTGCTTTAAAATCTTTTCCTGCAGCCAGCCCAGTTCAGCACTGGTACGTGTCCTTTGCCAGCCCCGCAACCGGCCTACCATTCCTTTAACTATATTTGCCGCTACTTTGTTCATGTTTTCAATTCATGGCTCAACCACTTATCAGTATTTGCATACCGGCCTATAAAAAACCACAGTACGTGGTACGGTGCCTTCAATCTGTTGTACAGCAAACCTATAAGCAGGTTGAAATTATTATATCTGACGATTCGCCCGACGAAGATATAAAAGAAGCCATTGAACCTTTCAGAAAAGACCTGGCCATTCATTATTTTCATAATGTGCCGGCATTAAAGAGCCCTAAAAACTGGAATGCATCATTGGACCGGTCCAATGGCGAACTGATGGTTTTAATGCACCAGGACGACTGGTATCACGCCCCCGATGCGCTGGAGCAATATGTACGGGTTTTCCAATCTCATCCGGAAGTGGACTTTGTTTTTTGCCAGAACACCGCCATTGACGAACAGGGCAGCAAAACCATTTTGCAGGCACGGCCCCGTTTGCTGAAAACTATGAAACAACATCCGGATCACCTGGTGCTGGCGCAGGTGATTGGTCCGCCCAGTAATACGGTGCTGCGCAAAAGGGTTTCCATCCGGTATGACGAACGCTTTATCTGGCTGGTGGATGTTGACTATTATTCCAGATTATTAAAAAATGGTCATAACTATTATTATATCAACAAGCATTTGGTGAGCATTGGTTTGCACGAAGACCAGACCACCGTTTTTTGCCGGGATAATGATGACATTATTTTCAAAGAAAACATCTGGTTTGCCGGAAAAATAGGCGATGATGCTTTTAAGGATATATTGATTTATGATTATTACTGGCGGCTGCTTCGCAACTACCAGATCAGGAGCATGGAGGATATTAAGACCAATGGTGTTAAAAAAGAGGAGGTGCCGGCTGTCATTTTGCATATGTTGCGTCGCCAACAACAATTGTCACTTGCCTCTTTGCAGAAAGGAGTTTATTCAAAAATAATGATGGCCCTGAGTTATACCTTCTGGAGGATAAACAAATAGATAAAGTAATGAGTGCTGTTCCTGCATATCAAGCGCCGGTTTCCCTGACCATTATCATTGTCAATTTTTATTCTGCCGCACTCATCCGGGATTGTATTGCCTCTGTTTACACTTATAACAAAAATGTTTCTTTTGAAATCATCATAGTGGATAACAGTGCGGATGAACAGGGGAAGGCCTTGATCTTACAGCAATTTCCAGCAGTGCAATGGATAGACATGGGTTATAATGCGGGCTTTTCAAGGGCCAATAATGCCGGTATGAGAGCGGCGAAGGGAGATGCTTACTTATTGCTGAACCCTGATACCTTAGCCATTGATAACTCCATTGAGCAATGTTACCGGCAATTGAAAAGCTCAGGCTATGTGGCAGCCGGCGTACAGTTGCTGGATGCAGATAGACAGCCGCAAATTTCGGGTAACTTTTTTGTAAAAGGAGGATTGAATCATTTATTGCCCATTCCTTACTGGGGCAATTTCATCCGCTGGGTGGGTTATAAAACCAGGAGCAAAGTACCCAATGTGCAGCAGGCAAAAAGGGTAGAGGAGGTAGACTGGATCAGCGGTGCATTTTTGATGGTGAAAAAGGAAGCTGTAGAAAAAGCGGGTATGATGGACGAAGATTTCTTTTTATATGGAGAAGAAGTGGAGTGGTGCAGCCGGTTGAAAAAAGGGGGCCCGCTTTGCATTTTCGGTGACTTGCACATCATTCACCTGGAAGGTGCTACCATTAACAAAAGCCAGAACCTGCAGGAAAAGGGCTATTATAATTTGTATGATAAAAAAGGCCTGCAACTGATGGTATCCAATCATTTGCGGGTGCGCAAACAATACGGTGTAGGCTGGTTCCTCATTTTATTGCTGAATTATTCCTGGGGGGTACTGGTGTTTTTTATGGCCGCTACGCTTCATGATTTATTTTCTTTCAAAACCCCATGGTCTCAATGGAACAGGGTATTTCAGTTTGGAAGAAACGTGCTGAAACTATGGGTGCTAAGTCCTGTCATCATCCGCAACCAACCGCATTTTTATAAAATATTTTAAAAACCTATGCCTCACCCTTGATCCCTCTCCTGAAGGAGAGGGAGACCAGGCAATAGTACTTATTCAACTTTTGAATGAGCATATTTGACTTTTATTTATCAGTTGAGCTGTTATATTAGATCAAGTATTTGCTTAAAATCTATATGGGTTCTTGAAACAATTGTTTTAGTGCTTTTCTTATATCTCGATATACGAACCAACTTTTTCAAAACCTCATATAAAAATGCCGTGTCCTTTGGAGAGACACGGCTGAAAAATGTGCTAACAATGCTTTAAAAACACATGTCAAAGTTGACAGATGAAGGTTGAGTGTTTTTCAGCAGGAAAGTCTTTTAAAATCCCATAGGTTCATTTAATAGCGGGAATGGATACGCTGCTTCTGGCTTGCTTTTTCTTCAAGAGCGGTGTCATGGGTAGGTTTCCCATTCTCTTGCTAATCTTCTAAATCTCCCCCCAATCATGGTTCAGGCTATCTACCCAGTAATCCTTTTAGCGCATCTATACGGAATTGGATGACCGGCCAGCTTTGGGCCGGTTTTCCCTTTAAAGCATATAAAATACCCAGCACCACGGAGCCCGCCAGTTTGTACAGGTATTCTAAACATTTTTTGTAAAAAGCCCATTTACTGATGGCTAACATTCTTACCCGCTCACCGCGACCAATGCCGGAGGCTACGCGGTACATATAATGGGGCGTCAGCTTTTTTACTTCCACCACATGGTGTACAATAACCGAGGGATCGTAATAGATTTTTTTACCAAGGGTTTGCAGGCGCAGGAAAAAATCTTTGCCTTCTCCACCAATGCGCAAGGTGCCTTTTACCCCGGGCAGGGCCGTATTGAAACCACCAATGGCATCAAAATCGGCTTTTTGAACGACCATATTGGATTCCAGCGGGTACTTGCCGGGTTTGAATTCGGCTATGTGCGGACTGTAATCAAAGTTGCCTACCAGGGAGGAAACAAAATGCGACATCCATTTAGGTTCTTCCGGAATGTATTTGGGAATGATCCGGCCACCCAAACCTGACGCATCGGGATGTTGTTCAAAAAAGGAGACAATGCGCTCCAGGTAATCTTTTTCGGCCACAGCATCATCGTCCATAAAGCACAGGAGACGGCCTTTGGCAAAAGCTGCTCCGGTGTTGCGGGCATAAGAGGCACCCTGCCGCGATTCGGTCAGGTACACAATATTATAATCTTCATGCTCACGAATGTAGGCTTCCACCAAAGCTTCGGTATTGTCAATGCTGTTGTTGTCCACCACAAACACTTCGAACTGGTCTTTGGGAAGTGTTTGATGGTACAGGCTGTCAATGGCATTGATGATATAATCCTCGCGGTTGTACGAGCATATGATAACCGATATGACAGGATGAGCGCTACGCATTTTTGTCCGTGTGCTTCACGTGTACCGGTACGGCTGTTTTTCTATGTCGGTAAACCTGGAAAGCAGCCAGGGCTATAAAAGCTAAAATGATGATGCTGGCAATCAGGGAAACCGTTTCACCGGTGTAGTAAGAAGCCGGCTTGAACTCAAACCTGATTTCGTGCTGGCCAGCCGGAACTGAAAAGCCTCGCAACACGTAATTAGTGCGTACAATGGGCACTTCTTTACCGTCAATATAGGCTTTCCAGCCATAAGGGTAATAAATCTCACTGAATACGGCAAAGCCACCGGTAGCCGAGTTGGAAACATACGTGGCAACATCATTGTCGTTTTTAACCAACTGTATGCTTCCTGTACTATCAGAGGCGGCGTTGGGTACCAGGCCCTTGTCTTTAGAAAACAGGACGGCAGTGCTGGCCGGGCTGAAGTTATCTAAAGCACTCATTACGGCTGCCGCATCATTTTCAAATTTTACTTCTTTTACAAACCAGGCGGCACCCATCGCTTCCGGGTTGGTATAGACCTGGTCTTGTCCTTGTTGGTTGGCCTGGATGATATACTTGGTATTCAGCATATTGACCACCGGCATGGATTGCGGGAATTTGTAAAGCTGGTGTTCAATCAGATCCTGGTAAATGCTCAGTTTGGCAGGGTGGTATCCGCCAATGGATTTATGGAAATAAGAAGGAATGGCGTATCCTAAACCAAGCGCCTGGCTAATGCCGCGCCTTATGTCAAATACCCGGTAATAAGACGTGTCCTGCAGGATCTGCGTATCTGCTGCTGTTGGCGTAAAATTCGCCTGGTATTCCGTTTCATCCTGGTAGTTATTGCTGTTCAGGTAGTGCGTATCAATGGCCATTACATCAATAAAGGCCATTACACCTACAACGCCTATTACCAACTGCTGGGAGATGTTTTTCCGGATGCTGAACCACAGCATGGCAGCCGCGGCCGCTATAAAAAACAGGGAGCGTAACAGGCTGCTCATAAACAACCCCCGGCGGTCTTCTTTCAAAGCATTCAGAAACGTTCTCACGTATTCTTTTACCTGGTCGGGGGCGGCTGCAAGTTGCTGGCCCAGTCTTTTATCTCCTTCACTGGAATAATCAGCGGTGAAATAGATCAGGAACAGCACACCAAACACACCGGCCGTCAGGTACAAGCCTTTTTTATAGCTTTCCCACAACGCATTTTTATCTTCGGCAGTTATTATCTTCTGCAGCGTAAGCACGGCCATCATGCAGAACAGCAGCGTTGGGATAACAATGGTCATGCTGGGGGCCCTGAATTTATTGTAGAAAGGCAGGTGGTTTAAAAGAAAGGTATTAAACCCTTCAAAGTAACTGCCCCAGCTCATCAAAATGGCTAATACGGAAGCTGCCAGGATCCACCATTTGTGTTTGCTGTCTAAAATAAAAAAGCCAATCAGCGTTAGAAAGCAGATGATAGCGCCTACATAAGGAGGGCCGGACGTGCCACCAATGCCACCCCAGTAGGCACCCAGGTTATACTGCAGTTGCTGCGCCAGTTCCTGGGGCATTTGCCGCAGCGCTTCAATGGCTTTGGAGTCTTCTTCCGATACTTCCAGGCCGCTGCTGCCTCCAAACATTTTCGGGACCATCATCACAAAGGGCTCTAACTTATACATACTATAGCTGAGCGCATAGTCTTTGCTTAAACCGGTTTTAGTGGTGTTTTGATCGTTCAGTTCGGTGCCGCCGCGAATGGAGGCTTTTGTATATTCAAAGGTGGTGAACAGGCTGACGGCATTGCTTAAAACCCCGGTAATGCCTGCGGCCAGAACAATAGCCACGGACAGGAACAGGTGCCTGAGTTGTTTTTGGCGGATCCAGTTAATGGCATAAGCAATGGACATGAACAGCAGGATCAAAAAGGTATAGTAGGCTATCTGTGGGTGGTTCATACCCACCAACAGCGCTGTAAAAAGGGCCGTTAATGCGCCACCCAGCCAGTATTTTTTTTCATAAAGCAGTATAATAGAACCTACAAGGGCCGGCATCAGGGCAATCGACTGCATTTTGGTATCATGGCCAGCCGCAATAATAATAGGGTTATACGTTGCGTAAGCATACGCCAATGCGCCCGCTATGGCTACGTAGGGGTTGGCGCGTAACACCAGCGCCAGGAAATAAAAACAAATGCAGGCCAGGAAAAAAAACGATATAGGTTTGGGCAATCCCAAAGTCAGCAAGTGATAAAACCAGCCTGGCGAAACGACATTTTCGGACTCCATGGCAATCTGGTAAGCTGGCATCCCGCTGAACATGCCATTGGTCCATAATGGAAAGCGGCCGTGTGTTTCCTTGTACACAAATGAATTTTGCGCCATGGCTTTCCACTGAGTTACATCATCCTGGTGCAATACCTGGCCTTCCAGCACGGGCTTGCAATAAATAACAGCCACTAATAAAAAGATCACAACCGCTATAAGATGAGGTAGAACTTTTTTAAACGTTCCGTTGTTCATATACCGCAATTAAAGGTGGACAAAATAATGCTATTTTGCACAGATAATTGCCTATTTATCTTAAAATGGCAGCGAAGCTTTATTTTGTTAACGGATTGTGAACTAAGCTATATTGCCGCCTTATTTATTTGAACCTATTCATGCGCTGGCTTTTGTTTTTATCCCGGGTGGCTTTTATCTGTAACCTTTTCTTTTTGCTGAGTGCCCTGCTGCAATGGAAAGATTTTATCGGCAGCCAGGTTGTTGTTTCCACGATCGTGGTGATGGGTTACTTTTTAGCCGTTTTTATTTTTAATCCGCTGGTGCATTTGTTATATTTAATTCAGGCTGTATGGAAAAAGAATTTATGGCTGCTGGTGCCTAAATGGCTGGTGATTACTAATTTCATTTTTCTATTGGTACAACTACTGTTTATCCTATTCTTTTTGAATGATACAATCTATAATTAAAGACCGGTCCACCAAGCTGTTCCTGATACTGGCGGGTTTTTTTATTGCCAATGCCCTGATCGCCGAACTGATGGGTTCAAAATTGTTTTCGCTGGAGCAAACTTTTGGTTTCAACCCGGTGAGCCTTACTTTTTTCGGGCAACCTTTTTCGTTCAACCTCACGGCAGGGGTTTTACTGTGGCCGGTGGTGTTTATCATGACCGACATTATTAATGAATATTACGGGCCCAAAGGGGTGCGGTTTCTTTCTTATTTTACCATTGCCCTGATTGCCTATGCTTTTGTCATGTTTTCGGGTGCTATCAGTTTAACCCCGGCCGACTTCTGGGCCAAGGATTACTACCATGGTGTGCCCGACAGCAACCTGGCCTTCAGTGGTATTTTCGGGCAAAGCCAGGCTATTATTGTGGCTTCTCTGGTCGCCTTCCTTGTCAGCCAGATCCTGGATGTATATGTGTTTCACAAGATCAAGGAGGTTACCGGCGAAAAAAACATTTGGCTGAGGGCCACCGGCTCTACCGTGGTGTCGCAGTTTATTGATTCGTTTGTGGTGCTGTTTATTGCTTTTTACGTGGCGCCCCGGATTACCGGCAATGTACAGCCCTGGTCTTTTGCACAGGTAATGGCTATTTGCGTTGGTAATTATATTTACAAGTTTGTGGTGGCGGTGTTGTTAACCCCCATGATCTATTTTGTACATGCACTGATCGAGCGGTACCTGGGCAAAAACCTGGCTTACGAAATGAAGAAGTCTGCCATGCGCAGTAACTAGCAGCGGCTTTCTTTCAGCATCCGCACCACTATTTTATCAATGGGCAGGGTAACGCTTTCTTCCGAAAGCTCATGCCAATCAATAAAACGAAAACTTTCCGTTTCGTTGTGCTGGTTATAGTTGAGCATCTGGGTTTCGTCAAAATGAAAAGGAGTGGTGCTGATGCGGGCCTGTATGGGCTCCAGTGCTTTTACCCAGTAATAAATGGAAACGATCTGGTGATCGGGGTGAAAAGCGGAAACCTGGAAAAAGTCAGTGGTGTAGATGTGGTCGTCTACCTCTACTTTCAGGTTCATTTCCTCCATAAATTCCCGTTTCAGGCAGTCGCGGGTGCCTTCGCCGTATTCCAGCCCGCCGCCGGGAAACTTGGTATAATACTGTCCGCGGATCAGCTCATCGCTTACCAAAATTGCGTTTTCCTCATTCTTTAAAACCCCATATACCCGGATGTTGAAACGAAACATGAATGTAGTTTTTCTAAATAGTTACGTATGAGAGAATTTAAAATGTAAAATGTAAAAAATGGAAAACCTGCAGGCTCCCTTTTTTTTCATTTTTAGTTTTACATTTTTCATTATTTAAAAAGTTTCTTTCGCAGGAAAAACCAGCCTACCATAGCCGATATGGCAAACGACAGCAGTGCTACCACATAAAAGGCATATCTGGAGTGCTCAAAACCGCTGGGAACGTTCATGCCGAACAAACTGGCTATCAATACCGGGAAAGTAAGCACGATGGTGATCACCGACAAACGCTTTAAAACCTCATTCTGGTTGTTGGCAATAATGGAGGCAAAGGCATCCAGCGTACTGCTAAAGATGTTGGTATAAATGTTGGCCATTTCCAGGGCCTGAGAGATGTCTACAATCAGGTCTTCCAAAAGCTCCTTTTCCGCTTCATTGAGACCGAGAAAATTGGTGCGTTCCAGCTTTAAAAACAACAATTCGTTGGAGCGGAGGGCCGTAACAAAATACACCAGGCTTTTTTGTATCCGCATCAGTTGCAGCAGGTGTTCATTGCGGCTGGCATCGTACAGCTTTATTTCAATGATATTGCGGCGCTGGTTAATCTCCTTTAAATACTCCATGAAGTTCTGCACCACTTTTTCAAACACCTTCAGCACCATCATGTTCTTTTTATCGGAATGGCGGTTCTGGTAGGTGTTCAAAAACTTTTTTATAGCAGGGTTTTCAAACGAATTGACCGTTACAATCTGGTTGTGCGTAAGTATAATACAGATGGGAATGGTAATATAAAAGGCATCGCTGTCGTTGAAAGAGTTGTTTTCAGTAGGCGTTTTTATTACGATCAGCCGCACATTGTCTTCTTCTTCAAACCGCGTCCGTTCATCAATATCCAGCGAGTCGGTTAAAAAGTCTAACGGAATATTGAGCTGCTTGGATAACCGGGTAAACTCTTCCTGTTTGAGAGGAGGCAGCACATTGATCCAGGAGTCGTTTTCAGGGGCTTCTGTCTGTACGGTTTTTTGGTCAATATGTTTGAAGTACTGGATCATGTAAGAATGTGTTCTGCGTACATTAATGGGCTCAAGTTAACAATCAAATTACTATTGTGCCTTCAAATACCTTTTGGGCGGGGCCAATCAGCCAGATGTTTTTATAAGTATCATCCAGTTTGTCGTACTCCACGCTTAGTTTGCCGCCTTTGGTTTCTACATCCACATGGTTAAAGCCGTTTTCGTTATGACTGCAAACCAGGGCCGCGGCGGTAACGCCGGTACCGCAGGAGAGGGTTTCGTCTTCTACGCCTCTTTCATAGGTACACACCCTGATCTGGTAGGGCAGTTCCAGTTGCTCTACAAAGTTCACGTTAATGCCTTCTTGTTCAAACTCCGGACTGTAGCGGATTTCGCGGCCCCGTTTAAACACATCGAGCTTAAAAACGTCATCCCTGAGCAGTACATAGTGCGGTGAACCGGTATTGAGTATAAAAGCACCGTTCATTTGTTCAATGCCTTTTACGTCGTTCATTTTCAAAGCCACGGTACCGTCTATGTCAATGGATGCCTGGTGTTCTCCATCTATAGCCAAAAACTTGTACTCACTTCTTAAAATACCCATATCACTGGCAAACTTTACCAGGCAACGGCCGCCGTTGCCACACATGGAGGCTTCGCGGCCATCGGCATTGTAGTACTTCATTTCAAAGTCGTAGCCTTCTTTTTTGTTCAGCAGCATGAGGCCGTCGGCACCCACGCCAAACCGCCGGTGGCAAAGAGCCTTTATTTGTTCGATGTTGAGTTTGTTGTAGAAGCCTTCCAGGTTATTCAGAATAA
>JAEWAC010000091.1 GCA_023391895.1 Bacteroidota bacterium
CGTGGGTGTTGGCCGGGGCGATCACCTCTGTGGATGGCTGCTGGTTAGCACAGCTTTGCATTCCAAGGGCAAACAGGATAGTATACAGAACGTTTTTCATAAAGTATTGAACAGCGATTGCTGCCGCAAAACTAATAGAATGGTTCAGTTAAACAAGCTTTCGCTGCAGCTGTTTTTTTCAGAAGCCACGAAAGCTTCAATTTACTCCTGGCCGCCGGTCTTATGGGGATATGGGGTTTTAAAGAAGTTGAGCCCGGACTTATATAGGCTTTTGAAATAGCCTTTCAGCCAAGCCAGGGACAGATGCGGTTGTTTGAGCGGACGGTTTATACTTATCATGAACTTTAAAAAAAGAAGCTGTACTTTGAAAAGCCATCAGGCTTTTGACTTTATTATCCATTTCAATCTGGCATTATGTTCAGGCACCGAGGGAAAAGCCGTACACTCAAGCATAACTTAAGGCTCGCCTCTTTATTGTCGTTTGTAGCCGGCATTGTCAATGTAACCGGTCTGTTTGCCATTCAGAAGCTCACCACCAATGTCACCGGTCATTTTGCCTTTTTTGCCGATGAAATGGTGCAGCGCAATTTTACCCAGGCCTGGGTGTACCTGCTTTATATTCTGTCGTTCTTTTTGGGTGCATTTTGCTCTAACCTGATGGTGGAAGCCATGTCCAGCCGGAACACCCGCCTGGTGAATACCATGCCGGTTAGTATAGAGTTGTTGATCCTGGTGTGGGTGGCCTTGCTCTCTCCGGCTACCATTGCACAACATACCAATGCCGTGGCCTGCAGCCTGCTGTTTGCTATGGGGTTGCAAAATGCGCTGGTTACCAGCCTTTCCAATGCCGTAGTCCGCACCACCCACCTGACCGGGCTGTTTACCGATTTGGGCATTGAGCTGTCTCAGTTGTTCTTTTTTAAAAAAGCGGAGCAGCAAAAAAAGCTTACCGCCTCCATCCGGTTGCGCCTGACCATTATCTTTTTTTTCTTCCTGGGCGGTATGGCAGGTGGGCTCCTTTATGTTAGGTATGGTGTCTTGAGCTTATTTTTAGCCGCCGCTGTTTTGGTAATGAGTGTGGTTTATGACAGTGTGAGGGTTCAGGTGGTGTCGCTGAAAAGAAAATACCTGGGCTGATGCTGATGATAACTAAAGCTGCTTACATTTTTCAATCCGCTGATCAACCAGGAGCCAAAGTGCTGCGCAATAGAAAAGTGGTGGTCACATCAATGCCGCCTTAACAGGAGTGGGACCGCAAACATCCAAAGTCTTAGCGGTGCCGGGTTACCCCCACCTGGCGGCAGTATTCCAGCACCGGGCAGGTAGAGCAGTGCGGAAGCCGGCCGGTACAAATATGCTTGCCAAAAGGCATGAGCAGGCGGTTAATGTCGATCCAGTTTTTTACCGGTACTTTTTCCTGCAGCACCCGCATGGTTTGTTCGGGTTGGGTGGTTTGTATAAAGCCCCATCGGTTTACTACCCGGTGCACATGTACATCCACGCTGATGGCGGCCTGGCCGGAGGCTACACCCAAAGCCAGGTTGGCGCACTTGGGTCCAACTCCTTTTAGGGCAGTAAGCTTTTCAAAATCGGCCGGCAGCTTCCCGTTATATTGTTCTACTGCCGCCCGGGCAATGCCCAGCATGGTATACGCTTTTTGACCGGGAAAGGTGCAGCCATATAAAATTTCTTCCAATGCTGCGGGTGTTAACTGGAGCAAGGCTTCCGGTGTGCGGGCTACCTGAAACAAACGTTCCGATACCGGGATGGTGGTTTCATCCAACGTACGGATGGAAATAATGCACGAAACCAGTTGTTCAAACAAAGTGGTAAAGCCGCGTTCGTACAGTTCAAACATAGCCGCCTTGGGAAAAGGTGCCACGGCGGTTTCAATGCGCTTTAACATGTCGGAAAGATGGAATGGAAGTTTCATGCCCGGACTGCTGTTGCATTTTTGCAATAACCTTACCAGCGTCCCTTTGCCCTATGGGCTTTTAAAGAAAATACAATGGCAACAACCCGCCGCACCACACGCAAGGCGACCTGCCGCATTGGGCCACGCAGTTGCGTAACCGCTTATGGTATTTCGGTAACTACCGGCTCCGCCAGCTTAGCCCTGGGCTGCGTTAAATAAAATAAACTGATACCCAGCCAGCCGATCCAGAAAAGGTAAGCGCCTAAATGAAAACGTTCGCCGAGTAAACGGTGCGACAAGTCATTTCTAAAATCGCTATAGGTAAAAAATAATCCCGTCAGGGCCACTACAATAGCCAGGGCGTGCACCCCATTGGCTTTGCGCCGCTCTAGTTTGAGGTGTGCCATACCCTGCAAGGCAAACAGCACCAGCCAGACCGCCAGTACCAGGGCCGCACCTTTCCACCATACTTTTAAAAACCTATACTCTTTGTAAAATAAGTTGATGCCGGTTCTGCCTACCAGGGAAGCTTTTGAAAGCAGGTAACCCGATAAAACAGAAAGCCCGGTGAGTAATAAAAGAAAGGGTGCAGTGCGTTTCACAAAGTATTTTTTGTAAATATAGGGGACAACAAATAGCTGATAGTATTAAACAGCCGTTGGGGGATGAAAACATGATGCTGCCGCCGCTGGAAATAAAGTAAGATGGCCATTTAAAAGCGGTAATAAAAACCCTTCAGGCATTTAACTTTTCTATCAGTTCCTCAATAAAGGCCACTTGTGCGGGGTTGATTTTTTGCCGTGCGTCCGCCAACGAAAACCAGGCGGCCTTGTCTACTTCCGGAAAGGTTTTCCACTGGCCGGAGCCGGGTGGCCATTGCACTTTAAACGTATTGCACCGAATAGCGGCGGCATCTATATTTCCTTCAAAAGCCCATGCATACACCTGCTTGCCGGCTTTTTGTACTACGGGTGCCAATTCGATAAAGTGTTCATGGCGGTGGAGCGTGGCGCCGGTTTCTTCTGCAAACTCCCGCAGGGCCGCCGCCAGCGGCGCTTCTCCGTCTTCAAACTCACCCTTGGGTATGGACCAGGCGCCATTCTCCTTATTAGTCCAGAAGGGACCGCCGGGGTGCACCAGGAAAACTTCCCAGCCGCTGCTGCTGGATCGGTATAATAAAATACCGGCACTTTTTCTTTTTGCCATAGATCAAATGAAGGTGATAGGAACTTTTAAAACGTTTTAACTTTAAGAAGGAGCCGCCCAAAAGATAATGAATTTTGAAACCCTGGTGCCGATCAGGCGAACCCACCAAATGTCTTAAACAAAAAACAATGGATCCCATTTATTACGAAAACGACTTTGATGATAAAACCCTGCAATGTGATCATTGCAAATGGGAGGGTAAAGGCAGTGAAACCATTTTGATTGATTTGTACGGCCTTGCCGATCATCAGGAAATTCACTGTCCAAATTGCGATGCTTACCTGGGCAGTTTAAAGAAAGGGGACAACCCCGGCGGCGAAAGTGCCAACCCCCTCAGTTTTCAACTGGGTTGAGCCGGCTGCACTGACCACAATACTTTATCGTTTGGCACGCAGGTATTGCACCGGCCAGGTAGCTTCCGCGTCCAGTTTTTTGGCGGCGTGCAGCGGAAAGTAAGGGTCGCGCAACATCTGGCGGGCCAACAACACCAGGTCGGCTTTTTCGTCGGCTATAATCTGCTCGGCTTCCTGTGCGGTGGTGATCAGGCCTACAGCTCCGGTTCGAATACCCGCTTCCTGTTTAATTTTTTGGGCAAACGGCAACTGGTACAAAGGCCCCACCGGAATGGTAGCCCCGGATATATTGCCACCCGAGGAACAATCAATAAGGTCCACGCCTTTTACTTTCAACAGCCTTGCCAGGGCTACCGAGTCTTCCGGTGTCCAGCCGCCTTCCACCCAATCGGTAGCCGATATCCGCACAAAAAGCGGCAACTCGGCCGGCCACACTTCCTGTACGGCGGCAATCACCTCCATAAGCAGTCTGATGCGGTTTTCAAAAGAACCGCCGTAGGCGTCGGTGCGGAGGTTACTCAAAGGCGATAAAAACTCGTGCAGCAAATAACCATGGGCGGCGTGAATTTCCACCAGCCGAAACCCGGCCCTTAAAGCCCGGGCGGCCGCCTGGCGGAAGTCGCTGATGACTTTTTCAATGCCGGATTCATCCAGTTCCTGCGGCACCGGCTCGCCTTCCTTAAAGGCAAGGGCACTGGGTGCCACGGTGGTCCAGCTGCGGCTGGGGTCGGTAACCACGCCACCGCCCAGCCAGGGCGCTTCGTGGCTGGCTTTGCGGCCGGCATGCGCCAGCTGAACGCCGGCTACGGTGCCAAAGCCTTCTATAAAGGTGGTGATTCGTTTTAAAAAGTCCATATGCTCGTCTTTCCAAAGACCCAGGTCCTCCGGTGAAATGCGGCCTTCGGGTGAAACGGCCGTGGCCTCGGTAATGATCAGCCCGGCGCCGCCTACGGCCCGGCTGCCCAGGTGTACCAGGTGCCAGTCGTTGGCAAAGCCATCCTGGCTGCTGTACTGGCACATGGGGGCCACGGCAATGCGGTTTTTCAGCTGAATGCTTTTGAAAGTAATTGGTTCAAATAAATAAGCCATAATAATTGTTCAAGAAGTATAAAAGTTATGGGGTTGCAAACCTTATTCCGAAATATGGGAAGCGGTAGTGCGCCTTGCCCTAAAACGTACGATAATGGCGCGGATGCAAAAGCATCATGCTGCAGCGTTTAAGAAAGCCATATGGGTTTTTGAAGGATTTCTCTCCTGTCAACTGTCATCAACTGTCAACCGATGCTATGGGGTTTTAAAGAAAGCCCGACCGCCGCAGGGTAGAGCCACAGGTGGCCGAAGTGGTAACAAAAACGAGGCAGGGCGTGGCTTTGGCTTCAAAGGCTAAGCGAAAACAAAAATTGATTTTAGATGTTAAAAAACAAGGCCGTGGGCAATAACCAAGAGCCATTGATTGTTATAATACATCATCTATAAAAATCCATTCTATTTTATGCAATTTCTGAAGCGCCGCCTGTTGCTGGCAGCAGTCGCAGGCCTGAGCATCCTGTCGGCCTGTAAAAAGGATGTGAGTGAAGAAAACACAACGCCCTCTACCGATTCAACGGCCTCTAAAGACCTGGTAAAAGATTCGGTGCTGGGCTATAGCAAAGATATCTACCTGTGGTACAACCAGATTCCCGCCACCTTTGATGCGCAGCGCTATGAGGATCCGGACAAGATCATGGTGGCCCTGCGCCAATACAGCATTGAGCCCGGCTTTACCGACCCGGTAGACCGCTGGAGCTTTGCCATCAAACAAAAGGAGTGGGATAATATTAGTGCGGGTATTGCGGGCGATTTTGGTCTCGGTGTATTTTTCCGCAGCGGCGACGACCTGCGGGTAAAGGCAGTGGAAAAAACCTCACCGGCGGGCTTGGCGGGCGTTCGCAGGGGCTGGCGCATTACCAAAATCAATGGTAACAGCAACCTGACTACCGACAACAGCAATTTT
Organism: Bacteroidota bacterium; assembly: GCA_023391895.1. Taxonomy (GTDB): domain Bacteria; phylum Bacteroidota; class Bacteroidia; order Chitinophagales; family Chitinophagaceae; genus Flavisolibacter. Next base: position 5,468 of record JAEWAC010000091.1, read on the forward strand.
GTAGTTGATAACGTGTTTTACAGCTCCAGTTCCTCCTTCACTTTTGTAAAGCCGGACAACACCACCGTAGACATTACGTTGAACGCCGCTACTTATAAAGAGCAGCCGGTAGTATTGGATACGGTTTATGAAGTGAGCAACAAACGGATCGGCTATCTGGTGTTTAATTCTTTTTTGGGCGATACCACGGAAGTGTACAACCAGTTCAGCCGCATCTTCAGCAACTTTTCCGGCAAAAATGTTAACGATGTGGTGGTAGACCTGCGCTACAATGGCGGCGGTTACGTATCGGTGCAGGAAAAACTGGCCAACTACCTGGCGCCTTTGGCCGCCAACGGCAACCTGATGATGAAGCAGCAGTACAACGACAAATACACCCGGTACAACAGCACCGACAACTTCAAAAAACTGGGATCGTTGAACCTGGACCGGATCTTTTTTATTGTCAGCAGCAGCACAGCCTCTGCCAGTGAACTGCTCATCAACAATTTAAAACCCTATATGCATGATGTAAAACTGGTAGGGCCCAGCAATACTTATGGCAAGCCCGTGGGTTATTTTCCCATCCCGGTATCCGACTGGTACATCTTCCCGGTTTCATTCCGCACTACCAATAAAAACGGTGAAGGATCCTATTTTGGCGGTATTCCCCTCAGCAACAAAGTGGCGGATGGATTGGACAAAGACTGGGGCGACCTAAAAGAGTCCTGCCTGGCCAGTGCCATCAAATACATTACTACGGGTGCTTTCACAAGCCGCATTGCTAAAAGAGGAGAATCCGGTTACGAGGAGCGTCCGGAAGTTACCTCCGGCAACAAGATCCTGGACCGGCCCGCCTTTAAAGGCACGATAGACGCCCGGAAAATGAAGTAAGCTATTCCTGTCAAAAACCAAAAAATATCCCGCTCAGTTGCGGGATATTTTTTTAGAACTATTTTCCGGTTGGCGGGTTGGCTTTTTTCTTTTGCCTTTTAGGCGTGGCGGCGGGTGATACCGCTTTTTGGGTCGTATCCAGGATCACTTTCTGGCGGTGGTCAATATACACATCTGCTTTGGCGGCGTTTTCGGCTGTTTTAGGGTCTTTGACCAGTCGGTCCAGTTGCCGGGCTTTACTTTGGGCCGCAGCCGAAATGCCGGCCCAGCAGACAATCGCTAATATGGTAAAAATGGTTGTTTTCATGCCCGATGGTATTTTTTATAATGGATCAGTTAAAGCCATGCAGGTTTAATGGCGGTGTTTTATATCGTCTGTTAAAGCGGGAGTAAAAGTGCACAGTACAGTGCTGTTAAGCCTTAATACCTGTTCATGCATGGGGTTTTGAAGATTTTCTACATGGGTTTATTTCCTGCCTTCTTCTTCATGCCCCGCTGCATGGCGGTTGCCTTCATTTCCTTTTGCCCGGGCTGCCTTATCAAGCTCTTCTTTCAAAGGATCCTTTATGGACTGGGGATCTTGTGCTGCATTCAGCACGTCTTCCGGCATGGGTTTGTTAGGACTGGTGTTTGCCTTTTCATTACTTGTGTTTTTCTGGTCTGTCATGGCTGTTGTTTTTAAATGAACTGAAAAATTGAGGCCAGAATCCCGTCGCCTAAAAATAAATTATCACCAACTGCACCCAGGCTATATCTACTGAATGAAATACACTTTTTTGATTTTGCCATTTTCCATTTTGTAAACGGCAATGACATAAACCGGCTGGCTGCCAAAACCGTATACCTTTTCATGGTCGATCACCGTATTGCCCTGCACGATGCGGTTTTGCAGATCGCAGTACAACTGTGGCGTCCGGGTAATAAACTGGTAGCGCTTTCTCATTTCTTCTTTTCCTTTGAACCGTAATTGATCCGGAAAAGTATAAACCTCTACATCCTCTGCATAGGGTTTTAAAAAAGCTTCCAAGTCGTGGTTGTTATAGGCATTCAACTGCTCCTGGGCCAGGCTTTCGGGTGAGTTTATTTGCAGCGAGTCGGGTTGAATGGCTACGCCTTTGTTGATGATCCAGGCCGCTTTTTGCCAGTTGGTCAGGCTGTCCAGCGGGTTGGCCTGCAGCAGCACCATATTGGCTGTTTTGCCCACTTTAAGACTGCCCCATTCTTTTTCTTTACCGATGGCTTTGGCGCCGTTGATGGTAGCGGCCTGCAGCAAACTCCACAAATCAAAACCCGCCTGCTGCATGGCGCTTAATTCATCAAAATAAGAACTGCTGTGCTGGGTGCCAATGTTGCCGGCATCGGTTCCGGTAGCAATGGAAATACCAGCCTGCAGCATGCGCCGGAGGTTGAGCCGGAGTATGGAATCTTCCGTGGCCATTCTTTGGCGGTGCTGGGTGAAAAGCTGTTTGTACCGTTGGGTTAGTGCCGTGTCCGGCAAATGCGCCAGGTCGTCCAGCGAACCCAAGGGAACCGGGTGGGCCAGGGCCCGATCAGTGGCGGAAGCCCGGTATTGCTGACTTAAAGCTTTCTGATAATTGCCGGCCACTACCAGGGTAGGACTCACAACCACGTTTTTCTTTTTCAATAAATCCAAAAAAGCCTGGTCCACTACTTCGTTGTCAATGCCGTGTACCAGGAAGTTGGCACCGGCTTCTACCGCCAGTTGAGCCGTAATACGTTCGGTGGCGTGTACCGCTACTTTCAGGTTGTTTTTGTGGGCCTCGTCAATTGCGGCTTTTACCAGGGGCAGGTATTGGCGGGCGCCGCTTTCAATATTACTGCCGCGGACGATATACCAGATTTTAATAAAATCGGGCTTATAAGGCAATTGCTTTTGTACAAAACTGCGGGCGTCGGCCTCGGTTTTCATTTCCAAAAAAGGCTCATCGGCCCCCAAGTTTTTATATGCCTGCGGTCCCCAGGTGGTTAGCAGCGGGCCGGCCATGTAAATAGCAGGTGCATAGGGTTTTTGAAGAAAAGAATCCCGCTGTTGTAAAAAGTGGAGGGTAGAGCCGACATCAATCACCGTAGTAATGCCGGTGCGGAGGTAGCGGCGCAGCAGGTTGTCCATGTTTTGATGGGTCCATTGCACCTCGCCGGCATAGGGTTTAAACTGGCGCAGATCGATCACGTCGGGCCGGGTATAAATACCACCGCTTTGAAAAAAGTGAACATGGGCATCCACAAAGCCGGGTACCAGGTATTGGCCGGTGCCATCAATAACTTCAGTACCGGGTGGCAGTTTAAATTGTTTGTTTTTATCAATAGAAGTAATTCTGCCTTCCAGCATTACGACCGACTGTTGCTGCAAAATTTTTCGCTGCTCCACATCTACCACGTTTACGTTTTTAATAAGGGTTTGGGCATGGCAGATGGTGGTGCAGCTGAGTAAAACCAGGAATAACCTTTTCATGAGGGGGAAGATAAAATATCTCAGACGAATAATGCGCAAAAAGGAAAGGCGCACTTGAAAACAGCATTATGTAATACTGGTGAAGAGGAAAGAGCGACGGGCTCCAGGAAAAAGCCGGCAGTCAGGAGCGGAAGAGGTGCAGTAAGGCTGACTGCGATAGCCAAAAAAGGCTTATGCATTAGCGGAATGAAACCGGTGTTTATAGATTAAAAGAACCCACTGATCATCATCAGCACAATAGTGATAAACGAAACAATGGAAAATAAGGCAAAGGCCGAACTGTATTTATTTGAGGGTTGCATAATAAATATTTTTATTATAAAAAAACAAAAAGGGTGCCTTTGCTTTTATTGGGTAATAATGGTATTCATTGAGCGAATATTGTCCCTTGTTTTCCTCGACTGGTGTGGAATAGGCTCCATGAGGCCGCAGGTAGCCCAACACAGGCTGTTGAAGAATAGCGGCTGCCTTTAATACAAGGTTTAAACAGGTGCATCACGCTATTCTGCCAAAGGTAAAAAGTGAATTAAAACCGCTGTTTTATCGTAGTAAATTGTTAGGGCCATCTAAAACCACTCAAAATGAAAGCCCTCTTTTTCCTGTTATGGCTGTTGCCTGCTGCCGGTGCGGCACAAACGTATGCGTTATTGGACAGGGATTTTAAAAGACCCCTGATTGTTACCGATGCAATTACAACCGACCTGATGCACGACAGGCGTTTCCCGGTTTATACAAAAGACATCGACTCTTTGATAAGCTTTACCGAACGGCTGCAAAAACATATGAATACCGGCAAAACCTACGATGAAGCAACGGTGCGCTACGATGTAGGTGGCTCCTGGTTTATGGCACAACGCGAAAAGATCGGAAAGGTCAATAAATACCATATCACCATCAACACCAGGGCCCAGGATGTCGGTGCATCGCTGGAATTGGTTAGTGATACCGATGGCAGTAAAGCCGCCGCTCAAAAGGTCAATATCTTTCTGGACTACCTCCGCAACAACCGGCTGCTGATTGAACAGGCATTATCCAACCCGCGGTAAAAAGCGGTAAAACAAACTGGCCCTGTAACGGCATAACAGTTCCCTGCAGGTCATAAAAGCCTATGCTTGTCCACCAAGTTTGATGGACTTATACGAAACTGTTTTCAACTTTATGAAATTCTATCGTCAATGGTGAATAGCAAATCATAATACTGATAACAATTTCATAGAAGTAAGAAAGTTGTAATTATTTCCCGTTTTTAGCTGCTTTACCCACGGATTCTTACATCAGCCCAGTTCGTCCACGATATGGGCGTTCAATTCTTTTTCAGTTGCACTTACCCAGGCGGGCAGGTTATCGTTTACAATCTTCCACTCATTGTTGTTTTCTTTCTGCATTCTAAATACAATACGGTTGCCCCGGTCATCCGGCACATCTATATGAATTAAAGGATCCGAATCGCTGGAAAGTTTTCTAAAATTAAATTCACGGAGCCGGTCAGCAGCCTTTACCAGCCTGGTAAAGGTTATATTTTTGATGAATTGTAATATCATGGTTTGGATTTTTGGCACTCGAGGTCATCAATTACTATGCGCCGAAAGTTTAAAGAAAACTTAAAATATTTTTAAAACGGTGTAAAGAAAATGCAATAACGATCTTAAATGCTGCTTTGATACTTATACATTCCGCGCCCTCAAATGGCTGATATACACTACCGGAAAACGTGGCACTGAATTTTAATATAACTCCAAAAACTACTTATGTCGTACGACCTGAATCGTTCTTATTTAACCCTGCCCGGTGGTCTTCAAAATAATTCAGAAACTGATTTGCATCAACCCAACCATAAAGAAAACCTCCACGACCCGGAAGACCAGGATCAGGAAGAACCCCGATCGGGTGGCGCAACATCAAAAGGTGCAGCTGACAAGGACGGTGCAGAAAAAGAGGATACCCCATCGTAAGGCGGTTGCAGCACGGGCTTTAATGGGGAAAGGATGCCTCTATCCAATTCATCCATCAACATACTCTGCCTTTTTAGGTTCATTATATGATTGCCGGCCTTTATTGATCTTAATTAATATTTTCAATCCGATACTGGTTGCAGCGGGCTGGTGCCGTTTAAAAAAGCAATGGCAGTTGACCACGGCTGATTAAGTTTTGTATTAGGGTGAATTGCGGATGAGTTTAGCACAATCATTGTAGCTACATTGTTTGCTTTTGCCATTGGCATGGGGCAGAAGCTTCTATTTAATAACGCCTCAACCTGTTCAATATGGAGAAGTACAATTATGTATTGTACATAGAGGATGATGAGGATGATGTAATGGTGTTTACAGAATCTTTCAAAACCGTATCCGACCTTCCGGTAAAAAGATTGCAGGATGCCTCACAGCTCAAGCCTTTCTTGCAAATAGAAATGGAAGGACATCTTCCCTGCTTACTGGTCATGGATAATAACCTGCCCAAATATACTGGCATTGAATTGCTGAAGCAGCTCCGGAACCAGGAACCCTATAGTGACCTGCCGGTAGCTATATTTTCCACCAGCCTGAGCCACACCGATAGGGACACCTGTAAAAACCTGGGTGCCCGCATTGTTATTAAGCCCAGCACCTTTAAAGAGTGGCAGGAAGTGAGCCGTTCATTGGTGCAGCATTGCCATTTGATTGTGTAGCCTTAAATGACCTTTTTAAAAAACCCATATCGTTGGCAGACCCGCCAAAAGGAAAAAGTTTTGGTTAACCCTTGTACCAGCGAAAGGTAATAACCCTGGATGATGGTGCATGCCGATTGCCGTTTCTGCACCACTTTGGTAAAAAGCCATACCTGTGGGTAGCATATTTTTTGCACCGTTATGTCTGTATTTTACTAAATATGCAGATATGAATTTTGTAGATCTTCTACTGATCCTTGTTATCCTCCTGTCGGTTTGGAGCGGTTTTCAGAAAGGCTTTGTACTGGGCATGCTGAGCCTGATAACCTGGATCGGTAGTTTGCTGATCGGCTTTTTCTTTTATACCTATGTGGCCCGTTTTATCGAAAATCATATCCTGTCGCTGGGTGTGTGGACCTTTCCGCTGGCGTTTATCCTCACCATCATCATTGCCCGCATTTTGCTTTCTATTCTGGCCAACCAGTTGCTGCAATTAACGCATCCTGAAACCCACCAGCATGCTGCCAACCGGTTTTTAGGGATTATTCCCGGCACCATTAACGGGCTGATCAATGCCGTGATCGTAGCGGCGCTTTTGCTGGCGCTGCCGCTGGGAGGCAGCTTGTCCGAGAAAACGAGGGAAAGCCCGCTGGCCAATTATTTTGTAGAGCCGGCAGAATGGCTGGAGGCCCAGTTGTCGCCGGTATTTGACGATGCGGTACGCCGGTCGCTGAACAAGCTAACGGTGGAGCCCGCATCGAAGGAATCCGTCAAGCTGAATTATACGGTTAAAAACCCCAGGGTGCGGGAAGACCTGGAAGCAAAAATGCTGGAGCTGGTTAATGAAGAAAGGCGCAAGCATGGATTAAAGCCGGTACAAGCAGATCCTGAAATGGCGGCCGTAGCCCGCAAGCATTCCCGCGATATGTTTGCACGGGGTTATTTTTCCCATATCACCCCCGATGGACTGGATCCATTTGACCGCATGCGCAAAGACGGGGTGCGGTTTAGAACGGCCGGTGAAAACCTGGCGCTGGCGCAAACCCTGACGCTGGCGCATAATGGCCTGATGAACTCGCCCGGACACCGGGCCAACATCCTGCAGCCGGCATTTGGCCGCCTGGGCATCGGCATCATGGATGGTGGCATTTATGGACTCATGGTCACTCAAAACTTCAGGAACTAGACTTTTTAAAAGCGGCGGTTTGGGTGGAATGGTCCACGGTCGACAGACGGGAGGAGTGATAAGTTGTAAGTGATAAGGGAAGAAAGCAGAAGGCAAAAGTGAAAAGGCAAAGCCAAGAAAATAGGGCAGTCAGCCAGACTGGTGCAGCGCCTTATCCCGCGTTAACTTCAAAGACGTATTGCTTTGAGAAAAGCATAGCGGGATACAGCGCCTGCAGTAGTTGACCCTAACACGCAAAAAGTTCAAACTTCTTCAAAAACCCATAGGACGCTCCATGACTTATAACTTCTTCCTTGTGCGTGGGCAAGGCCAAACGGGCGGAGCGATCGGGCTGGCCTTGAACTTTTTGCTCCCCTTTTTCGGGGAGAAAAAGTAAGAAGGGCTAGCTATCGGAGTACAAAGATTAATCATATGGTCTTTTGAAAAGAACTACAATATGGACTATTGAAGAAGTTCACACCTGTCAACCGTCATCTATCAACTGTCAACAAATAGCATGTGGGTTTTTGAAGAAGTTATTACATTGAAGTTCTTACAGCAATTGTAGAAATAACCGGTGCGGCCACTGTCCTGGAAGCTTCTTTAAAAACCTATATACCCAATAAAGACATTGCCTGATAAAAGTAAAGGTGTAATGATGGACATTACACCTTTACTTTTATCAGGATGAAACTGAACTTTTAACTGACGGGCGTGAACATCATTTTGCGGGTGCGGGTGTCGTGTCCGTACACATCTTCCCTAAAGTGGACCTGGCCGTTTTCATCTACCCACACGGTGTTGTAGCTGATCATCACCGGCACGGGTTGTTTCAGGTTGACGGTTTGCTCTTTTCCGCTGTTGATGGCTGCTTTTATTTTTTCAGGCGTCCAGTCGCTGTCATTGCGCAGGATGTACTGGGCCATTTTTTCCGCATCGGCCAGTCGTATACAACCATGACTAAAGGCGCGTTTATCTTGTTCAAACAAACCTTTGGCAGGTGTATCATGGAAAAAGATGTCGTAGTTGTTGGGGAACAAAAAATTTACCTTACCCAGCGAGTTTTGCGAACCCGGCAGTTGCCGGATCACCGGAATAGAGTCGTTTTTATTGACCATTTCCATGTTATGCTTCTTCAAATAATTTGGATCGGCTTGCATGGCCGGCATAATTTCCTGCTGCACAATAGAGGCCGGTATGTTCCAGTACGGGTTGAACACGACCTGGTTCAGGGCCCCGCTGAACATAAGAGTGTTGGAACCTTCTTTACCAACCACTACTTCCATATCCATTACTTTTTTAGGGCCTTCGTACACATGCAGCATAAAGGCCGGGATGTTTACTTCAATTACATGGTCGGGCCGTTTCGGCTGTGACCACAGCAGGCGGTTCATGTTGACCAAAATTTGCTCCACCCGTTCCTGTGCGGGTATGTTCATTTCTTTGATCAGGCTGTCGGTTACCACGCCATCGGGCTTAAAGCCATGCCTTTGCTGGAACGACCGGATAGCCACCTCCAGGGAGTCGTTAAAGACCTGGCTGGTGTCTGCCGCCGACCAATCGCCGGACAGGGCCAGCCTTTTTTTAATGCTGACCACAACAGGGGAGGAGTCGCCTTTTTTCACATTCACGGCACTATCCATTATGGGTTGCCAGCCACCTTGCTGGGCAAGGGTGTAATATTTTCGCAATGCTGTTTTGAGGGCACTATAGGCGGTATGGCTTTGTTCAAAGCTGCTGTCTGCAGGGTGGTTCAGCAGCGAATCTGCCAGTTGCAAAGCATCCACTTTTTTTACCGGTAAAAAGAAGTTGTAGCCTTTGGGGCTGGTGGGGTTGTGGGTGCTGGCATACTGCACATACCGCTGTGTCAGGGCCAGTTCCGTTTGTATAAAACTGCTGTCTGTAGCATTCACGGTCAGCGTATCCATTTCCAGGAGGGTATCTATTTTTTGCTCCAGCGAGTCGTTTTTGAATGTGCTGTCGCCGGCTGCTTCCTTTTGATCCAGCAGGTTCCACAAGCCTCTGCCCTGTTCGGTAAAGCCATCTGGCGCCAGCCAGGCAAACTGGTAGTTGCGCTGGTTGTAAAAGCTGCGTATCTGGCGGGCGGCCGTATCGTTCAACTGGTTGTTTTGTATATAAGTTTCTACAGCGGTGCTGTCTAAAAACAAATTGTTGTAGGCGTTGGCTGTCGTTATACTGGCATCCCTTGCTGCTACATAATGGTCTTTAGCGGCAGAAGAATCTTCTGCAGTTTTAGCGCCTTTTACATAACCCCGCAGGTGATCGCAGGATGATAAAACAATTCCTAATCCGACAAATGCAATTATCACGTTTTTCATACTGGTGATTTTACAAAACCTGTGCCTGTCGGATGGGTATGTTTCTTTATGTGGTTACAAAATATTGTTGATCATTGCTTTACGAAAGAAATATTTTTGTTGCGTGTGGTGGTTAGGTGCAACGCAATATGGGGTTTTTGAATCTTTTTGTACCGGTACCTGCAGGAGCGGTTTATTGGTTTTTGGGAGGTTCTATGTTGTTTTCCTTTTCCAGCTTTTTTTGTACGTTCCGGTTTCTTTTTCTGAAAACCGGAAAGCTCATAGGACTGTACCTGGGCTTTTCATCACCCAACAGCACGCCCCATTGCCGCAAATTATCGGTGCGGTCAAACACAATCTTCAATACCGCAATTGTAGGCAGGGAAAGGAACATGCCGGTGATGCCCGCCAGGGTGCCGCCTAAAATAACGCCTACGATACTGGCCAGCGCATTGATCTTTACTTTGGAACCCACAATGCGCGGCATCAAAATGTTGTTGTCCAGAAACTGTACGGCCGCAATGGTACCCAGCACCACAAAAATCGGCCATACTTCCTGCGAGGAGGTAAGCGTGAGCAGCACGCCAATGATGTTGCCGATCAAAGCACCTATATAAGGAATGAGGTTCAGGATAGCGAAAATAACGCCGATCAGCAGGGCATGCTTGATGCCGAAGATCATCAGCAAGCCGCCCAGCAATATGGTGATATAGGAAATCTGGATCAGCAAACCCACCAGGTAGCTTTTGATAATGACCTGGGTTTCCCGCATGGCTTCTTCCACCTTGGCATGGCTATCCTGCGGAAACCACAGAAACACAAATCGCAGCAACAGGTTTTTATAATACAGGATCAGGAAAATGTAAATGGGTAGGAGGCCTACAAAAATAAGAATGGACGTAACCGAAGCGGCGGCCCCGGTTAACAAGCCGCCTGCATAATTCAGCAACTTGTTGCTTTGCTCATTAATGATCTGGATCTGCCGCTCGGTGGTGTAATTGGTTTTGGCGTTGACCCAGGCACTGAGCGAATTGAGGTGAATGGTAACGTTTTCCTTTATCTGCGGAAAGTCGGCCACCAGGCGGCTGATCTGCGCAGAAAAAAACCAGCCCAGAAGTGCCACAATCAGTAGCAGCATTAAAAGCGAAAGGGCAATGGCCAGCACTTCCGGCAGCTTTCGGTTCATAAAAAACCGATAGGTAGGCAGCAGTACAATACTGATGAAAAAAGCCATCAGCAAAGGCATTACGATTTCCCGGCCTGCTACTAACAGATAGCCCAGCACAAATAATCCCACCAGTTCAATCGATCTTTTTACAGTTAGGGGCATTCCTTGCATATATAAGCGATTAAGAAATAAAAAATGAAAATAGGTAATGGTTTACAGGAACGGTGTATGCACTTCAATGTATGGAAATTACCACATATATCAAGCCATGCTCAACCTTAGAAAAGGCGTTTTAAAATTACCATCAGTTAAATATTAAAATTTCCATGAGATAAATATTTATATTTATAAATTAACAAGACCAAACCTTCAACAAAACTTTTGCTCAAACCTCTTTGATCACTAAAATTAGCCAGACCGTACGATGTTGGATTTTTTTTCTTCTTTATTGGGCGCCCCCGAAATTTCTTTTGATGTTATTGATCAACTGGAAAAAGATGCTCCGAATATAATTGTATGGGCAGCCCCTGTCATGTTCTTTTTTGTGCTGCTGGAATGGGGTATATCCCGCTATCAGGACCGAAAGCTGTATGACAGGAGGGAAACCATTGGTTCTATTTGTGTAGGCGTGGGTAATGTCATCATTAACCTGCTACTGAAGTTGTCCCTCTTTTATTTGATCGTGGCGATTTACAACCTGATCCCCTGGCGCATGCATTTCAACTGGTGGACCTTTATACCCTGTTATATCATCTTTGACTTTTGTAGTTACTGGGCCCACCGCATATCGCACCAGCAACGTTTTTGGTGGGCCACCCACGTGGTGCACCACAGCGGGGAGCACTACAACCTGACGGTATCGTTCCGCTTAAGCTGGGTGCAACACCTGAAGCTTATTTTCTTTTTGCCCGTAGCCCTCATTGGTTTTCATCCCATTATATTTTTTATTGTCAACCAGATCGCCGTGCTGTTTCAGTTTTGGGTTCATACCGAATACATTCGCCGCCTGCACCCGGTAATCGAGTATGTTTTTGCCACTCCCTCCAACCACCGGGTGCACCATGGGTCGCAGGAAAAATATATCAACAAAAACTATGGTGCCACCTTTATTATCTGGGACCGTATGTTCGGTACCTACCAGCCGGAAGAAGAACAGGTGGTATACGGTATCACCACCAATATTGAAAACAAGGCCAATCCGATCATCATTAATTTTCACGAGTACATGGACATGTGGAAGGACATCAAGTCAGCCAAGGGGTTGAAAAGAAAAATATTTTTCCTCTTTGGTGATCCAATCGATGTCGCCCGGGAAAAGAAAGTCATGGAACAACAAAAAGAAGCCTAGCTACCTGCTGCTGATGGAACAGGATTTTGCTGGTGCATATTAAAAGATTTTGTTGAGTAAAACTTTGATCAATTCCACTATAACCGTTACTGCCTGTATCGATTGTTCGGCTGCAAATGAATTGGTACGCTTTTAGACTATACATCTTCAAAAGAACATTGAAGTATGTATAGTTACCAACAATTCGTATCCAGCAATGATCGCTTTGGTGTTTATGGCACAGAAGAATACCAGTTACACCATTTATCCAGGAAATTAAAACTGCCGCTGGAAGATATTTTAAGGGCGGTGCAGGAAGTAGGGTTTGATAAAGAGGAAGTAGAAGAGTATATAAGAGATCGTTACAACAGGGGCTGATCATAGCCCCTGTTTTTATTCTATATATAGGAATTTAAAAAAGTTCAAAACCCCATAGTTCTAATTAATTCGCATCCTTGTTTATTTACTGCCCTCCAATAC
>JAEWAC010000126.1 GCA_023391895.1 Bacteroidota bacterium
AGCATAGCGTGTACCCCAAAAAAAGAGCGTTTCTGCCTTAGCTCTCAATCTTTTTTACAAAAACGGGCTGCAGCCGGTTTGAAATATCATATAAGCTAATGCCATCTTTTTGCCAGCAGATAAGGAGATCACCATAAGGAATGACATCTATAAAGTCGGCACCGGAAATGGTTTTTACCTCTTTAGGTTCATATGCATTATTTAAAGAAAACACCTTCAATCCCTCGCTGGCACAGCAAACATAAAGCGCAGAATCGGCCAGTCCCAGGCCAAGGGGCTCATTGATCGGGATTGTCTTTTTCAAAGCAGGCTGGCTCAGGTCTTTTACATCATGCACATACAACCCACTGGTAGCCGGCCCACACCTGCTACCTCCTTTTAAAGTAGAATAAGAAACCGAGTCATTGGCTACCACCGGGTCGCAGCTGCGGGCATGCCTGGCCTCACCCATCAACCGGGGTGATGCAGCGGTGTCAATCGAATAAATATACAAACCTGTTCTGGAACCAATAAACAGCCGGTTCTTGTAAGGGTAAATGGTCTCCATTTCAAAATTGATCTTGCTTTTCCCTACATTCACCGGATTGGCCGGGTCAGAAATATCCACCGTATATAAAAAATGACTGCTGACGGCATAAATGTAATTGCCCACAATGGTAAACTTGGCCAATGAGCCGCCCTTACCCGTTTGGGGAGTAGCCGCCATATCGCTGCTTTTTTCGCAGGAGCAAAAAACAAAGGCAATTACTGCTATACTTAAAGTAAATACAATTCTCATGAGCGTTAGTTTTTATAGCAGATTTGATCAACCGAATCCTGTACCCATCCTACCACAAGGCTGTCATATGCAGGACATTGATAATACCCGATTGCCGGAGGCTGCGCAATGGGCGATTCATACCTGTACTCAGAAAAAACACCTTTGAGCCGGCTGACTTCCTTTATGTTGTTCAGATCGGAAAAGTCCAGTACTACCAGGTCGTCATAGCTGTTCGTGTACAACTTATCCCCTTTTATAGACATTTGAAAGCAACCGTGTACGGTAATAAAGCCTATCCGGCTGGCAGCGGAAGGTATATGATTGTCGATAACATGAATACCGGCACCCGGTTCTACCTGAAAAATATAGTTCCGGAAGGCATAAATATTGCCGCTGCTTACAACTGGTTTAGCACCGGCGGTATAAGCCACTTTTTTTGCATCGGCTTCTGTAGCATACAAGGGTTTATAGCCCCAGACTTTACCAGTACGTTTATCTGCGTATCCGCCGGTATAAGGTTTCCAGCACGAGAGCAGCATGATGGAAACCACAAAGAGCAGAAAAGACTTTTTGAGGTACATAAACAGTTAGTTATAAGCGGCGTTGATCAAATCGATTAGCGGCTTATAAAAATAGCAATCTTTTTTAATATATAATTGCTGGTAGAATATTATTTCATCCTGCTTATGAGTTTTTGATAGTGTACTTCAAGGTATGATCAATGGCCACGAAGGCACCAAGGCACGAAGAAACACAAAGGGAATAAGATCTTCGTGTCCCTTTGTGCCTTCGCGTCTTCGTGGCAGATTTCAAAACACCCTACATTTAGGAACTCAACTTTTTTGCCTATACAGTTTTGTACGCATCCGAATTAAAGTTGATATTATGCGTAAAACAGTTTGATTCTTTTATTATAGAGGTTATATGAACTTAACCCCAAACCGTTCTGACAAGCCTTTCAAATCCTCAATGACCGCAGCGTGTAAGGGAATGCCTTTATCTCGCCGTTCCATTTCTATTTCCCGCTCGGGGTCGCCGGGTATCAATACTTTATCATAACCTTCTGCAGTCTTGGCCTGCCGAAAGCGTTCAATCCAGTTGTCCATGTGTTGCTTAAAGTCATCGGCGCTTCTGAACGCATCAATGCGCATGGCGCCCAAAAAGTGACCGATGCCCTCGCCCGGCTGGTTTTGCGGCATGGGCACATAAGCCGGGAAAGGCGGTACCCAAGGGCCGTAATTAGCACCGCTCAATACGGCAGAAAATATGTCAACTATTGCGCCTAATGCATATCCCTTATGGCTGCCGTGTTCGCGGTCGCTGCCCAGGGGCAATAGCGCACCGCCGTTTTTCAGGGCATGCGCGTCGGTAGAACTGTTGCCTTCCTGGTCTTGTATCCAGCCTACAGGAGCCGCTTCTTGTTTGCGCTGCAGGATCTCTAGTTTGCCGTTGGCCGCCGTGGTAGTCGCCAGGTCGGCCACAAAGGGCGGCTGTTTGCCGGCCGGTATGGCTACGCAAATAGGATTGGTACCCAGCATACGCTCTACCGAAAAAGTAGGCGCCACCAGGGCACTGGCATTGGTCATGGCAATGCCGATCATATCTTCTTCCAGGGCCATCATGGCATGAAAGGCCGCAATGCCAAAGTGGTTGCTGTTGGATACACTCACCCAGCCGGTGCCTACTTGTTTTGCTTTGTTAATAGCCGTTTGCATGGCAAAAGGCGCTACTACTAATCCTAATCCTTTATCGCCGTTGATGGTGGCGGTAGAAGGTGTTTCGTGCACAATTTGAGGAGCCGCTTTGGGATTGACACGGCCGGCTTCTATCAGCCTAATATAACCAATCAAACGGGCCACGCCGTGCGAATCCACCCCACGCAGGTCGGCCGACAGCAAGGCCCGGGTAGCCAGTTCAGCCTGGCCCACGCCTAGTTGTTCAAATATAGCTTTTGTAAAAAGGTACAGGTCTTCATAAGAAAAATACTGGTCTTGCATGGTGCAAAAATGCGGAAAAACTGGAAAGAAGCCTGTAATTAGCCAAGGAGCAGATCGCGGAGCGTTGCCCGTTATGACGGAAATATGCTGTAGCTGGATAGTGCCAATTGCCCAAACTCTTTCAAAAACCCATATTAAGTTGACAGATGATTGTTGACAGTTGACAGGCGTAAAGTCTTTTAAAAACCCATAGTGCTTTGAGCTTCCCAACCGATAAACAAATACTTAAACTGATGCACTCATACAACTCGCATGATCTTGCCCTACTTAAGATACGTTTTGAAAAATTGATTATTATTGAATAGCATAGGTTGTCCGGACTGGTGTTCTTCTTAAAACAATACCAGTCTGTTTACTTGTAGCAACGATAACATCAAAGTAATCAATACACCAATGAAAAGACTTTTGTTTACCGCCCTTTTTTGCACCACAGCCCTGTTAGCGACCAGCCAAACAGCCAGGCAGGACAGCGTATGGCTGTTTTCTTATTTTAAAAACAATGGCGAAGACGGCCTGCACCTGGCGTACAGTACCGATGGCCTGCAGTGGATCGCCCTGAACAACGACAGTTCTTTTTTGGGCCCTACAGCGGGTAAAGACAAACTGATGCGGGATCCCTGCATTATACAAGGGCCTGATGGCAGGTTTCATATGGTGTGGACGGTAAGCTGGAACGAAAAAGGTATTGGCTACGCTTCTTCTACCGACCTGGTGCACTGGTCGCCGCAGCAATACCTGCCGGTGATGGAGCACGAAAAAAATGCCCTGAACTGCTGGGCGCCGGAAATTACCTACGACCCGGCCCGTAAAGAATACATGATCTACTGGGCCACGACGATCCCCGGCCGGTTTCCGCAAAGCGACAGCCTGGGCGACCAGCAATACAACCACCGGATGTATTATGTAACCACCAAAGATTTTAAAACCTATAGTAAAACCAGGCTGTTGTACGAACCAGGCTTTAATGTCATTGATGCCACCATAGTAAAAGCCGGCAGCCGCTATATGATGTTTTTAAAAGACGAAACCTTAAAGCCCCAGCCTCAAAAAAACATTCGTGTGGCGTACAGCCAGCAGCTAACAGGCCCTTATGGAAAGCCGTCGGCACCCATTACCGGCCGCTACTGGGCCGAGGGTCCAACAGTGATGAAGATGGGAAAAGAGTACCTTGTTTATTTTGATAAATATACGGAAGGTCAATTCGGCGCGCTGGCCTCTTCCGATCTTACGAACTGGACCGATCTGTCGGACAAGATCCGTATGCCCAAAGGCATCCGGCATGGATCTATTATGAAAATAGCCGCCCGTCAGTTAGCGACCCTGCAAGGAGCCAGGGGGCAGTAAACGCTTTTAAAAACCCATAGGGCGGGTGCTGCCCGGTGGAAATGGAAGCAATGGAAAAGGTAAAATGTAAAATGAAAAAAGGGAGCAGCATGGGGTTTCCCTCACCCTCTGGTCCCTCTCCTGAAGGAGAGGGAGGCCAAACGGTTTGTATTAATTGAGCTTTGGAATTGACATATGGACTTTTGAGCATTTTTCACCTATAGCTGACAGTTGATAGATAACAGTTGACAGCAGTGAAAGTCTTTAAAAAAACCATACTCAATTATTCAACTTCTTCAAAAGTCGATATAGTTCTAAAAGTGTTATCCTTCTGCCTAAAGCTATTCCAATAAACAAAGAACATTAGCCTCTGTCATCCCGGCCTTGAGCCGGGATAGGCCTGCACCATCAAGCATCTTTTGCATTGTGTTCCTTTGTGCCTTCGTGTCTTGGTGGCAAAAACACCCAAATCAAACTCTTTCAAATACCCATATGAATTGTGCATGCTTGCAGGAAGATTGGGTATGATGTCACGGTTGCCTATAGGCCGTATTGTGGAATGCTGCATTCTGGGTATCTTTTTCAAAGTTGTCACCACTAAGATCCCTCCTTCGTCGGGATGACAGGCAAGAGGCAGCAGAAAACACAGCCCATCAGAAAGTGCACAACAAGAAGAGTGCAACGGCTTTAAAACCCCATATCAACTTCCCAACGACTCAAATACTTAACTCTTCAATCTCTCAAAAACCCATATCCGTTTACGAATCTGTGAAATCCTTTTCCCAAATCTGCGAAATCTGTGATCAACTTTAAACCTTAAACTTTAGACTTCTTCAAAACCCCATATCAACCGCATAAAAAATGCCCCGCAAAGGCGGGGCATTGACAACATCCAATTCTGTTATTTAGAAAGGAAGATCGTCGGCGGCTTCATCAATAGAGGCCGGGGCCGAGGCTTCCTGGCGGTTATTGTTGTAAGATGGCTGGCTGTCGCCGCCACCGGCGTTATCACCTTTACGGCCCAGCAGTTGTACCTCGCGTACCCGTAGCGAAAGTGATGCACCGGCCGTACCGTCGTTGCGCTGAAAGCTGCGCACCTCGGGTGCTCCTTCTACAAACACCTGCGTACCCCTGGTAAGGTAAGGTGCTACCGCCGTGCGGTCGGTCCAGTAGGCGCAATCAACCCAGGTGGTTTTTTCCTGATTGTTGCCCTGGCTGTCGCGGTACTTTTCAGTATGGGCTACCGTAAAGTTGATGACGCTTTTACCGTTAACTGTGTTTACCACACAGTCTTTTCCTAAATTTCCAATTACTTGCATTTTGATCATAGTGCTCAATATTAGGGCTGAAAGATACAGCCATTTTGACGATTTGTCCTAATATTTTTCCCAAAATATTTAGTATTGTTACCATATATATACCCTTGCATTTATGGCACAGCTTTAGGACATTTCGGTTCAGCTCCGCCTTAAAAATGACGACCTTTTACATTTGCTTATTTTTTAATATACCTTACCTTTAGGTAGCAGAAAGAGCCAAACAGCAGCAAGAGCCTCTGATTCCAGCAGCAGCGGATATTTCAAGGAGTAGCGTTATCTTCAAAAACGCCAGTATATCCGTCCATGAGCCGGCAAAAGCCGCCAATTTCTCACTTACCTTATCCAAAACCGTTAAAGCTATTAGATGTTACCGTGCAACGGCACGGGTTTCCGTATTGCTGTCTCCGTCCTGTAAAAACTGTATAAAAACCATTTTATGCGAAAACTCCTCAGTACTATATTCTGGTTTTTTGCAGCCGCAGCTCCTGCTCTTGCGCATTCTATTGACAGCCTGAAAAAGCTTTTGCCGGCCCGGCAGGATACCGCCCTGATCAACGTGTGGAACCAATTAAGCTATGCTTATGTGCTGGGCGGCAATAAAGACTCGGCCGAATATTATGGCGCCCTGGCCTATGCGGCCTCCCAAAAACGCAACTACCGGTACGGACTGGCGCAATACTACACTTGCAAGGCAGGCATTGTCAAACACTTTAACGATGACTTCAGGCTGGAAGAAATGTATGCCCGGTCGGCGTTGCAATGGTACGAACTGACGCCTGACAAACGCGACATACAAACGCCTTACTACCAGCTGGGGTTTGCCCTTTTTGCCCAAAGCCGTTTTAAAGAAGCCATTGGGTATTTGCAGCAGTCGTATGATTGTTCCAAAAAGGTGCATGATACCTATGGTATGTTCCGGTCGTACAGCCTGGTAGCGGCCATTTACAGGGAGGGCGGCAATTACGACAGGGGCTTTTACTATAGCCAGCGATGCCTGCAAATGGCACAGCAGGCCGGCCACGAAGACTGGGAAGCCACCGCTTTGTTTGGCCTGGGCGAACTCTACATGCTGATTGAAGACTACCCCATTGCCACCACTTATTTCCGGAAAGCTTTTACCAACTATACTACCAAGATAGCCAGTCTGCAGGTAGACGTGGATTACGACATATGGGTAAGAATGGAGTTTGCAGAACTGTTCAGCCTGCAGCACCAGTTCGATTCGGCCCTGCATTACTACAACCAGTTTGATTCGGCGCATGCAGAAGAGATAAATCTGCGGGTGTACCTGGTCAGCAAGGGCGAATACTTTCTGCTGCAGCAAGCGTACTACAAGTCCCTGCACTACTTTTTACAGGCATTGCCTATACATCAAAAGCTCAACGACCGCAACCAGGTGATGCGCACCCTGCTGGATATTGCCAGGGCTTATTATGGCCTGCACTTCAACATCGCTGCCCTAAAATATGCACAGGAAGGATTACAAACGGCCTTACAAACCAACGCCAAACAATTCATCCGCGATGGCTACAAAATGCTTTATCTGGTGCACGACCGCTGGGGCGATACTGACAGCGCTTACCTGTACTTCCGGCAATACATCAACATGAAAGAAGTGATAGCCAACGACCAGATCAAGGCAGGATTTTCGGCATACAATTACCAGCAGCAAATCAACCTTTTGAACAAAGCCAAAGAAATACAGCAGGCCAGGCTGGAAAAAGAAATGTTCCTGAAAAGAATCCTGAGCATGGGCTTCTTTATTTTCCTGCTGCTTAGTTTTATCATCTTCAGAAACATTACACTGAGACAGAAAAATGAAGCCCACCGGCACCAGCTGGCAGAAAATGAATTGCAGATTCAAAAGCTGGAAAGCCAAAAGCAGCTGTCTCACCTGAAGATGCAGGCCCTGCGGGCCCAGATGAGTCCACACTTTATTTTCAACTGTCTTAATGCGATCAACCATTTTATTTTAAAAAACCAGGTAGATGAAGCCTCTGATTATTTGACCAAGTTTTCCAGGCTGATCCGTTTGGCGCTGAACAACTCCAATAAAAACCTGATCACCTTAAAAGAAGAAATAGACTGCCTACATTTGTACATACAACTGGAGCGACTGCGCTTTAACAACGCCTTTGCTTATCACATTACCTGCCCTGAAGCTATTGATGGCGAAGAAATACTGATTCCGCCCCTGCTGTTGCAGCCGTTTGTGGAAAACGCCATCTGGCACGGTTTGATGCATAAAGAAGGAGAAGGCGCTTTGTGCATTGAGCTACAGCAGGATAATGACCAGCTAATTTGCCGGATAAAAGATAATGGCATTGGCCGCAAAACCGCCGCTGAACTGGAACAAGGAAAGACGGAAAGAAAATCGCTGGGCCTGCACATTACTGAAGAGCGGATGAAGTTTTTGGTAGATGGGCAACATCATAAAGCCCACTTTCAGGTGGTAGACCTGGAAGATGCAGACGGCCATGCCATTGGTACAGAAGTGATCCTTACCATACCTGTTAAGAGTATAACCGAAACAAAGGCAGTATATACGTAATGCGAATACCAATTACCGTTCATCGCCTTCAAATGCCAGGTAGTAATAAAAAGGAACATTACCTTTTGAATATGATCGAACTTGTAGATGAATATGGAGAAGGCAAGGGAACTATAGTAATCATTGAAATCCCTATAAAAGTTTCTGAAAATGCAACCATTTAAAAGAAATTTTTATGATTCGTGCGATTATCGTTGATGATGAACCTTATTGCTGTGAGGTACTGACCACCTTGTTAAATAAGCATTGTCCTGAGGTAGAAATAGCAGCCTGCTGCCACTCTGCCATTGAAGCCATAAAGGTGATACAACAGCAACAGCCTGCATTGGTTTTTCTGGATGTGGAAATGCCCCGGATGAACGGCTTTGAAATGCTGGAACAACTAACCTCAATCAACTTCGACCTCATCTTTACCACCAGCTACGATCAATATGCTTTAAAAGCCATACGCTTCAGTGCCATCGATTACCTGCTTAAACCTATTGACCGCGAAGAACTGCAAAAAGCCGTACAGAAAGTAGGTGCACGAGCCCAGGAGCCACTGATGCAGCAATTGGACATCTTACTGCAAAAGTTCAACCATCCTACTGCGCCTGTACACAAGGTGGCCATGCCCACCATGGAAGGGCTGATCATGATAAAGGTGAACGATATCATCACCTGCCAGTCGGACAGCAACTATACCATTGTATTGCTGAAGGACAGGCAAAAGCTGGTGGTGTCGCGCACCCTGAAAGATATCGAAGAGCTGCTGGAAGAATACTCGTTTGTTAGAGTGCACCATTCCTACATGGTCAACATCAACGAAATCAACAAGTATGTAAAAGGAGAAGGCGGCTACCTGGTGATGAGTGACGGCTCAACGGTGGATGTATCCCGCAGCAAAAAAGAAATGTTGTTAAAAAGGCTATTGCACAACAAAGAGTAAAACCGGTACTGTTTCAAATACTCAGTTGTTGTTACCAGTTACACGCCTACACCACCCACCGGCTCATTGTAACTCATGCCCGCCTGCTGGTTGCCGTAGATTTGGAATTGCAAACAATATTCATTCTTCTTTACAACCTTAAAAAATGAAAAAGCCACTATTCTTCGGGTTCTGCGGAGGTCTTGCATTAACCTTTGCCGTCGCCACCTCTTCTTTTGCCCAATATAGCGTATCAAAGGTGAGCAACGTTATCGACGCTAATTTTAATATGGAGTACACCCTGGAGGGCGTAAACCATATAAGTAACGGTAAAGAGATCACCGCTGATATGGTGAGTCCCAAGGCCATAAAATCTTTTAACAAGTCATTTAAAAATACCACCCCCTCCTGGTATGCGCTGAACAAAAGCTACCTTGCCACCTTTGATAAGAACGGAATGAAATCCAGGGCCGTACTGACCAAAGGAGGCTATATTTTATATACTATCAGCTATGGCAAAGAAAACAACTTACCAAAAGATGTGAGAAAGACCATCAAATCCAATTACATTGACCACAACATTGGTACCGTCAGCGAGGTAACATCAGCCAAGAGAACCGCATGGGTGGTGAACCTGCAAGATGATAAAGAACTGGTTCTCGCCCGCGTATTAGATGATGGTTCGCTAGATGAAATGCAACATTTTTCAACAGTTCCGCCACAACCCAAAACGCATCGCAGGGGTAGGGTTATTATCCCGCAGTAATTGAAAGAATGGATATTTAAAGGTGAATAAAATGCCTCCAATGCGGAGGCATTTTTTATGCACAACTTTCTTTAACCGGTTGATGTAAACACAGGTTTCTTAACTGCCACGCCACAACAACCGGGCAGTTCGCACCACTTCGGGCTTGCCATCAAAAACCTATAGTAACCCATGCGCTTGCTTTGGGTTACTATAGGTTTTTTAACAACAGGTCTTAGCCCTTATCGTTCTCCAAACCCCGGCCGGTTTTATGCTGCAATTCATCTATGCGTTTGGAAGCCTCTGCCTTGGTCAGGTTTTCATCCAAAGTCTCCCCCGCCTCCTGGGACAGCGTTTTTAAATAAGAATACTGCGCCCCGGTCATGGGTTCTTCACCGGTGGTCCATTCATCCGGATCTTTTACGGTATTGCTGCGGCCTTCACCGGCTGATTGAGCTGCTTGCCGGTTACGATGTTGCGCCTCCTGATCAGGCTTTTTTACGGGTTGATTGTTCTTATTCTGCGCACTCATAATACTAATATTTTTAGCAAAATGTAGAGCAAAAAACAAACCAACTTTTTCAAATTCCCATATAAAAAGCAGCTGTATTTATCAGCCGCTTTTTCAGTTTAAAGATTATTACTATTGTTTTGGAGTCCCGCTTCCATCCTGCTCGTTCCGCTGCTTTTCGCGGCCCCTGCGCTGCTCTTCCGACTCCTGGTTCATTTCGCTCATACCGCTGGTTACATTATGGCTGCTCGGCTGGCCGGAAACCGGCGTGGTGTTGTTTTGCTGTCCTTCCTGGTGAGGTCCGTCCTGGTAATTCATTCCCGCATTGGTGCGATCTCTATCGGCATTTTTATTTTCTCTGTTCATAAACTTTCATTTTTAAAGTGGAACGGGTACAAAAAGCGCACCAATGGCCTGTTACCACTCAGCCTGTGCGTAGTTGGGTACATCACTGTACCATTCTGGGCAATATCCTCATTTGACACTTTCAGCCATTGATGCGCCTGTTAGCCGCTCCTGGCGCTTAAACGCCACTTATGACCATCTCTTAACAATCCAATGTATTAGCTGCTTGCCGGTAATCGTATCTTTGCACACTTAATTATGAGCAAGAAAGGAAAAGTTTTGGTGGCCATGAGTGGCGGTATCGACAGTACCGTTGCTGCCTTAATGTTGCACCACGAGGGTTACGAGGTGGTAGGCATCACCATGAAAACCTGGGACTATGCCGCCAGCGGCGGCGGTAAAAAAGAAACCGGTTGCTGCAACCTGGACAGTTTTAACGATGCCCGCATGGCAGCGGTCCAGCATGGCTTTCCGCATTTTATTCTGGACATCAGGGATGAGTTTGGCTCTTTTGTGGTAGAGAACTTTGTGGAAGAGTACCTGGCCGGCCGCACGCCCAACCCCTGTGTGCTTTGTAATACCCATATCAAGTGGCGGGCTTTGCTCAAACGAGCCGATGCCCTGGGGTGCGATTTTATTGCAACCGGCCACTATGCGCAGGTACACCAGCATACCAACGGCCGCTATTTTATCCGCAAGGGCCTGGATGAAACCAAAGACCAGAGCTATGTACTATGGGGTTTGGAACAAGACCTGTTAAGCCGCACTTTGCTGCCGCTGGGCACCTATCGTAAAACCGAGATCCGCCAGATGGCGCACGATTTTGGCTACCCCGAGCTGGCGAAAAAAAGCGAGAGCTACGAAATTTGCTTTGTGCCCGACAACGACTACCGCGGCTTTTTAAAGCGCAAGGTAGAAGGGCTGGAAGAACAAGTAGCCGGCGGCTATTTTGTGGATAAAACCGGCAAGATACTGGGCCAGCACAAAGGCTATCCTTTTTATACCATCGGCCAGCGCAAGGGTTTGGATATAGCGCTGGGCAAACCGGCTTTTGTTACCCAAATTCACCCGGAAACCAATACCGTAGTGCTGGGCGACGAAGCCGACCTGGAAAAAGAAGAAATGCGGGTGGGTAAGGTCAACTGGATTAAATATGATGGATTGCCTTCCGAAATGGAAGCCCTTACCAAGATCCGTTATAAAGATAAAGGCAGTTTTTCTGCTATCAGGGCAGAAGGCAGCGAAGTGATGGTTCAGTTTTACGAAAAAGCCAAAGGCATTGCACCGGGCCAAAGCGCCGTTTTTTACGAAGGCGACGATGTGATTGGCGGTGGCATTATTCAAAGACCCTTTTAAAAAGGGTCTTTTGCTTTTTAAAAGGGTGATTATATTATGATTCTTTCTTTTATTGAGTACTTTTATACCCTTAAGTTCCTGTAAGACAGGGCTGTTGGCCATGAATACCCACATCAAAGAAAAACCGATTATGAGAATTGCAATACTGGGCTTTTTAGCCTTTACCCTTTTTTCTTTATTGGCTTGTGAAAACAAAACCGAAGAATTGGATGGTGCTCCTTACCAGCCGGAAAGACTAAAAGAACTGGTGCCGCTGCAAGTAGGCAAATACATTATCTACCGCTTAGACTCTACTGTTTTTACCAATTTCGGCCGCAACGAAGAAATTCATACCTACCAGGAAAAGCACCTGGTTGATGCTGAAATACAGGACAATACCGGCCGCACCAGCTACCGGATTTTTCGTTTTTTAAGAGATACCGACGGCACTCAGGCCTGGACGTCGGCCGGCACTTATGTTATTACCGTGCTGGATAATAAAGTGGAAGTGGTAGACAACAACCAACGGGTGGTGAAGCTGGTAACGCCTGTAAAAGAAGGCACTGCCTGGAAGGGTAACCAATATTTGCCTGAAGAGCCGTTCAGGGATTGGTACAGCTTTGCCAACGACAATGCCATGCACCTATGGGAATTTAAAATTGATAAAATCAACGAAGCCCTTGAGTTAAACGGCGGAAACTTTACCAATGTAGTATCTGTAACACAGGCCGACACGCGCAATGTTCCGGACACGATTGAAGTGACCGCCGCTAATGAAGCCAACATTCCAGCCAAGGTAGTCACCGCCTGGATCAGGGGCAATGCTACCAACGATATTACCATTAAGGCACCGCAGCCTACCAACACAGGTACTAAAATGACGGTTTATAACAGGAGCAACTTTGCAGCCCAGCTAAACAGCATACCTGTTCCACAAAACATGGCCCGCATTTTTGAGTACAGTAATGGCCAATGGACCTATGGCTATGGCAAGGATACGCTGATGACCGACCTGCCGTTTGCCTCCATTGATTACGCTGTAGATAAATATGCCCCTAACCTGGGTTTGATTTATCAGGAACTGATATTGTGGGAAAACCAGCCCAACATTGGCGGTTCCAGCCCTTACAAGGTTGGTTTTGGTGTAAAAAGAACTATACTGGAACACAATTAGCAATTTGTTCAACTACTCATATGAAAAAAGCAATCGTGTGGCTTCTGTTGTTCCTACTGGTTTCAGAAACCCATGCGCAGCTCTCCCGGTACATTATCCAGTTTACCGACAAAGCTGCTACGCCCTATACGCTCTCCAACCCGGCCGCTTATTTATCGCAGCGCAGCCTTGACCGGCGTACCCGTTATGGCATTGCTATAGATAGTACCGATCTGCCGGTGGCTCCCCGTTATATCGACAGCGTGCGTCTGGCCGGTGCTGTTACCATTTTAAACGTTTCCAAATGGCTGAACCAGATTTCCATTCAAACCAACGATGCGGCCGCCCTGGAAAAAATTTACGCCTTTCCATTTGTAAAAAAAGTAGCCGGCATTGCTGCCCGACAGCGGGTGGAAAACCTTCCGCTGCCCGAAAAATTTAGCCAGGAAGCAAAAGTAATGGCAGTACAAAACGGGCAAAACCTAACGGCCGATTATTACAATTATGGCAATGCAGCCGCACAGGTGAACCTACACAGCGGGGCTTTTCTCCACAACATTGGTTTGCGCGGTCAGGGTATGATCATTGGCATGCTGGATGCCGGCTATAACCGGTATACTACTTTAAAAGCTTTTGACAGCATCAATGCCAACCGGCAGGTGCTGGAAACCTGGGATTTTGTTAACCGTGAAGCCAGCGTAGTGGAAGACCACCAGCACGGCATGCAGTGCCTTTCTGTAATTGCCGCCAATATTCCCGGCCAGTTTGTAGGTACTGCCCCCAAAGCCTCTTTCTTCCTGTATCGTACAGAAGACACCCGGTCGGAATATCCCATTGAAGAACACAACTGGGTATGCGGGGCCGAACGGGTGGACAGTGCCGGCGGCGATGTGATTTCATCTTCCCTGGGCTATAGCACCTTTGATGATCGTTCGCTCAGTCATACTTATGCCCAACTGGATGGCAACACCACCATGGCGGCCATAGGGGCTGACTTAGCGGCTCAAAAAGGTATACTGGTGGTCAATTCTGCCGGCAACGAAGGTGGTAATACCTGGCGCTATATTATGACGCCGGCCGATGCCGACAGCATATTAGCCGTAGGTGCGGTAGATAAAAACGGTCAGGTGGCCGGCTTTTCCAGTTACGGCCCTTCTGCTGACGGACAGGTAAAACCTGACGTAGTTTCAGTGGGTGCCGGCACTACCATTCAAAACACCAATAATACCATTGGCAGCGGCAGCGGCACTTCATTTGCCGCTCCTAACATGGCGGGCCTGGCCACCTGTTTATGGCAGGGATTCCCGGAGGTGAATAATATGAAAATCATTGCGGCGCTGCGCCAGTCGGCCAGCAACTATACCACTCCCAACGATCGGATTGGTTATGGTATTCCCGATGTAAAAAAGGCTCTGGTCAGCCTGTTGAAAGAACAAGCCACTGCCACCGTCAGCATCAGCCAGTGCAAAGCCACGCTGCAATGGAACAGTAAAGATGTAGCCGCCATGCGCTACCAAATTGAACGCAAAGCGCCCGGCGAATTGGCGTATACTAAAATTGCCGAACTGCCTGGTACCGGCGCTGTCTTTTCAGCCCAAACCTACCAATACGCCGACGCGCTGGTTAACCTGCACAACGGGGTGGTGAGCTACCGCATCCGGCAAATTGTAGATACGGCCGCAACTACTTTTACCGCCGATTATATAGTTACCACCAATGCCGACCTCAACATTTCCTGCGCAGAAACCACAGCCGACAATAAACGGATCCAGTTGATACCCAACCCGGCCTTCCGTTCTGTTATTTTAAAAATGACACAGCCCGAAGCCATTGCCCAACTGCGTGTGGTGCTCTTTGATGCCAAAGGCCAGATGGTAAGCGAACAAAAAACAGCCAAACCCGCCGGCATTGCGTTCATTCCGTTGCCTGTTCATCAACTACCCAGCGGCAAATACTATGTAGTGATCTATGACGGCAATAAAAAGCTGGCCGCCGAAGAACTGATCAAGCTATAGGGGATCACAGATTTCACGGATGTCTGAACCATGATTTGGGTAGATTAGGGGATTTGGAGGAAAAGAGATAAATGTCATCAATCGTCATATAAGGTTTTGAAAGGTTGAAAGAGTTGAGTTGTTGAATGGCTGAATAGTTAAGTGGGCATGTGTTGCGTATGGGGCTTTAAAAGAGCAGGATGGCAGCTTCAGGTGGACTGCTATTACACATCCTCTAACCTGTCATGCCGAACTTGTTTCGGCATCCCCCTACTATATAGGCTTTTAAAGAACTGAACCCACCTCAAACACCTATAAGAGCATATAGGGTTTTGAAGTAGTTGAATCACAGATTAAACAGATGAGAGAAATGATTTCGCAGATTTTTGAAGGATTGCATAGATGAAAAGCAGTACGGGATTTTGTAAGAGTTTCTTTCCGTCAACTGCTAAGCATCAACGGTCAACTTTCCGATATGGGTTTTTGAAAGAGTTGTTGTGAGGAATGGTTACTTAGGGCCACTATAGCACCAAGACATCAAGGAGCACCAAGTAAGCTGCTAAAGGTGCGGGCCTATCCCGGCTCAGGGCCGGGATGACAGAGGTGAGAGGTCTTTATTATTTTAAAGGATTTAAGAGCAGATAACTGCTTTAAAAACCCATATGGACTTTTGAAAGAGTTGGATCTTTTGGTGCAACAGCAGAAAACCGTTCAAAAGTCCATACGTTAATTCTATAGTTGAAATATAGCCTATTGCCCGGCCTCCCTCTGCTTCCGGAGAGGGACCGAGGGTGAGGTAAAAAACTTCAAATCCCCATGCTGTTCTCTTTTTTCATTTTACATTTTTCCTTTTTCATTGCTTCCGCACAGTCCCCTTATACCTGAAACAAGGCCGCAAATAAAGTATCGGCTTGACGCTCATAGCCTTTGTAATACTGCGACTGCAGTAATTTTAAGGAAAGGGTGTTTTGTGCAAAAGCTACTACGTCTTCGTTTTCTTTGGTAAATACCGAGCAGGTAATATACAACAGGTAGCCGCCCGGCTTTATACTTTTACACACATTGGCCACGATGCCTTTTTGCAGCCCGGCATAATGGTCGATTTTACTTTCGGTAAAAAAATGCAGTTGCTCCGGGGTGCGGCCCCAGGTACCCGATCCGGAACAAGGCGCATCGCAAATCACCACATCAAATTTTTGGTTTTGGGGTGGCCCTGTCCTGGCCGCATCACCTATAAACCAGTGATAGTTTTTGATGCCCGCTTTGGCAAAGCGGCTGTGCAGGTTGTGCAGAATGCTTTGCCGCACATCGGATACGGTAAGCCGTACGTTTGAAAAAATATCCAGCAGCAAAATAGATTTGCCGCCGCTGGCAGCACAACAATCCCACACCTGTAACGGATCCTGCAAGTCCACAGTTGTTAAAGGCTCCAGCACCCGTTGCGAACTCATATCCTGCACCACTACCTCTTTATCTAACTCCAGTACAGCATCCACTTTTGTCTGGCTGCTTACGGCTATGCAGTGGCTGTTGATAGTTTCAAATGCAATGGCATTTTTTTGCAGGGCGGCTGTTACCTTTTGCTGGCAGCCGGGCCGTATGCGTAAATACACCAATGGCTGTACCAAAAAAGAAGCATTGAAAGCGGTCTTATCTATAGCTGCGCTTAACTGGTTGTTGAAAGGAAAAACAGCTTCTACTTCGGCATCTGCATCAACGACTTTTATTTTTTCAATGACCGGAAAAAAAGCCATCTTGTTCCAATCTTCCTGCAAAGCTGCCAGTAAGGCATTGGGTGCATCTGAACATAAAAACAAACCAATGATAAGCCGGTCCCGAAGCGTATGGGTTTTGAAAAGATGGCCTAAGCGAAAGTAACAGTAGCACAAATGGATGATATGCTTTCGGTCGCGGGAACCATATTTTTTTTGCGTTGCAAAAAACTTTTTCACATAACTATGAAAAGGTTCTGCACCGGTGTAAGCTTTTAGCAAAGTGCTGCTGACATCAATATATGCGTGTATAAACATGAAAAAAGCGGTTGTAAAATTACAACCGCCTGCCTTATAATCTTTTAAAATTGTTTACTGGTAATAAAAAGTAATGATAAATGAAAGTCCGGAATTGGCTTCTGTTACCGTAGCCACCATGGGTTTATTTTTATCATTATAAGTATAAGTAGCGCTGGAAGCCGTATTTTCTGAAGGCTCGTCAGGGTAAACAACCGATTCCTTAGTGGGGTTATGACTATTCCACAAATGATACTGGTCTATAACTATGCCTTCGTTACCTAAAGACAGTGGGCTTTCTTTATCATCATACTCGGCTGTAGTTTGAGAGACCAACTGGTAATTATTGATATCTGTGTCAAAGTGGGAAATATCCACCTTTACTATTCCACTGCCATCGTAGCTGTAATCTGCTTTAGTGTCAGCAATATAGGTACCACCGACGGGGTCGTAACTGAACTCTTCTTCTTTTATGATCCTGTTCTGTGCATCATAGGTATAAGCAGTACTGTCTTTATGTTCAACTCCTGAACGGTCTTCAAACTGTAAAATCTTATGTGTATAGGAGGTACCATTATAATACACATTATACACCACGCTGTCCACCCCTATCATTACGTACTCATCCGATCTATAAACCACCTGTTGAATGTGGCCGTCTGCAGCACGTACAATACGGCGGTCTTCATTGATAAAGTTAGGATCCTGGGATGTGATAATCTGACGTGTCATTCTTTTTTGTGCATCATAAGCATAAAGAACAATCGTAGAATCTAACCCAAAGTTGGCTACAGTTTTTACCAACAAGCCCGTACTAGGATTGCCAGGATTGTTATTATTGTTGATTTCAAAGCTTTCTTCTTTAGAGCAGGAATAAAAAAACAGCACTGCAAAAAGTGCTGTTAGTATGTGAAATGATTTACTCATATGAAATGCCGGCTTTCAGTTAACCACAAGATACTTGATATTTATAATTGCAGTAATGTTTTCACCGGATCTTTTCCAAACAACAACAGTTCAGGATTTTCCAGTAACTCTTTTACCCGTACCAAAAAGCTAACCGACTCCCGTCCGTCAATAATGCGGTGATCGTAGCTCAGGGCCACGTACATCATGGGGCGGATCACGATCTGCTTGTCCACTACCACGGCCCGCTCTTCAATTTTGTGCATACCCAGAATTGCCGACTGCGGAATATTGATGATCGGCGTACTCATTAAAGAGCCAAAGACGCCGCCATTGGTGATGGTAAAAGTGCCGCCCTGCATTTCTTCCAGGCTCAGCTTATTGTCCCGCGCTTTAGTGGCCAGTTCAATGACCTTTTTTTCTATTTCGGCCATGCTCAGGCTTTCGGCATTGCGGATCACGGGTACTACCAAACCTTTGGGAGCTGATACAGCAATGGAAATGTCGCAATAGTTGTGGTAAACAATCGAGTCGCCGTCAATGTAGGCATTTACGGCCGGCCACTCCTGCAGGGCAAAGGTGCAGGCTTTGGTAAAAAAGCTCATAAAACCAAGGCCTACGCCATGAGCTTCTTTAAACTTGTCTTTGTACTGGCTGCGCAGGGCCATGACCTTGCTCATGTCTACTTCGTTGAAAGTAGTGAGCATGGCCGTAGTGTTCTTGGCTTCCACCAGGCGGCGGGAAACCGTTTTGCGCAGGTTGCTCATTTTTTCCCGCTTTTCGTCGCGGCTAAACAGCTGCACGCCGGGTTTGGTACCCGGGTTGGCCAACGCTTCCAATACATCTTCTTTTAGGATCTTTCCATTAAAGCCGCTGGGCTGTATGCTTTTAGGATCTACTTTTTTATCGGCTATGATGGCGGCAGCCACCGGTGTGGTTTTTACATCATTGGGAATGGAAGTAACCGATCCGGAGGCAGCAACAGGCTGTGGCTGTGCGGCGGGCTTGGCGGCGGCAGGCTTGGGCGCAGCGGCCGGAGCAGCACCAGCGGCCGGCACGGCTACGTCGCTGTCAATAGTGGCTACTACATCGCCTATACCCAGCACATCGCCTTCTTTTACTTTCGGGCTGAGCTTGCCGGCTTCTTCGGCGTTCAGCTCAAAGGTGGCTTTTTCACTTTCCAGTTCGGCAATGATTTCGTCGCGGTTCACCAGGTCACCTTCCTGCTTCAGCCATTTCACCAGGGTTACTTCGTTGATCGATTCACCCACGGTGGGCACTTTTATTTCAATGATGCCTTTACCGGCAGCTTTTGCGGCTGGCTCAGCAGTTGCGGCAGGTGCTTCGGCTGTCGCGGCAGCAGCGGGTGGTGCCTGGGCCGGAGCCCCGGCAGGTTGCTGGGCCGTTTCGTCTATACGAGCTACCACATCGCCTATATTCAACGTATCACCCTCCTGTCCTACTGTTTTTAAAATACCGGCCTGTTCCGCGTTTACTTCAAAAGTGGCTTTTTCGCTTTCCAACTCGGCAATGACTTCGTCTCTCTGCACATAATCACCATCCTTCTTCAGCCATTTTACCAAGGTAACTTCGTTGATCGATTCTCCAACAGTAGGAACTTTTATGTCAATCATAATTTCTTGTTTAAGACCGTCTCATCCACCTTTACCGGATGGCGGGCCGGGCTTTAATTTATGAATTTATCTTTTATTAAAATCCTTTATCTTTTGTTTCTTCCACCAGGCTTTTGCGCCGGCTATATGGACTTTTTAAATACTGAAAGCGGTCTCGATAATCTCGGCCTGCTCCTGCGCATGCACCTTGCTGTAACCGCTGGCTGTGGAGGCGCTGGGCTGCCGGCTGATGATACCGTAATTAATGGCTTTCAAATTCATTTGCAGGAAAGAAGCCGCACCCATATTCAGGGGCTCTTCCTGCACCCAGAACCAGGTGGCCTTGTTGTACTTTTTATACAGTTCCTCC
Source organism: Bacteroidota bacterium (assembly GCA_023391895.1). Taxonomy (GTDB): domain Bacteria; phylum Bacteroidota; class Bacteroidia; order Chitinophagales; family Chitinophagaceae; genus Flavisolibacter. The sequence continues at coordinate 19,839 of JAEWAC010000126.1, forward strand.
AGTTGTCGGGCCGGTAAAGGATATAATTGCTCTACCCGGATGATGGCCACATCTTTTCTGTCTTCTTTTTGCTGCTTGTCGGCCAGGTCGTAATATACTTTACCGCTGCAGAACAACACTTTGGTAACGGCGGCAGCATCCTGTACAAAAGCGTCGTCGATCACTTCCTGAAAACCACCACTAGTAAACTGGCTGATGTGCGAATACGTGCTGCTTAAACGCAGGTTGGCTTTAGGAGAAAAGTTGGCCAAAGGCTTTCTGAAAGGCCATGCCAACTGGCGGCGCAGGGCATGGAAAAAGTTAGCCGCGGTGGTAATGTTGGTAATCACCATATTATACTCGGCGCACAGCTGTAAAAAACGTTCCAGGCGGGCACTGGAGTGCTCCGGTCCCTGGCCTTCGTAGCCATGCGGCAACAGCATCACCACACCATTCATGCGCTGCCACTTGGTTTCGGCCGAAGCAATAAACTGGTCGATGATGATTTGAGCGCCATTGGCAAAGTCGCCAAACTGGGCTTCCCACAACACCAGCGAATTGGGATTGGCCATGGCATAACCATACTCAAAGCCCAGAACGCCGTATTCGCTTAACAAGGAATTGTAAATGCGGAACTGGCCTTGCCCCTGCTGCAGATTATTTAAACGGTTGTACTCCTGGTTGGTGTTTTCGTCGTACAGCACGGCATGACGGTGCGAGAAGGTGCCCCGCTTTACGTCCTGCCCGCTCATGCGCACATCCTTTCCTTCTACCAGCAGGCTGGCGTACGCCAACAGCTCACCGGTAGCCCAGTCTACTTTTTGTTCGGCTTCAAACAGTTTTATTTTATCCTGCAACAGCTTGTCTACCTTGCGCAGGGGCTTGAAACCTTCGGGGTACTGCATCAGGTCATGCAGCAGCTTTCTAAAATCTTCTTCGCTGATAGCCGTATTGGGTGAGGCGTCAAAATCATCCGCTGTTGCTTTGCGCAGGCTTTGCCACCACAATTCCGGCTGCTGAAAATTGTACGGCAACGGGTTTTGCTTGATCTCATCCAGCCGCTCCTGCAGGTCGGCCCAGAATTTCTTTTCCATTTCCTTCGCCAGCTGCTGCGCATCTGCTTCGCCATTGTTCAGCAGGTACTGCACATACACTTCGCGGGGGTTGACATGTTTGTCGATCAATGCATACAACTGGGGCTGGGTAAACTTGGGGTCGTCACCCTCGTTATGGCCATGGCGGCGATAGCACACCATATCAATAAATATATCGGTATTGAACTCCTGGCGGTAGCGGGTGGCTATTTCCACGCATTTTACCACGGCTTCGGCATCATCTCCATTAACATGTAACACAGGCGCCTGAACAACAGCGGCTACAGAGGTGCTGTAGTCTGAGCTGCGGGCATCGTCGAAATCGGTGGTAAAACCAATCTGGTTATTGATAATAAAATGAATGGTGCCGCCCGTTTTATAACCCCTTAAATTACTCATTTGCAGTATCTCGTACACAATACCCTGGCCTGCTATAGAAGCATCACCATGAATTAATATAGGAAGAATGGCATCGTATTCAGACTTGTATAACACATCAGCTTTTGCACGGGCATAACCCAGCACGACGGGGTCAACCGCCTCCAGGTGCGAGGGGTTGGGCGCCAGCTTCAGGTTCACTTTTTTGCCACTGGGCGTGTCCACTTCGGAGCTAAAGCCCAGGTGGTATTTTACGTCACCGCTGCCCATGGTCTGGTCAGGTATAGCGGTACCTTCAAACTCGCTGAAGATCTGCTCGTAGGTTTTGCCCAAAATGTTGGCCAGCACGTTCAAACGGCCACGGTGCGCCATGCCAATCACTACTTCCTGCACCCCATGGTCGGCGGCGGTATTGATAATGGTATCTAAAGCGGCAATAGTCGTTTCGCCACCTTCCAGCGAAAAACGCTTTTGACCAATGTATTTGGTGTGTAAAAACTTTTCGAAGATCACCCCCTGGTTCAGCTTTTCCAAAATACGGCGGCGGGTATCAATGGATAACGGCTGCTGCAAGGT
>JAEWAC010000153.1 GCA_023391895.1 Bacteroidota bacterium
GATAATGCCATTGCCAACTACACCAGTATTGATACTGTTAGAGGTAAACAGATTTACACGCCGGTGAATGTAAACGGCAACCGGAACTGGAACTTCTGGGGAAGCTGGAACAAAGGCCAGGGTGAAAAAAAGCTGAATTACGGTTTGCAGTTGAATGGCAACGGCGGTGTGAGCAATAGTTTTATTGAGCAGAAAGGGCATCCGGTAAAAAACACCACCACTTATTCTTACATTAGTTCCGGCCTGTTTTTAGGATACCAGGAGTCGGAAAAAAAGAGCTTTCACCTTCGACCATTCCTTGGTTACAACACCTCCAAATCTTCCTTGCAGCCGCATTTAAAAAACAATTTCTTTACCTATGGCGGTTATGCGGAAGGCTTTGTGATGCTGCCGGGTAAACTGGAGCTTACTTCCTCTGCCAATTTTGACTTGCGGCAAAAGCTGCCGGCTTTCCCGGTGAATACTAATATCATTACCTGGAATGCCAGCCTGGCCCGCAAAATCTTCAAGAAGAAAACCGGGAAAATCATACTGGAAGCCAATGATATTCTGGACCAAAACAAAGGCTTTAACCGCATCATCAACAGCAACTTTATACAGGAAGACCGCTACGACCGCATCAGCCGCTACTTCCTTTTAAAGTTTGAATGGTCTTTTAACAAAATGCCTGACGGTAAATAATCAAATCAACTATGAGAAAAATATTGCTCTTTATTCCCCTCTTTTTAGGTGTGGTAGCCGCACCGGCTCAAACTCAATTTTTCAATACCGTAAAAATTGAGTTTGAAAAAACGATTAGCGTGCATGCGTATTATAAAGAACTGGACCAGGAATGGTACAACTTTATCAAGGACCGCTTACCCAAAACAGCGATCACCTACCATGAGTTCATCGGCGACAACAACAAGTCCATTTATAAACCTGGCAAGGAAGTGCCCATCGACTTTCGCTCCAGCTACCGTCCTGTAGCCGACAAAAACGTAGTATATAACGATTATGTAACCGGCACGAGCATTGCCCAAAAACCGGTGTACGAAGAAACCTTTTTGGTGGAAGACAGCCTTTCCAGGATCAAGTGGAAAATTACAAACGATACCCGCACCATTGCCGGTTTTGAATGCCGAAAGGCGGTGGGCATCCTGGACGACAGCATTGCGGTTTTTGCTTTTTACACCGACGAATTGATGATAAGCGGCGGTCCGGAAGGGATACATGGTTTGCCCGGCATGATTTTGGGTATAGGAGTACCACGTTTGCATACGACCTGGTTTGCCACCAAAGTAGAAGTGCTGGATGTAAACATGGGTCCGGTAAAACCCGCCACCAAAGGCAAAAAAGTAAATCGTGCGGCCATGATGCAAGCCTTGGATCGCGTTTTACGCCAGTGGGGTACCTATGGCAGTAAACTGATCGTCAACTTTGCTATATAATGTAGCGGTGCTAAACGGCACAACTGTCGCAACCAAAGGCCCTCTTACCCGAGGGCTTTTTTTATTGTACAACAATGATTCGCTGCCTCAATATTTGATTGGCCATTTAAAATTCGACTCGAGGCAAGATCATTTCCTAGCTGAATTACAGCTATTCAATTCTTTATTATAAGTGTTACGATAAAACGGTTCTACAGCGATTATTTCAGCGACCTGTACGCATTGGGTGTCTGACCGACATGGTTCTTAAAAAGACGGGTAAAATGAGATGGGTATTTAAAACCAATTTCGTATGCAATCTCACTAATTGATTTACTACTATCCAAAACCCTTTCCTTTGCAAGATTGATGACTTTGTCCTGTATATACTCCTGGGCCGACCTGCCTGTTTCCTTCTTTACCAAATCGCCGAAATATTTAGGGGATAGATGCAATTGGTTAGCACAATATTTTACCGACGGCAACCCCAACGTTTGCGGCTTGTCAGACCCGAAGTAGGCGTTCAGCAAATGCTCAAATCTGACCAATATATCTTTATGAATAGGATCTCGCGTGATAAACTGCCGATCGTAAAAGCGGATACAATACTTCAGGAAAAGTTCAATGTTGGATACTATCAATGACCGGCTGTGTTGATCAATGGCGTGTTCTAATTCGTAGCTGATTTTGTGAAAGCAATCCAGCGCAATATCTTTTTCACGATCTGAAAGATGGAGTGCTTCGTTGACGTCATATGAAAAAAAGCTATAGTCGCTGATGTGCCGGCCCAGGGAAGTTCCCCGGATAAGATCGGGATGAAAGCAGAGCGCCCAACCGGTAGGCTGTAAAATTTTACCATTCTCTTCAAATCCGTATACCTGCCCCGGAGCAATAAAGAGCAAGGTTCCATCCTGATAATCGTAATGATTACGGCCGTAGCGCAATTCACCCGACTTTCCTTCTTTCAAAAAAATAATGTAGAGCGCTGAAAAATAACGGGCCTCACGAATAGGTGACGATTTCGTCTGGTCCAAAACACTGACCAGGGGGTGTAATGTTTTTTGGCCTCTTTCCACATTGAACTGTGCAACGCTTTCAATTTTAATGAGCTTTTCCATCCGCAATGTTTTAGCTGATTCAAAATTACCACAGTCTTTTACCAGTTAAACCTACACGACATGAAATCAGGAATAGTGATAAGGAATAGAGGAATTTGTATAACCGTGCAGCAGAAAATCCGGCCGACCTTTGTCTGGTAAATCCTCCTTATGACCTTGCTGGTGAAAGATTATAACAACCTCAGCATTGAAGTTAGCAAAAGAAGCAAAAATCAAAATAATGATAAAAGCAAATAATTTCCAGCTTATCATCTTTACGCTGTTCATTCTGACGATGGCCGTGCAGGCACAATCAACTTCCGACAGCGCAACAAAAAAGCCGGAAAAGAAATATCAGGCCAAAGCCCGCAAAACACAGCCCTTTGGTGCAGAAGCATTTGGGCCATCAAACAAAACAACCCTGCGGTGGTTAGGTATGGCCGGCTTTTTCATCAACAGCCGGGGAACAACGATGATGATTGACCCCTTGCTAAAAGACTTTGATATGCCCATCATGATTGACTTCCCCATTGCAACCAATGATGTTCCTCGTTTGGATGCGGTATTGGTCACCCATGCTGATAATGATCACTAC
>JAEWAC010000159.1 GCA_023391895.1 Bacteroidota bacterium
GAAATAAACAACTGGAGATTTCAAAAAAAAGATTTTCTTTGGAGGGCAAAATCCACCATTAAGTCGAATTTATTGTGCGTAACCACACGCGTAAAATAAGAAAATGAAGAAAGACGCCACTACCGCCAAACATATTATTGTGTACGCAGAGGATGACAAAGACGACCTTGAATTAGTCAGAGATGCCTTTGGCAGGTATGACGGCGATATTGAATTGATGCACGGCAGAGATGGCCGTGAGGCACTGAAAATAATTAACGACCTTATCGCTTCCCATATAACACCCTGCCTGATTATCCTGGACATTAACATGCCGGGCATGGATGGCCGGCAAACCCTTATTCAGCTCAAGCAGTCTGAGCACACCAGGGAAATCCCGGTGGTGATGTTTACGACCTCCAATAGCCAGATGGATAAGGATTTTGCGCTCAAATGGGGCGCCGATTTTATTACCAAACCGCTGAAGTTTGCTGAAGTGGTGAACCTGGCCGATGATTTTATTAAGCGCTGTAACATCGACATCAAAAGAAAACCATAAAAAAAGCCTCTTGTCAAAAAACAAGAGGCTAAAACCTTAGTTGAGACGGTTGATCTTTACACGGATATTGGAAACTTCTATCCCTACAAATTAAGGTGAATTGCCGCAAAACAACGTCTTTCTTTACATCTTTAAAACCAGAAGCGGTAAATTATCTTACTACCCTTTAATGGTTTTTGCTTAACATTTCGCACGCCCGTTTTTTCTTTAAAAGCCCATAGGGCTTATCATGCAGGCATAGAAGATGCACCAAAGCCTGTTTGCCTGTACCGCCCTTGCTGAAAGGTGGTTTTTCCTGCCTGATGAATTTAAAAAAGCCATAAAGTTTTTAAAGAGGCGCCGCCCTGAAAAAAATAATGGCAGTATTTTTAGTGATCTTATTTCCTTAATCATCAGAAAAACTGGAGCAATGGAAACAACCGCCGTAGTCATTCCGGAAAGAAAACCATTTCAGCAGCAGGTAGACGGAAAAGCCACTGACTTGTTTGTGTTAACCAACAGCCATAAGGTACAGGCCGCTTTTACCAATTATGGTGCCCGCTGGGTAAGTTTTTTAATGCCCGATAAGGCCGGCGTCCTGACCGATGTAGTACTGGGTTATGACGCGCTGGAAGGCTATGCTGCTGATGACGCGTATTATGGCGCCACGGTGGGCCGCTATGCCAACCGCATAGCCAGGGGCAGGTTTAACCTGGAAGGAAAAGAATATACCCTCGCCATTAATAACAAGCCCAATCACCTGCATGGGGGCCTGAAGGGGTTTTCGAATGTGGTGTGGGATGTCGTGCAAAACGACGAAAGGAGTGTCACTTTTTCATACGGGGCCAAAGACGGAGAAGAAGGCTATCCCGGCAACCTGCAGGTAAGGGTCACCTATACCCTTACGGACGAAAACGAGATCCGGGCCGAGTTTGAAGCCCAAACTGACCAGGCTACGGTCATCAATCTAACCAACCATGCTTATTTTAATTTAAATGGACAGGGCTGCGGCTCCATTCTGGATCATATACTGGTGATCAATGCTGATTATTATACGCCCATTGATGAAAGCTCCATACCATATGGTACTTTGGACGCTGTAACGGGTACGCCTTTCGACTTCCGGCAGCCGGCCACCATAGGCGACCGCATAAAGGCCGATGACATTCAACTCAAACACGGCTCGGGTTACGACCACAATTTTGTGCTGAATAAAGAAGGCGATGAGGAGCTGACATTGGCAGCGGCGGCCATTGGCGATCAAAGCCACATCCGGCTGGAGGTGCTGACCACCGAACCGGGCATGCAGCTGTATACCGGCAACTTTATGAAAGGCAACCACCGCTTAAAAGGCGGGCTGCCGGATGAAAAAAGAGGGGCTTTTTGCCTGGAGACCCAGCATTTCCCCGACTCACCCAACCAGCCCAACTTTCCGTCCACGGTATTGCTGCCCGGCAACACGTTCAGGAGCACCACCGTTTTTCGTTTTTCAGTAGAGGAAGATTGATTATCCCTTCATCAGGGAGGTGCCGTCTTCAATAACCGCCTCGTAGTGGGTGAGCGGCAGGTTCATCTGGGCGGTATAAGCCCGGCTGATGCCGCCCACCAGTTCGTCTATGGCTTCTTCCTTCACCAGGTTGATGGTGCAGCCGCCAAAGCCACCTCCCATCATGCGGGCGCCCAGTACAGCCGGATGGTCTTTTACATAATCTACCAAAAAGTCCAGTTCCGGGCAGCTTACCTCGTACTCTTTGCTCAGGCCATAATGGGTTTGAAACATTTTTTGCCCCAATGCCTCCACATGGCCATTTTTGAGGTCTTCGCAGGCAGCCAGCAGCCGCAGGTTTTCTTCCACAACGTATTTGCAGCGCCGGTAAACCACCGGGTCGGCCGGGTCTACGTATTGCTCCAGCATTTGGGGCGTTACATCCCGAAGGCTGTGTACTTCCGGGTGGTGTTCTTTTACCAGGGCCACGCCTCGTTCGCACTCCTGGCGGCGGGTATTGTAGGCGGAGGAGGCTAGAGAATGTTTTACATTGGTATTGAGCAGTAATATTTTAATGCCCTCCAGTTTAAGCGGTACATATTCATATTCCAGGGAGCGGCAGTCCAGTTTGATGACATGGTCTTTTTTGCCATGCATGCTGGCAAACATATCCATAATGCCGACCCTGACCCCCGCAAACGCATGTTCGGCCTTCTGGGCCAGTTTTACCATTTCAATTTTGGACAGGTTGAGGCCAAAAACTTCGTTCAACGCAAAGGCAGTGGCACACTCCACGGCCGCAGAAGAGGAGAGGCCGGCGCCAATAGGCACATCGCCGTCAATCACCAGGTTGAAGCCGCCGATGGCATGCCCGCTTTTGACCAGTTGGTCGGCTACGCCCAGTATATAATTAGGCCATCCTTTATCGCTTCGCTGCAGATGGGTGATGCAGCTTTCAAAGCTTTCATTAAATTCTACGGAATACAATTGTATGGTGTCGTCAGCCCTTTTGCCTGCCGCTACATAGGCGGCTTTATCAATGGCCGCCGGCAACACAAAGCCTTCGTTATAATCGGTATGCTCGCCAATGATGTTGACCCGGCCGGGAGACCGGACTATAACGGGTGGGCCGTCAAAAGAACTTTTGTATTTCTGGTATACACTCTGGGCTATCGTACTGGTTTCCATTCTTGAATATTTTTATGGTTTTAAGGGTTTCTACTAGTCACTTTTTAAGTGGTGTTTGTTGCTTTAAAATAAGCCCAATCGGGCAATTATTCTTGTTTATCCTCAATAAATCTGACTTGGTCGCCAAAATTCAATTTTAACACGAAATGTAGCAGCTACTAATCAAACTTTGCTGTTATTTTACGTCTAATATCTAAAGAAAACGTCACCGATTTATCTTCCAAAGAATCCTGAATATGTTAACCAAGAAAAACGTCTCCCCCGTAGTGGAGCATGATCCGGAATTAGCCCACCGATGGTCTGCCGAAAAAGCGCAAGAATGGTTCCAGAAGCATGGCTGGGTAGTAGGTTGCAACTACATTCCCCACAATGCCATCAACCAGCTGGAAATGTGGCAGGCAGAAACTTTCGATCCTTTTTTGATTGACAAAGAGCTGAGCTGGGCCGCCGGCCTGGGCTTTAACACCGTACGCGTATTCCTGCACGACCTGCTGTGGCAGCAGGATGCGGAAGGCTTTTTGCACCGTATCGACCAGTTTTTGTCTATTGCCCACAAACACGGCATCAAAACCATGCTGGTGTTGTTTGACGCGGTATGGGATCCTTATCCCAAACTGGGCAAGCAGCCGGAGCCCCGCCCCAACGTGCACAATTCCGGCTGGGTACAGTCGCCCGGTTATGAGGTTTTGAACGATCCAACCCAGTACGACAAGCTGCATAGCTATGTGCATGGTGTGGTGAGTGCTTTTAAAGATGACGAGCGGGTGCTGATCTGGGACCTGTTTAACGAGCCGGATAACATGAACATCGCCTCCTATAAGGATGATGATTATGCCCTGCACAAAGCCGAACTATCCATACAGTTGTTGAAAAAAGCCATCAACTGGGTAAGGGCCATCAACCCCATTCAACCCATTACCATGGCCCCGTGGCAGTACGACTGGAGCGATCATACCCAATTGACGCCCCTGGACAACTACATGTTTACGCATTCCGATATTATCTCCTTTCACTGTTACGAAGACAAAAAAGGCATGGAAAAGCGTATTCTGCAGTTAAAGCGTTACGACCGCCCGCTGCTGTGTACCGAGTATATGGCCCGCCCGTTCCAAAGCACGTTTGAAGAAATTCTGCCCTTGCTGAAAGAGCATAATGTAGGTGCCTATAACTGGGGTTTTGTAGCCGGTAAATCACAAACGCACTGTGCCTGGGACTCCTGGCAGCTGGAGCAGGCCACCGAGCCCGAACTGTGGTTTCATGATATCTTCCGGGCCAACGGCGAGCCTTACGATCAAAAAGAGGTGGATTTTTTAAGAAAGATCACCAAAGCTCCGGTAAAGGTACCCGTACCAGTGGCAACTGTTTAAAAAGCCCATATTACCGCATTGAAATAAAGCACTACTCCGTGTAGTGCTTTATTTTTTTGCCATAGCCTTATGGCTGCTGGCATATGGACTTTTAAAGAAGTTGTAGGCTTGAGGTTTCTCAATTGCATATGGGTTTTTAAAGAAGTTGAAAGCGGCTTACCCGCCTTGGTGTAGGGAAAACAGCAGGTATAGTACGCGACCAACGGCAAATAAGATAATGCTGGTGGCTACAACGGCTATAGTGATCTGAAACCTTCTGGAGCGGTCTTTGGTAGCCGTGTACCGATCCAAGGCCTTCATCAGTTTATTGTTTTTTTCTGCCATCGGGATGGTGATTGGGGAGCCTGCCTTGTCTGAATTTCGTGCCAGAAATGAATCAAGGTACAGGGCCTGCCCACCGGGTGCATGAAATATCGTCGTATCAAAATTTCCTTTTAATCGCACCCGGGCTGGCAGATAAAACTTCATATATACATAATAGGGGCGAAGCTGCCGTTGCAGGGTTAGGTGGGAGAGCCGTTTTCTGAACTCTTTTATTTTATAGAGTGGAAAGGCTTGGTCAAAACTTACTTCAGTCCAGTTGCAGCGTTTTGCCGGACCGATCTGGCAAAACGCAACTTTCTAAATCCATAAGTAGTAGCCAGCATGGTGGTGCCTAAAACGGCAATGCCAGCTTCCTGCGGCAGAAACCGGGTAAAAAAGCCAAGCAGCAGCACCAGGCCGTGTATGGTGCAGATCAGTTTGGCGCTAAAGCTATGGCTCCAACCGTTGTTGGTGAGTAGATGGTGAATGTGTGTTTTGTCAGCACTGAACGGCGACTGGCCTTTGTGGATGCGGAGGGAAAAAACCCTCAGGGTATCAAACACCGGTATCAGTACAATGCTTAAGGCAAACACAGGGGCATGGGGTACAAAAGCGTGCGGCCGGCCTATATTTAACTGCATCAGCCGGATGCATAAAACCGCCACCACAAAACCCAGCACCAGCGACCCGGTATCGCCCATGAAAATGCGGGCCGGGTTATAATTGTAATACAAAAAACCCAGCAGGCCGCCCGCCAGGGCAAAGGCTACCAGGGCTTCGTTGGCGTTGTTGGAGAGGGTTAAGCTTACCGCCAGTACGGCCAGGCTCATGAAACCCAGCCCCGCCGCCAGTCCGTCAATGCCGTCAATCAGGTTAAAGGCATTGGTAATGCCGGCAATAGCCACGATGGTAAAAAGGTATTGGGCGGTCAGGGGGAGTTCATAAATGCCCAGCAGGCCATTAAAACTGGTGATGCGTACACCCGCTACCGTTACCAATAGGGCCACCCCCAACTGAAGGAGGAATTTGTAATAGGCCGGTATGTCTTTTACATCGTCCAGGATGCCAATGCCAAACAAGGCGGTCATGGAAAAAAAGAACGAAAAGGTAAAAAGGTTAGGGGTAAAATGGTACCAGAGGGTACAGGCCACCGCCATGCTGATGCATACGGCTATACCGCCCATGGTAGGCACGGGGTCCGTATGCTCTTTGCGCAAATCCGGCACATCGTAAAGCTGGTAGCGCCGGATCAGCGCAATCAGGGGCGGCATCAATATCATGGCAGCTATAAAAGCCGTGATAAAACAGATGACCCCTGTCTTGTATTGAAAAAAGTTGATGTTGATCTGTAGTAACAGTTTCGACAGGTACATGCAGATTGGTTTATGATGGCTTAGGTGGTCGGAAAAGTAAAGATTAATCTCCGCAAGTTCAATTTGTTTTATCAACAGAGCGCCTTTCGGATCCATTACAAATGATAAAACGTTGCCGTAAGTTACAGTGCCTTTTTTCCGCTGTGTTGGCAGGTCGTGTTGTTTCATAAGCCTGCAGGAGCAGTCGGCAACGTCCCTGTTTTTTCCGCATATGGACTTTTAAAGAACTTAAGCGGTTTTAGTAAACAAGAGACGACGTCCTGGGGCTATTTAACCCCTCCACTCTTGGCGGCAAAGCGGCAACGTTTAAATTTGTAAAAAATCATACAGCCATTTCAACAAGCGTTAACATATTAGCGTATCCCATTGAGTACTTAAAAGGAGTAGGCCCACAGCGTGCGGATCTGCTGAAAAAAGAGCTCGGCATTTTTACCTTTAACGACCTGCTGCACCATTTTCCCTATCGGCATATAGATAAAACAAAGGTTTTGAAGATCGGCGAGCTGACGGCGGCCGTGGATTTTGCACAGGTAAAAGGCATCTTGCAGTATTACGAAGTGGTGGGGGAGAAAAGTGCCAAACGGCTGCTGGCTTATTTAAAAGACGATACCGGCATTATTGAACTTACGTGGTTCAAAGGACTTACCTGGGTGGAAAAAACCTTGCAGGAAGGGCTGCCATATATAGCCTTTGGCCGGCTTAGCTTTTTTATGGGCAAGCCCCAGATCGTGCACCCCGAAATGGAAAGCGTTAGTGCTGAAACGGCCAATGGCAAAAACTTTCTGGAGCCGGTTTATCCAACTACCGAAAAGCTTAAGGCCCGCCAGTTGGGCGGCCGCCAGATAGCCAAGCTGGTGCAGGCGCTGTTTGGTGTTATTGGTCAAAAGGACCTGCCTGAAAACCTGCCCGATTATTTATTGCAACAGGGACAATTAACCGGCCGCTACCCGGCTTATGTGCAGTTGCACTTTCCGGCCAACCAGGAGCAGTACCAGCTTGCCCTGCGTCGCCTGAAGTTTGAAGAATTGTTTATTACCCAGCTGCGGCTGGCGCTGATCAAATCGCAGCGGCACCGGTATTCCAAAGGCGTGGTGTTTGAAAAAGTAGGCGATCTGTTCAATACCTTTTACCACCAGCATTTGCCCTTTGCCTTGACCGGGGCCCAAAAAAGGGTGCTGAAGGAAATAAGAACCGATACCGTAACCGGCCACCAAATGAACCGGCTGCTGCAGGGCGATGTGGGCAGCGGCAAAACCATTGTGGCCCTGCTGGCCATGTTGCTGGCCATTGACAACGGTTACCAGTGCTGCCTGATGGCGCCTACCGAGATTTTGTCGCAGCAGCATTTCAACTCCATACAGGCCCTGGTAAAAGACCTGCCCATTCAGGTGCACCTGCTGACCGGCAGCACCAAAGCGGGCGAACGCAAAGTTATTTTGCAGGCCCTGGCCGATGGCAGTGCCAGCATGGTCATTGGTACGCATGCCCTGATAGAAGAAGTGGTACAGTTTAAAAATCTAGGTCTGGCGGTAATAGATGAGCAGCATCGTTTTGGTGTGGCACAGCGGGCACGCCTGTGGAAGAAGGCAGCGGTGCCCCCCCACATTTTAGTGATGACGGCCACACCGATACCGCGTACACTGGCTATGACGGCCTATGGGGATTTGGATTATAGCGTAATGGATGAATTGCCGCCGGGCCGCCAGCCTGTAACAACGGTACACCGCTACGATGCCCACCGCAGCCGGGTGATGGACTTTATAAAAGAAGAAATTGTAGCCGGCCGGCAGGCCTACATCATCTTTCCCCTGATTGAGGAAAGTGCCAAGTTGGATTATGAAAACCTGATGCAGGGTTACGAAAACGTCAAAGCTTATTTTCCCGAGCCGCGGTACTGGATCAGCATGGTGCACGGGCGGCAGCCGGCGGAACAGAAGGAGATCAACATGCAGCGCTTTGTAAAAGGCGATACGCAAATCATGGTGTCTACCACGGTAATTGAAGTGGGCGTGAATGTGCCCAATGCCACGGTGATGGTAATAGAAAGTGCGGAAAAGTTTGGACTATCCCAATTGCATCAATTAAGGGGCCGCGTAGGCCGCGGGTCGGATAAAAGCTATTGCATTTTGATTACTTCCAGCAAGCTCAGTAACGAAGCCAAGGAGCGCCTCAAGATCATGACTTCTACCAACAATGGCTTTGAAATTGCAGAAAAAGATTTAGAACTCAGGGGACCAGGCGATATAGAAGGTACTCGTCAAAGCGGAGCGTTGAACTTGAAATTAGCGGACCTGATTAAAGACAAATCGATTTTAGACGCCGCCAAAAAGTTTGCCGAACAAATAGTTGAAAAAGATCCGGAGTTGGGGGCGGCTGAAAACGGGCGCCTGAAGAATTATCTAATTTCGCTGCAGGGCAAAACTCCCTGGAGTAAAATTTCTTAACAAATTGTTGTCACAACAATTGTCGAAATAATTAGTTAATTTCAAAAACAACTTATTGCGTATCAAACACCCTATACTCTTCCTCCTGGCTTGCTTGACTGCTTTTTCTGTATTCGGGCAAGATTATGGTTCTGCGGAATTCGTTGAAAACAAAGGTCAATGGGATCCCCAGGTGCGTTTTATGGCCAATGCCTCCAACGGGGGTGTATTTCTGCACAGCAATGGTTTTACTATTTTACAACACCATGCCCAGGACTGGCAACAGTTAACCGATTACATCCATGGGCATATGGAAGAAACGAAAAAAGCCATATTGGGCGAAAGGCTCAACCTGCGCTCGCATGCCTTCCGCGTCGAGTTCATTGGCGCCAACTCTAACCCCCAGGTTGTTCCGGACAAGCCTCTATATACGTACAACAACTACTTTATTGGCAGCGACCCTTCCAAGTGGGCTGCCGAGTGTAAAATATTCCAGGGCATTACTTTAAAAAACGTATATCCCGGTGTGGACGTTCGTTATTATTCCAGCAACGGGCGGCTGAAGTATGATATCATAGCCGCTCCCGGGGCAGATGTTAGCAAGATCGCCCTGCGCTATAATGGCGTGGATGGCCTTAAGGTAAAAAACGGCGAACTGGTGATTGGTACTTCGGTGGGCGAGTTAAAGGAGCTGTCGCCTTACAGTTATCAATATTCCGATAAAGGAAAAACAGAGGTTACAGCCCGGTATGTGGTAAAAGGAAACGAAGTACGCTTTGAGGTAAAAAATTACGATCGCCGGCAGACCCTGGTGATTGACCCGGACCTAGTGTTTTGCTCCTTTTCCGGCAGCCGTGCAGATAACTGGGGCTTTACCGCTACTTACGGTCCTTTGGGGAGCATGTTTGGCGGTGGCATTGTCAAAGAAAATGGGTTTCCAACTTCGCCCGGTGCTTTTCAAACCTCCCATGCCGGTGGTGAGTGGGATATAGGTATTATCAAACTGTCGCCCGACGGCCGCAACCGCGAGTATGCTACTTATATTGGTGGTAGTGGTATCGAGCAGCCGCATAGCCTGATAGTAGACGGCGCCGGTAATTTAGTGGTCGCTGGCCGGTCCAACTCATCCAACTACCCGGTTACCGGCGGGGCTGACGGGCAAATAGGCAGCGGTGGTGGTTATGATATTGTCGTTACCAAATTGAATGCAAGTGGTACGGCCCTGATTGGTTCTAAAAAAATTGGCGGTACGGCCGATGACGGGGTCAACATCAATGCCGGCCGCAATGGTACCAACTCGCTCCAGCGCAATTATGGCGATGACGGCCGCAGTGAAGTGATACTGGATGGCGCCGGAAATATTTATCTTGCCTCTTCTACACAATCCGATAACTTTCCGATCATTGGTGGTTTTCAACGCACTTTTGGTGGCGGTAAGCAGGATGGCGTGGTACTAAAGCTGAACCCCAATCTATCTGCTCTTTTGTTTAGTTCGTTTTTAGGCGGCACGGGAAACGATGCGGCTTATGTGCTTTCCCTGCATCCGTTTACCAATAATATTTATGTCGCTGGCGGTACTGAAAGTACGAACATGCCTGGCAATAGCGGCGGTACCATAGGCCCGGCCAACCATGGCGCAATCGACGGATTTGTCGCCATGATCAGTAATGACGGCTCCCAGGTTATTGAAAATACCTATATAGGTACGGCAGGTATCGACCAGATATACGGGGTGCAGTTCGACCGGTTTGGCTATCCGTACGTAATGGGGCAAACCACCGGCGCCTGGCCTGTAGTAAATGCTGCCTGGAGTCAGTCGGGCGGCAAGCAGTTTATCGCCAAGCTGGAGCAGAACCTCTCTGCCTATGTTTATTCCACCGTGTTTGGCACTGGCAGTGCCCTGCCTAACATTTCACCGGTGGCCTTTTTGGTTGACCGCTGCGAAAATGTGTATGTTTCCGGCTGGGGCGGCAGTATCTTACCTGATGCTAATTTTTATCCTTCTGCCGGAACTACGGGTTTGTCTGTTACACCCGATGCCATTAAATCCACAACCGATGGAAAAGACTTTTACTTTTTTGTGTTGAAACGGAATGCCACGGCCCAGCTGTATGGCAGTTTCTTTGGCCAGAATGGCGCGGCTACCGACCATGTGGATGGCGGTACCAGCCGATTTGACCGTAATGGGGTGATTTACCAAGCCATTTGTGCCAACTGTAAAACCTTTGGTCCGGCAACCTTCCCCACTACACCCGGTGCCTGGGCTACCACCAATCCTTCGCAAAGCTGTAACCTGGCCATGGTAAAAATTGCCTTTAACCTGGCGGGGGTACGGTCCGGCATTCAATCCATCATTGACGGCAAGCCCAGAGATACGGCCGGCTGTGTGCCACTGGTGGTTGATTTCAGGGATACGGTTTTGAATGCCGTCAGCTACGAGTGGCAGTTCGGCGACGGATCGCCACAGGTAGCTACCACCACGCCTAACATTTCCCATACCTATAGCGCAGTGGGTACGTACCGGGTCATGCTGGTGGCTATTGATTCCGCCAGTTGTAACATTCGCGATACCTCGTACCTACATATCAATGTGGGCGACCTGAAGGCCGAGCTGGATTTTAACCCGGTAAAGCTGCAGCCCTGCGATTTGTTCCAGTACCGGTTTGACAATACTTCCAAGGCACCGGCCGCACACCCGTTTGGGCCCAATTCATTTGAGTGGGACTTTGGCGATGGTACGCCACCGGTAACCGCAGGATCTGAATCGGTAACCCATCGTTACCAGGCACCCGGTACGTATAATGTGCGGCTGATATTAAAGGATAGTGCCTATTGCAACTTCCCCGGCGATACGGTAAAACAGTTGCGGGTAGCTGCCAATGTGGTGGCCCGCTTTGAAGTGCCAGCCGCCGGCTGTGCGCCTTTCACCGCCGAGTTTGTCAATACCTCTGAGGCGGGTCAGCAGTTCAGGTGGGATTTTGGCGATGGCAGCACCTCTACGGATATCAATCCGGTACATACCTATACCACACCCGGCAGCTATACCGTAACCCTTACGGCAGTGGATTCGGCTACCTGTAATATTACCAGTACTACCAGATCTACCATTGTGATCCAGGGTAAGCCTAAAGCCGGCTTTACCGTATCACCGCAGCCGCCCAGCGTCAATACGGCCATCACCTTTACCAACACGGCTTCGCCGGATGCGGTTCGTTTTGTATGGCTGTTTGGCGATGGCGATTCGGTGGTTACAACCTCACGGCAGCCGGTACAGCACGAGTATAACTCCACCGGAACCTTCAATGCCTGCCAGATAGCGTTCAACGAAATTGGTTGCCCGGACACAACCTGTCTGCCGGTTCAAACGTTAATAGAAACAGCGGTTGATGTGCCCAACGCCTTTACGCCTTTGAGTGGTGATATCAACAGCCTGGTCATGGTAAGAGGCTTTGGCATTGCTAAAATGAAGTTCGCTATCTGGAACCGCTGGGGCCAAAAGGTATTTGAAACCGACAATAAGAAAAACGGCTGGGACGGCCGCTTTAAGGGTGTGCTGCAACCTATGGATGTATACGCTTATACACTGGAGGTAGAGTTTTCGGATGGCACCAGAACCTCCAGGAAAGGAGATATAACCTTAATCAGATAAAACAGGGGAGATTGAACTATGCCGTGCAATCATATTAAAAACGTCATTGCGGCCTGCTGCCTGCTGGTAGCTTCGGCTGTTCAGGCCCAGGACCTGCATTTTTCTCAGTTCTTCAATTCGCCTTTAACCACCAATCCGGCCAATACCGGCTTTATACCCGATGGGAATTACCGTGTAGGTATGAATTATCGCAACCAGTGGTCATCGATCATGACGATGCCTTATAAAACCATGAGTGCCTTTGGCGATGTGCAGCTCATGAAAGACCGCTTTGAAAACGGATGGCTGGGCGTAGGTGGGGTTATTTTAAAAGACGTGGCCGGCAGTGGTAATCTTACTTCTACCAAAATTTATGGCTCGGTAGCCTACCACCAAATGCTGGGCTACTCCAGCTTGTTGAGCCTCGGTTTCAACGTGGGTTATGCCAATAAGCAGATCAATGTTTCCAACCTTAAGTTCCCGGACCAGTTTGACGGCAAGTTTTTCGACAACAAGCTGCCTACCAGTGTAGCATTGGCCCGCAACAACATTGGTTACCTGGATATGCAGGTGGGAATGAACTATGCCTATTTTCCTAACGAGCAGGTGTATGTCAATACCGGTTTTTCGGTTCATCATGTCAACCGGCCTCATGAATCTTTTTTCAACGATGACGGCGGTGGCGTTGACAACCGGGTGCCGATGCGCTATATAGGGTTTTTAAATGGCAGCTTCATGCTCAACGACCAGTGGATCATCAACCCCAATGCTTATGTTTCCATACAGGCGAAATCGTCTGAAATTGTAGCCGGCGCCAATGCGCACTACAACCTGTCAGGCGATGGCGAAAACGTTCTGATTGCGGGCTTGTACTACCGCTATAATGAAGCCGTTATTCCTGTCATTGGCCTGGGGTACAAAGACTATGTTTTTACGTTTACCTATGATGCCACTACCTCTGGTTTAACGGCCTATAACAATACCCGGGGGGCTTTTGAATTTTCACTGGTAAAGCAGGGGTTGTTCACCGAATACAAAGGAAACCGCCGCGAAACCATCTGCCCATCCTTTAAAAATCTGTAAAGCATCATTTTTAACGTTTCAGATGTCATTCATTTAGCCGATTTTTATGGCTGAATTGTACGATTATATACATGATAACTGAAACGCCCCTCATCCCCGTGTTGGAACACCTGGCCGCATTTAAAAAAATTGTTGGTGACTCTTATGTGTTTGTAGACGAAGAAGTGCTGCAAAACTATGCGCACGACGAAACCGAAGACCTCCATTATTTACCCGATGTAGTAATTAAGCCCCGCACTGCCGAAGAAATCAGCGCCATACTGAAAATCTGCAATGCCCATAAAATTCCCGTTACACCGCGTGGTGGAGGTACGGGCTTAAGCGGTGGCGCCTTACCCCACCTGGGCGGCGTATTATTATCTATTGAGCGCCTGAATAGCATACTCCATATAGACGAACGCAACCTGCAGGTAACTACCGAGGCAGGTGTAATTACAGAAGAACTGCAGGAGGCCTTGAAGGAAAAAGGCCTGTTTTACCCGCCCGACCCCAGCAGCCGCGGTACCTGTTTTATAGGTGGCAACATTGCGGAAAACAGTGGCGGCCCCCGGGCCGTCAAGTACGGCGTGGTAAAAGATTATGTGCTGAACCTGGAAGTGGTTTTGCCCACCGGCGAAATCATCTGGACCGGCGCCAATGTATTAAAAAATGCCACCGGCTATAACCTGACGCAGCTGATGGTTGGCAGTGAAGGTACACTGGGTATTGTTACCAAAATTGTGTTGAAGCTGTTGCCCCATCCCCGGTACGACCTGCTGATGCTGGTGCCTTTTACCTCGGCAGAAAGCGCCTGCGCCGCCGTCAGTGCTATCTTTAGAGCCGGTTATACCCCCAGTGCCATGGAGTTTATGGAGCGTGATGCTATTGACTGGACCATGCAGTACATTGACAACTGCATGGTACTCCTG
>JAEWAC010000256.1 GCA_023391895.1 Bacteroidota bacterium
TGGTAGCCCTGCAGCTGCATTTCAAACAGGAGTTCCTGCAGGTCAAAAGGCGCGGTGATCATAGAAAACTCCACCAGCACCAGGTTGTCCTGAAGCGTCAGCAGGGGCTTTTTGTTTTTAAGCTCGCCGTCAAAATGCTCGTCAATAAAATATTCGGCGGCCGCGTTCAGCTCTATCTCCACACCGGCTTCGGTAAGGGCCGGCAGTAGGCTCTCCTTGGTTTGAACAATGATCTCGGACGTATTGGGATAGATTTCCCAAAGCACATGGGGTGTGGTAATGAGTTTTTTATAGCCCAGTGCCGCCAGGCCTTTGATCAATTCTATAGAAGTGGCGGTGTCGGGCGAGCCGTCGTCGATACCTGGCAACAGGTGCGAGTGGAGGTCGGTGCCCAGCCAGCTCAGGTCAGTATTTTCGGTTTTCTTTTTTTTGAAAAAAAACATCACTTCCTCTTTTTTTGCTGAAGCAGTTCGTAATACAGAGCCGACATATCGTTCATCAGGCGCTGGTAGCTGAAGCGCTGCAGCACATGCTCCCGACCGGTACGCCCCATCCTATTGCGCAAAGCATCGTCTTCTACCAGCCGCAGTAAATGCCCTGCAAAGGTATCACCATCCTGCACATTGGCCAGCAGAGCCGTTTCGCCTTCCTGCACAATATCGGATATGCCGCCCACCCGGGTAGAAACAATGGGCCTGTTGGCCGCCTGCGCTTCAATTAAGCTTACCGGCGTGCCCTCATTGAAAGAAGTAAGGGTGACGATATCCAGCCCGGCATTGATAAAATCCACATCGCTACGCCAGGAGGTAAACACCAATGGGTGTGGATGGGCCGTATCTTTTTCGGTCGTAAAAAGTATACCGGCCTGCCGGGCAACATTTTCCAGGTCGGCCCTTGTTTCGCCATCGCCAATAATAAAAGCTTTTACCTTTTTACGGCTGGCGTGCAGCACATGGGCAATGGCTTTCATAAAAAGGTAATGGTTTTTTACCGGCACCAGCCGGCCGATAATGCCAATGGCGATTTCTTCTTCCGCCAATCCAAATTCCGTTCTAAACTTTGCCCGTTTACAATCCTGATCGGTGGCAAACTTATCCAGGTCCAGTCCCAGTTGAATGAGCCGGAACTTATGCGTCGGTGCAATTTTAAAATCGTCCACCAGTTCCTTGCGCTGCTGTTCGCTGATGGCAATAATGGCATCCGACTTACGGGCCAGGTAGCGCTCCGTATTGATAAAAAAGTTGGTTTTGATAGAATTGAAATAAGAATGAAACACATGCCCGTGGAAGGTATGCACAATGGCGGGCACCTTAGTAGCGGAAGCGGCCAGCCGGCCGATGGCTCCTGGCTTGGCGGCGTGAGTATGTACAATATCGGGCTTAAAATCCTTGATGAGTTTTTTGAGCTTCAGGTAAGCCTTATAATCCGAGGCCGGGCTGATGGAACGGCCCATACCTGAGATGGTGGTATAGTTAATTCCTAAATGATCGGTCAGGAACTCGGCACCTTTTTCATGGTCTTCTTTTTCACCTACTACCAGTAAGGTTTCAAATTCGGGTGCGAGGTACTTCGTCAGGTAGGTGGCGTTCAGTACGGGCCCGCCCACCGCCAGGCGGTTTAGTATGCGTAAAACTCGGGGCATGTTCTTAAATATGAGCGAAAATAGGTAATGAAATGAAGTATAAGGCAGAGAAGCGGCTGTGAAATCTTATTTTCGCCCCTGAAGAAAACAAGCCTGTGCAGTATTTAACGACCTGGGATCTTATTCTTACGCCAATTTATTTAATTATTCTGACTGCCATTGCCAAGCGGCAACGGGATAAGCGTTATCCCGAGGGTCATCCGCTCCGGCGATATTACTTACCCGGTCTGTATGTAAAATTCTTTGGAGCTATTTTCATTGCTTTGATCTACCAGTATTATTATGGTGGGGGGGATACTTATAACTTCTTTCATCACAGCCGTGTAATCAATTCTGCCTTTAGTGATTCCTTTTCCACATGGTGGAAGCTGATTTTAAGATCTTCTGTGGAAACTAACCCTGAATTGTATGACTACCGTATACGAATGTTTTGGTACAATGATCCGGCCTCTTATTTGGTAAGTGTTATTGGTGCTGTCTTTGGATTATTGAACAGCACATCCTATATCCCCATTGCCCTTCTATTTGCTTTCTTTTCTTATACTGGCATATGGGCCATGTACAGGACTTTCACTACGCTTTACCCATCCTTACATAAACAATTGGCAGTCGCGTTTCTTTTTATCCCCAGCATATTCGTGTGGGGCTCTGCCATTTTTAAAGACACGGTTTGTATGTTTGGATTGGGCTGGCTGACTTATACCGTTTTCCGGATCTTTATCAATAAGGATTTTTCTGTAAAAAATGTTTTCCTGCTCGTCCTTAGCTTTTACCTGCTGTATAAAGTTAAAATTTACATCCTGATGGCCTTTTTACCGGCACTGGCTATCTGGCTTTTAACCACCTATTCTTCCCGTATCGCTTCCAATGCTTTGCGCTGGGTAGTAAGATTTGCTTTTATAGCGTTTTTATTAGTCGCTTTTATATTTGCGGCCCGTCTTTTTGCAGAAGAATTGCACAAGTACTCTTTAGAGAATATAGCAGAAACCGCAGCCACTACCCGTGGATGGATTAATTATGCTTCAGGAGACGAAGGTTCTGCCTACGATCTTGGAGAGTTCGATCCCAGCATTGGCGGCATGATCAAAAAATTTCCACAGGCAGTGGTCGTAACTTTATTCCGCCCCTTTCCCTGGGAAGCCCGCAAGGTGATCGTGTTGCTTTCAGCTCTGGAAGCCCTGGCATTTGTTTATTTTACGTTCCGGGCATTCAGGAAAAGAGGGTTGGGCTCCGGTTTTAAAATGATCTTTAAGGACCCTAATTTATTTTTCTGCTTTACCTTCTCCATCATTTTTGCCTTTGCAGTGGGTATATCATCCTACAACTTTGGCGCCCTTTCCCGCTACAAGATCCCTTGCCTGCCTTTTTATGCAACCATGCTGATTGTACTCCTCTACAAAGATCAGCAACCGGCACCAGCGCCCGTACGGAAGCGACCTGTAGACCGACCCTTTCAGCCGGCTATATAATGCTTCCACCAATGCTGGAAAACGAGTAAGGCCCAGATGATGGCATGGCTGTCGCCAGGGTTGCTGGAATGAAGCTGCTTCTTTAGTGCCTGAATAGAAGGAAGATTGAAGATCTCCTGCTCTCTAATAAATTGATCACTTAGTAAATCTTTATCAATAAGGCCCCACAACTCCTTACGGAACCAATCCAGCAGCGGGATCTCAAAGCCGTGCTTAGGACGGTTATAAATTTCTTCCGGCAAATACTTTCGGAATGCATCCTGTACAATGCGCTTCTTCATGGAGGCGTCCACTTTATAGGCGGTTGGTAAGCCAAAAGCAAAGCCCACTACGTGCTGGTCCAGGAAAGGGCTCCTTATCTCCAGGCTATTGGCCATGCTCATGAGATCCACTTTTACCAGCATATCACTTACCAGCACCAGGTTCATGTCAGCCAATAACACTTCGTTGAAGTCATCTCCTTTAATAAAGCCGGTAAACTCCTTTTTGATAGCGCCGGGTATAGAACGGTTGATCTGGTCCTTAATTTTTGGATGCAAAAGGTTCATACTTTCAGATTCTGTCTGAAAAGTAGCCCACCGCCAGTAGCGCTCTGCGGCACTTAATTGGGCGCCTTCTGCAAACCGGTGCAGTTGACGAAACTTATTCGTTAACTTATTGTTCCGGCTTTTGGGCAAAAGCTTCCAAAGAGGTGCCCCTAATTTTACAGCGGTATTGAGGAGTCCGCCCTGCCGCATGCGCCATTCAGCCGCATGCTTGTTGTAGCCGCCAAACACTTCATCCCCGCCGTCGCCGGAAAGTGCCACCGTCACATGCTTACGGGTATAATAACTTAAAATAAATTCAGGAATAGCGGAGGAATCTGCAAAAGGCTCATCTATATATTGCAACACACTATGTACATGTTCTAAAAAGTCGTTGTTGCTTAAAGAAAAAACGGTATGATCTGTGTGGTATTTTTTAGCTACTAGCTGCGCATAATGTGTTTCGTCAAAAAAAGGATGGTCTTTATAGCCAATCGAAAAGGTATTCAGCTTTTGTGTATGTCGGGCGGCTAAAGCCACCACTACTGAAGAATCAATACCGCCACTTAAAAAAGATCCCAGCGGCACATCAGAGATCATCCGGCTCTTTACCGCATCATCCATTAAACTAACCAGCTTTTGCTGAGCAGCTTCATAGGTATACTCGTCATACCGCTCCGGTGCCACTTGCAGTTCATAAAACGGCTGTTCGTTTACTACATTTTCTTTGATAGTTATATAATGTCCTAGCTTTAACTTTCTTACGCCTTTCACTAGGCTATAGGGCTGCGGCACATAGTTGAGTTGGAAATATACAGGCAGTAGATCCCAATTTACCGATTTAGGAACCCCTGCCTTCAATAAAGCCTTCATTTCCGATGCAAAAATGATCTTATCCTCATCATGGTATATCAGCAACGGTTTTTTGCCATAGCGATCCCGAACGATCACCAGTTCGTTTGTTTGTGCATCATAAACAGCAGCAGCATAAAACCCTTGCAGCAAGGAAAATGCTTTTTCTTTTAGTTTAGTGAATAAAAGAAGAAATACTTCCGTATCCGAATGGGAACGCAATCCTTGCTGCTCTTCTGCTGAAAGGTATTGCTGTTGCAGTTGATGGTAATTGAAAATTTCCCCATTGAAAATAATGGTATATCGGCCATCGGGTGTGGTCATGGGTTGATCACCGGCACAGGATGTATCAATAATGGAAAGGCGGCGGTGTCCTAAGGCCACATTATCTTTATTAAACACACTCCCACCATCAGGACCTCGTTTAACTAACGCTTGGTTTGCCTCTTGAACTTTTCCAAGAAATTGCTGTCCTCTAGTTGAAAAAATAAAAGCACCACTAATACCGCACATAAATTAAGTTGATTAAAATAACAAAGAAATGTAGTTGTAGGATATATTTTAAACTTATTGAATTAACTTTTTCCTTTCACAATTTAAATATTGTTATTCCTATCTGATTATTATTCTTAAGTAAATTGATGAAGATAATTATCAGAGAAGGATCTACATATACGTGAATAACTTACATAAAAACAGCATATTAATTTAGACTTTAACAGGACCAACTAAGCTACTGTGGATAAACGATCTTATTACCTCCTTCATCTACATTAAACTTGGCACCATAACCATTAAGATAATATCCCTTCTGCTTTGCTTCTTTATTGGCAAATTGGAAGGTACAATCTTTGATTCGTGCTCCCCGCATTACTGCAACGAAATCTTTTGCAGGCAAATTGGCATTGTTCATGATAAAGTTGCATTTATTAAACTGATATTTCTCTTCAGGATTTAGGTTTGCATTTCCTTCAATCCACATCAATTTCTTTTTATTAGAAACAAAAGTACATTCCGAAAAAGTCACCCTTTTTCTATAATTGGACTCTATTAAAAAGTTGCCAAACGGCTCCTTACCTTCATATTGCTTATCCTCGAAGTGGGACTTAATAAATTTAGTTGCATCACTTTCAGCTCCTGCACTATAGCCATGAACAAAGGAACCATAAACATTACACCCCTCAAAAGTGTAAGCAGGTTTTGTAACCCAAATAGACCAGGTAGTTACTCCCCAAAAAGTACAATTCTTGAAAGTACAATCCCGACTGTTTCCATTATCAGCTACTAAGCCGGCCCCCTTATTATTGATAAATTCACAATCTTCAAACTTACCGCCTCTAATGGGCCCTACTTCAGCTTCAATATCCACACCAGCACCTGGAGGTGAACCGATGCTACCTTTGCCAGTATGATTGAATTTGCATCCTTTAACCTTCAGGCCATTTCCTCCAATCCAGGACAATCCTTGTCGGCCATTATATTCAATTACATTGTTTTGCAGCTTAATTTCATCATTTGTATTGCTTTCCTTATTGGAAACAATTATTCCATCTAAAGCAAAATGATGAGCTTTGATGCCTTCAACAGTTATCTTTTTACTGTTTTTGATAAAAATACCATTATGAGGTAATTGCCTACCTACATCGCCATATACCCCACCGAGTATA
Organism: Bacteroidota bacterium; assembly: GCA_023391895.1. Classification (GTDB taxonomy): domain Bacteria; phylum Bacteroidota; class Bacteroidia; order Chitinophagales; family Chitinophagaceae; genus Flavisolibacter. The sequence continues at coordinate 6,155 of JAEWAC010000256.1, forward strand.
ACACCTTGATTATTTCCATCCATTTCAATATTATTTATAAAAACATCTTCAGAGTTTTCAATGAGTATACAATTACCTATAAAAGCAGCCCAAGCATATTTTACAAAGTATTTGCTGTTTGAATGAGGCAGTCCAGTTTCAGGGTTAAATGCTCCAAACCGCAGACTGTCCTTATATTTAAATTTGGCCCCAGGCTTTCCTTCAATCGAAAAATTTTGAACGTTTTCAAAGCGTAATACATTATACCCATAGTAAGCAGGTTTGGAATTTTGTCCTTTTGTAAACTCCTGTCTTCCTACAATATAAGTTCCTTTTGAAATAATCAATTTTCCTTGCCCCTTTCTTTTATTAAAAAACTCTGCCGCCCTTTCAAATGCAGCATGGTCATCTGTTTTACCATCACCTCTTGCACCAAATGACTTAATATCTCTCTTGCGATAAGACTGTGTATAAGCAGAAAAGAATAGAAAAAGGAAAAAAAGGGGAAAAGTAACTTTCATAGTAGTTGGTTTTGAAAGCTTCCCTTAATTAGTAGCGCTTAAAACTATAGCTTTCCATTCAATACTGTCATCTTTCTGGAACGTTGGAAAATCCTCTTTTCCTTGATGACGCTTCAGAAAGCTTACTGGTGGCTGGTAGTTCAGTGATTTATGTGGTCGCTGATTGTTGTAAATCCACATCCAGGCATGTGCCATTACTTGAGCTTCTTTTAGCCGGGTAAAGATATACGCATCCAGCACTTCTTCGCGAAAGCTCCGGTTAAACCGCTCCATGTACCCATTTTGATACGGCTTGCCCTTTTCGATAAACTTGATTGCTATGCCCCTTTTCTCCGCCCACTGGACCATGGCTGCTGCGATGAACTCCGGGCCATTATCTACCCTTATTTTGCCAGGACAGCCTCGCCAGGCAATCAGCCCATCCAACTCCCTGATGCCCCTCTTGGAGGACAAACTAGTGTCCATGGTAATGGCCAGGGCTTCCCGGTTGTAGTCGTCTATGACGTTCAAAGAACGGAAGGTTACTCCATTACTCAAGCTGTCGTGCATAAAATCCATCGACCAGGTAATGTTTGGATAAATTGGCTGCAGCAGGGGTTCCATAATACGAGCCGGTAGTCGCTTTTTGTGCTTTCTTCGAAAATTCAGTCCCATTTCGGTGTAGATCCTATAAACCCTTTTATGGTTCCACTTAAAGTGGCAGTTGCGCAAGTGGTAGTGCATCATCCAAAAGCCCCAGCGGTTGTTCACCAAAGCCAGCTCTGAGAGCTGATCCCGCACGGGCTGATCTGCATTGGGTTTGGGTTTATAGTAATACACCGAAGGGTGCCAATCAAAGAGTTTAAAGGCCTGCCGTAGACTCATGTTGTGCTGCTCACACACATAGTCCACCAGCGCCCGCTTCTCAGCAGGCCTTAAAGCTTTTTTCCAACCACATCTTTTAAAACGCTGATCTGTAGAACCTGTTCAGCGACGATCTTTTTGAACTGGGCTAGTTCCACTTCCAGTTCCTTCATTCGCTTGAGCTGGTTGACCTCCAGGCCCGAATACTTGGCTTTCCATCCGTAAAACGTAGCCTGGCTAATGCCCAACTCCCGGCATATGTCTTTAACGGCTATGCCACGTTCCTGTTTCTTGATGGCTGCCACAATCTGATTTTCTGTAAATCGCTTTTTCATTCATCAAAGTTTAAAGTTAACAACTCAGTTCGTTGGCAACTCTAACTTCAGTGGCCGAAAATTGGGGAAGCCGACATTGGGTATTAATTATCAAATTAAGTATGATCAACTTTCTAGAGTTTTAATAAGGATGAATTTAATTACTTTCTAAGGTAAGAATGACTATACTGGTTAAATAATTTTATTTATATTAAATCCTATTTATATTAGTATGACTAACCATAAAAAGAACTCTATGAGTATAAAGACCTTTTTTAAAAAACTTATTGGCAGAGATGCAAACAATGGCTTTCCTGGTTCTTCAAGCTACTGGGAACAGCGTTATGCTAATGGTGGCAATAGTGGCGCAGGCTCTTATAATAACCTTGCTGAATTTAAAGCAGAAGTTTTAAACAATTTCATTAAAGAAAACAACATTCATAATGTAATTGAATTCGGTTGTGGGGATGGCAACCAACTAAGTTTGATTAACTATCCTAAATACATAGGGTTGGACGTAGCTAAAACAGCTATTATCATCTGTAAGAATAAATTTAGAAACGACAAGAGCAAAAGCTTTTACTTGTATGACACTAATGCATTTGTAGATAACCATAAATTGTTTCACAGTGAACTTAGTATCTCTTTAGATGTAATTTATCATTTAATCGAAGATGAAGTATTTAACCAGTATATGGAACATCTGTTTGATGCCTCAAGCCGCTTTGTATTAATCTATGCTAGCAACTTCAAAAAAAAGCAGACATACCACGAAAAGGACAGAGTCTTTACAGAATGGGTAGAAAGAAATAAAAAAGACTTCAGATTAGTAAAGAAGATCGATAATAGATATAAATATGACGTAAATAATTCAGCCTTTACTTCTAAGGCTGACTTTTTTATTTACGAAAAGCTTGATTAAAGAAATCATATCTGTTTATGATAACTTGGATAGCTAAGTACACTGTAATCTAAGTTTATTATTAATCGTACCTTATTGTTCTAAATGTAGGTGTATGAAAAAGCCGCATATTTCCTTAACGACCACCGATAAGACCTACCTCAAAAACTTACTGGGCAAAGGCTCTTTACCGGTAAAGGTCTTTAGACGGGCTACGGCTCTTTTGGAACTGGACCGTGGCAAAACGGAAGGTGCGGTGGCCCAAACGCTTGGCGTATGTTACCCAAGCGTCTCCCGCTGGTGCCAGGCCTATCGGGCGAAGGGCTTAAAGATGCTCTGGGATGCACCCCGCAGTGGTCGCCCTCTTGAAATAGATGGTCAGCAAAGAGCCAAGATCACGGCCCTGGCCTGTTCTAAAGCACCTGCGGGCCACCGCCACTGGAGTTTGCGTCTGATAGCGGAAAAAGTCGTGGAACTGGGCTATGTCGAACACCTTTCCCATAACCATGCAGGTAAAATCCTAAAAAAAACGAACTCCAGCCGCACCTAAAGCATAGTTGGTGTATCAGCAAGGTAGACGCTGGCTTTTTAGCCAAAATGGAACAGGTGCTGTGGCTCTACCAATTGCCCTATGACGAGCGCTATCCGGTGGTGTGTTTCGATGAGAGGCCCTGTTTTCTCATTGGCCAGGCGATCGAACCCCTCAGCATGCAAAAAGGAAAAGTGATGAAGGAGCACTACACCTATGAGAAAAACGGCTCCTGCGCTTTGCTGGCGGCAATAGAACCGTTAG
>JAEWAC010000271.1 GCA_023391895.1 Bacteroidota bacterium
ATGTATGTTGATTCCATTTTGATTGGTGGTTCGTTAGGTTGCTTTTTTTTCTTATCAAAAGCACATGAATGTTGACATGCCAGAATTTACAGGAAGTTCAAAGCACTGTTTTACCATTGCTAAAAATAGGTAAAATGGAATTGGCAGCGGGTACTATCTATCCTTTTAAAAATGCTATATTCATACTACTGCACTTTTTTTATGTATGTACGTTTCCTGTTTTTATGCCTGCTTTTTTACTCCTGCAACGGCCCGCGTATGGTACAAACCGACCTGTACTTTGGTCAGCTTAAGCAGGATGGCAGTATGGTTACGGAGCAGCAGTGGAATGAATTTGTAGCACATCACGTTAGTAAAGTTTTCAAAACCGGAAGTACTATCATCCAGGCTCATGGCAACTGGTTTGATACAACCACTAAAACCCTGGTATCAGAACCTTCCTTTATCGTAACCGCCATTTACCCATCCTCCCTTAAAGTGAGCCCTCAAATTGACAGCCTGCGCATAATTTATAAACACTTGTACCAGCAGCAATCGGTATTGCGGGTAGATAAAAAAGTAAAGGCCAGGCTATAATCGAAAAAAAGCAGGGTTATTAGAAATATGCAGTGAATACCCGCTCCGGCAGCATATGCCGCAATCTACAAAAAGTTGAATGCAGCCATTTTTTTATAATTGCCATTTCTTCCCTAGTTTCAGGTAAAATACTGTTTTAAAATACTCCTGACCATGAATCGAAAATCAACCCTCTTGCTTTCTTTTCTGTTTTTTCTTACAGGTACCGTCACTGCCCAGTCAGCTAAAGCCGACACCACCCTGGAAGGTCGCTGGGATCTGACCATTTCCCAGTCCGGACAGCAATTACCTTCCTGGCTGGAAGTGCGGCATTCAGGAACCCATACGCTGATAGGGCAGTTTGTGAGCACCAGCGGTAGTGCCCGGCCTATTTCTAAAGTTCACGTAACCGGAAATCAATTCCGTTTCGCGATCCCGCCGCAATGGGAACGAGGCGCCGGAGACCTGGTAGTGGAAGGCCAGTTGGCTTCCAACCAAATATCGGGCACCATCACCTACCCGGATGGCAGTAAGCATAACTGGACTGGTGTACGGGCCCCTGCCCTGCGGCGCCAGAAAGAACCACAGTGGGGAAGCCCCATTCAATTGTTCAATGGTAAAGACCTGACGGGCTGGAAAGCACTGGGAACCATGCAGTGGGTAGTGGAAAATGGCATTTTGAAAAGCCCGAAGTCAGGAGCCAACCTGGTCAGCGAAGCCAAGTTTGATGATTTTAAACTTCAGGTGGAGTTTCGTTATCCTAAAGGCAGCAACAGCGGTGTGTACCTGCGGGGCCGCTACGAGGTTCAGATTTCCGACAGTAAAGGCCTGGAGCCTTTGGTAGGTGAATTGGGTGCGATCTATGGCTTTTTGGCCCCCAATGAGCAGGTGGCTAAATCACCCGGTGAATGGCAGACCTATGAAATCACACTGGTAGGCCGACTGGTTACGGTAGTAGCCAATGGTAAAACCATCATCTGTAACCAGGAAATTCCGGGCATCACCGGTGGCGCCCTGGACAGCAAGGAAGGCGAACCCGGTCCGATATTGATACAAGGTGATCATGGCCCCATTGAATACCGCCGTATTGTTATAACGCCGGCCCGATAGGTCCTTAAATACTACTGCCCAGCCTTACGGGGCTGGGCAGTAGTTGACATCTTTAACAGCAATTGTTTGTATTGATTATTGGTACTGCTAAGATACAATCAGCCCCCACTTCTTCAAAAACCCATCTGCATGGATTGCATAAAAACGGTCATGAACGGTGCTAATTCAGGCATCAGAGGCATTAACCATACAGCAGTCTTGCAGCATATCAACTCGGGATTCTTCAAAAACAGCCGAAGCCGCTCAAAAGCCATGCGCTTGTGTCTTTCAACTGAAAATATGGCTTTACCACCCGCCAAAAATGGCTATTCCGTACGTATTCCCTGCCGCTTTTGACAGAAATGGTCTTTAGGAACAACGCTTGTTTCTATAACCCAAATGACCAGTTTTCTTCAACAGGATGCGGCCTTGCTGGATGCGTATTCGCAAACGGTCAGCGCTGTTTTTCAATCCATGTCACCCGCGGTGGTACATATTACTAACAAAGCAAAGACAGAAAGAAATGACCGGGGAGCCAGCGGCTCGGGCTTTTTGATTTCTTCGGATGGCTATATCATCACCAATCACCATGTTATTGAAGGCAATGGTATCCTTCAGGTAACGCTGGACGATGGTACCCTGCTTTCGGCAGAGCGCCGGGGCAGCGACCCCTCTACCGATATCGCCGTCATCAAGGTAGACGGACGCTCTTTTCGCTCACTAGCCTTTGCAGACTCCGGCCGCCTGGTGCCCGGCCAGATTGCCATTGCTATTGGCAACCCTTATGGCTTGCAGCAAACCGTTACAGCCGGTGTGGTAAGCGCCGTTGGCCGAAGCCTGCGGGCCGGTAATGGCCGTTTGATCGATGATGTGATTCAAACCGATGCCTCCCTGAACCCCGGTAATTCCGGCGGACCATTGCTGGATTCTGCGGGCAACGTGATTGGTGTGAATACAGCCATCATTTCTTCCGCCCAGGGCATTTGCTTTGCCGTTTCTTCTAACCTGGCCTCCTCCATAGCCGGCCAACTGATCATGAAGGGAAGGGTTCACCGGGCACTGATCGGCATTGCAGGACAAACCGTGAACCTTACCTCCCGCATGCGGGAAGCCAACCACCTCCAAAACAAAACAGGCGTTTATGTATTTGAGGTAATAAAAGTCAATGCGCTCAATCACCGCCGCCTGTTTTATGGCGACATTATTGTGCAGTTCAATGGCAAACCGGTTGAAACGATTGATAACCTGTTTAAATACCTGACCGAAGAAATAATTGGCATGCCGGTGCAGATTGGTTTATTAAGAAATGGAAGGCTGGTGCAGGAAATGATCGTGCCGGAGCCTTCCGGCAACTAAACGCACAATGTACGGGCACACATTCTTATTTGGATCAAACGTTGAAAAGCAGGTTGTATATGGGTATTTGAAACAGTTCAGGAAAGCTTAATTTTCATTTGTCCATTAGCTGCATAAGCCATTCCGTTTAAATCAAATTCAAAAGGATGCCATTCGGATAAGTGTTGAAATCAGATTGACTTATTTATAACTTACTGAATGCAACTATTTTCACTTCCTGCCATTTTTTCCTGCAAGCGCATACCTTATCAAATACTTTCTTTTTAAAAGATAAAAGTTCTTCAAAACCCCATACGGCAGAAAACTGTATTTTTATTTTAAATATCAAAGGTGAGATGAGTGCCGTTATTAACTGTGCCGCTTATTCCAATGGCCGCCGGATTGACACGGTCAAAATCACCGATATCAGCCATTTGCTGCAGCAAAAAGACAAGTTTGTTTGGATCGGCCTTCACGAACCGGACGAAGAACTGCTGGTGCAGGCGCAACAGCAATTTGGCTTGCACGATCTGGCCATTGAAGACGCCCACAATGCCCATCAGCGTCCTAAAATCGAAATGTATGGCGACACCCTGTTTATGGTGCTGCGTACAGCTTTTATGGACCAGGGCCACATTCATTTTGGTGAAACCCACTTTTTCGCAGGTCTTAATTTCCTGTTGACCATCCGTCATGGCTCTAACATATCGTATGGCGATGTGCGAACGCGGTGCGAAAGCACGCCCCAATTGTTGCGAAAAGGTCCCGGCTTTGCCCTTTATGCCGTTATGGACTCGATTGTAGACCAGTATTTTCCGGTAGTGGATGAATTGCAGGAACAACTGGAGCGGCTGGAAGAAGCCGTTTTCAGCCAAAAACCCAGTCGCGAAACCACGGCTGAAATTCACCAGTTAAAACGGGAGGTACTGGAAGTAAAGCGGGTGGTATCGCCTCTCATAGATATGTGCAACCGCCTGGTGCGTTTTGACCTGCCCAGTATTTCCGACGAAACACGGCCGTACTTCCGGGATATTTATGATCATGTATTGCGCATTAATGAAATGGTGGATAACACCCGGGAAATGGTCAGCAGCGTGCTGGAAGTCAACTTTTCCCTTATTTCCATTTCTCAAAATGAGGTATCCAAAAGGTTTGCCGGCTGGGCGGCCATTATTGGCGTACCCACCATGATTGCCGGCATTTACGGGATGAATTTTAAATTCATTCCGGAGCTAAACTGGCCCTACGCCTACCCGGTGGTATTGGTGGTCACCATCGGCACCTGTATCTTTCTGTACCGCCGCTTTAAGCAATCGGGCTGGTTGTAAGGGTAACAAAATTTTCATATGACGTTTTGAAGGCTTTTACAATGGCTATGCATCTATTGCCGGTCCTTGAAAATCCCATCTGCTCTTCATGATCATTCATTGGATTCTTTCAAAAAACCATTTTGTTTTCTATAGCTGGCAGTACTTCAAATCTGTCACAATCTTTTTCTTAAAAACCCCAAGTTGATAAACAGACGGAAGGTCATAAAAAGGCCCTGAAGCGGTTAGGTTCAGGGCCTGAAAAATGTTAGCTAAAGTACCCGTACTTAAGCCAGGTAGCAATGGTTGAAAAATCCATTTGATTCAACTGGAAAAGCCGGTTCCTTTAATCTTTCAGATTCAGATAGGCTTTTACCTGATTATAGTCGTTCCAGTCGATCTGCTTCATGCGACCCGTTGTGGTGCCGCCCGGAATGAGTATGTACCTATATTGAAACACTTTCTGATTCTGTTGGTTGGTGGTGGTGCCCAGGTCGACGGTAGATACCAGCACTATGGATTGTAAAAAATAATATGGATTGATGATAAAGCCACCTTGCACTAAGAAACCAGGATCAAAATGCGGCAGTGGAACAACTAAAGGATCTGCTGTTGTACCCAGGTTCACATAAGTTTTGATTTCTCCTTTTTGCAAAATAGAATCCACCAGTGCAGTTGCGGTGATTTCAGCCTGCCATACCGCACTGTCTTCATCGGTTTCAAATTCTACATCCAGCCAGCTGGAGTACTTCACATTGGCCGTACCGGGTGCACCGGCAGGTCCTGTGGGTCCGGCGGGCCCTGCTGGTCCGGCGGGTCCTGCAGCGCCTTGCGGACCGGCTGGTCCTTCTTTTTCGCAGGCTGCAAGTAAAAAAGAAACAGTTAAAAATAAAAAGAAGGAAATTCTGAATGGAGCGTGTTTCATGAGCTTCAATTTTGGTTATGGAATGTTTTAAAATGACTGTTTACAAAAATTGTGATGCAAGACTGAAAAAGTGGTACCAGTTCCGGTAAAGAAACCGTTTTCATTCAGATAAAGATGGAGGCAGTCTTCACGTATCATTCAACTTCTTCAAAACCCCATATAAGATTTTTACCGGGTTCTATTATAATCATAGCTGTTATGCTCCTGCTGATAAAAAAACACAACAAACTTTTATTCTAATAGTTACTTTCAAAAAGATTATCCGTGAAGAGTAAATCAGGAAGACCTCTGGCCGCCAGCAACAAGTTGCTTTACTTCCCTGCTTCTTTGCTGATCTGAAAAAAGAAAAG
>JAEWAC010000275.1 GCA_023391895.1 Bacteroidota bacterium
GTGATAGGTAAACACCGTCCAGCTGCCCCGCTTAAAAGCAAGTGGCTTGGACTCGTACAGGCCCTGGTAAAAATTATGATTGTACTGCATGCCAGCCACAAAAAAATACCTTTTGCCCGGCGGCAGGGCACCCAGTGCCCGAAAGTAGGTTTCCTTGTTGCTGCCCAGGTTATCGTAGGTACGGTAGGCCAGGCTGCGGCTGGTATCGGCCTGGTACATCACCTGTGTAAATATGTCTTTGGTATCGTTATAACCAATGGCAAGAATAGGCCGCTCATCCACCGAAATATTGGCCTCGTAATTTTTGGTAAACTGCGGCCGCAGCGAAGGATTGCCCGTTTCAAACAGGTAAGGATCGATATAGCGGGGCGACGGATTGAGGTACTCATAAGCCGGGCGGCTGATGGTGCGGCGGTACACCAGGTAAGCCTTCAGGTCGTAACCGGCAATCTGCATCAGGTTGCGGCTGATGTACAGGTAGGGAAAAAAGTCGGTGCGGTTAACGGTAAAAGCGGTGTCGTACGGCACCAACTGGTTACCATTCATGTTGGTGTTTTCCATGCGGGTGCCCACTTTTACCACAATGCCCGAAAAGTTGCGGGAAGCCTGCAGGTAAGCAGCATGAATGTTTTCGCGGTAGCGGTACGCCCCGGTCCGCACCACATCCGGCACCCGGTTGCCGTTGTGCTGCCAGAAGTAATCGGTTTGGTTATTAAACACCACGCTGGTGGTTTTAAGCCCGGTTTCCACCGTCAGCTTTTTAGAAAACTTTTTGGACAGGTTGGTTTGGGCCGAGAAAAAATGCACCCTGTTGTCAATGGCGCCATCACCCACCGTAGCAGGCCGGAAGGGCAAAAAATACTGAGTCGTAAACCACTGGTCGGTCTGATTGGGTGAGTAGGAATAAGACAGATCGGTGGTCCACTCGGAGCCCAGGCTGTCCACTTTATACCTGGCAGAAAAGCCCTGGCTAAGGTTAAAATTGTTGCCCCTGTTTTGCACCAGTGCCTCGTTGCCCGACGTTACTTCACCGGAAGCAAGGCCTTTGATTTGCGATTCGTTGTTGCTGTAGTTGCGGGCGTGGTTGAGGCTAAAGCGGCCATCGTACGACAGTTCCCATTTCTTACCCAGACCAAAACTGGCACCAAAACCCGTGTAATAACTCTGGGTAGGATAGCGCGTAAAAGCATCCTGGCTGAGCAGCGAATCGGGTGCAAAAATGCGTTGGGTCGTAATTTGCTCGTAGTTATTGCGGCGGCTGACCTGCAGGTTGAGATAAGTGGTTAAAGCACCATTGTTGTTATTGAGGTTGATGCCCGCAAACTGGTTGCCATACGTGCCCTGGTTAAAGCCGGCATTCACACTGCCCGTCAGGCCTATGCGAACGCCTTTTTTCAGCACCACATTGACAATACCGCCACTACCCGATGCATCGTAGCGGGCTGAGGGTGTACGCAGGATTTCAATAGAGGCAATGGCATTGGGCGGCAAACTTTTGAGCATGGTGGCAATATCGGCCGTACTCATTTTCTGCTCCCGCCCGTTGATATAAATGGTAGCCGGCGTAGTGCTGTTCAGATAAATGTTGCCATCCTGGTCTACAAACAAGCCCGGTGTTTTTTCCATGATCTCAAAGGCATTGGTAGAGGCTGCGGCCAGGTTTTCGGGGTCTACAATGGTTTTATCGTCTTCCTGGCGTATCAGCGGGCGCGACGAGGTAACCACAACGGCACCCAGGGTTTTGGTAAGGGCTTCCAGTGTGAGCGTATACACCGGGTTATCGCCTTTGATGGTGATGGACTTTTCAAACAGTTCGTAGCTCACCGACGACACCCGTACTAGGTAGGGCCGCTGCTGCTGTACGGTGAATACGGCGGTGCCGCTGCTATCGGTTAACTGCTGCTGCCGGTTGACGGTGTCCGGCACCGGAAGCAGGGTAACGGTTGCAAAAGGTACTGGTTCGGCTCCTTTATTGACAATGGTAAAAGTGGCCGTGGTAGACTGCGCCTGCAAAAAATGATGGAGAAAAGTAAGAGCTAAAACAAAGAATACACGGGTAGTTGGTTGCATAGGAACATAAAAATAATGCCTGCCCTTAGAACCGCCTGCTATTTAACATCTTTTAACACCTGCCCTGGATTTGCATTTGGCCGGTTACACCAGTCCATCAAGGCGGATCTCTTCGAGGTAAGGCTGCAGTTGATCGGTCTGGGAAAAGCTGACCATTTTGGTAATAACATTAAAGTGGTTGTGGTGGTACAGCTCCACGTAAAACGCGTCTATCTGGTACAACCGGATGGTATGAAAGGCTTCATTTCTTTCGCCGATCAATACGCCTTTGGTCCGCACCAGCCTGGCCTTTTCGTTTTCATCCAGTATGTTGAAGTGATAACGTGTCATAAACGATAGTTAACCTATAGATGGTTCTGCGGTGGGAATGGTTTAACGCCGACGTTTTTTTAATCGTTTTATAATGTCCCGTGCACCGGTAGCCGGATATTGTTTTAAAGGTCCATAGCCGACAACAATCAGGCCATACCAAAAGCACTGTGAGCGGCCTTTCGATTGTATGCTGCACTACTCGTTAAAACGCTTTTAAAATAATACTAAATTATAGGAGCGGTATGGCCTTTTGAAACACTTCCTAGTAACTATGCACCCTCAATACCAAACTGCTTTATGCGACTTTTATTGCCCCTGCTGGTGGTTATTTGCCTGACCGCCTGCTCATCCACCCAATACCTGACCTACCCGGCACTTACCGAACCTGTGGCTACCGTACTTCCCCAACCGCAAAAAATGCTGGTGCTGCATACCGTGGATGCCACCATGTATCATGCCCGTAAAAACAAGGAGGACCTGGTGCAACAGCTGGCCGATACCCTGGTCAAAAACATCAGCCAACAGCTAAGCCAAAATGCGGGACTGGCCGTACACGCCCTGTATGGCACCACCCCCCTAACGGCCTCCGGTGACAGCAGCTTGGATGCTTTAATGGACCAATCTGCCGCTACGCATGCCTTGATGATCCGTCAGATTGATGTGTATTTTGACCAGACGGAAGTACAGGTAACCAAGACCGCTACGGGTAAAAGCCGCGAAGCTTTTTACGACATCTGCACTTTGATAGCGTATGACTTCCGGAGCCGGGAACAATCCTTGGAGCAGGTAGCCATCCGCCACTGCCAGCCGCACTCCAGCCGGGCTGTTATCAGCGGACTGCTGGCCGCAGGACCCAGCCTGGGCAGCAACAACAAAGCCTTTTATGCGCTGGCGCTGGAAAACAAAGCTCTTTTCCTGAACCGGTTTTTCCCCGGCACGATGGTTCGCAAAAGGTTTGTACACACGGCAGCCCCTTTTAGCCCTGTCGGTAAAGCCCTCCGGCAAAACAATTACACTCTGGCTTTGGAAGAAAGCCTGAAATGGAGCGAAAGCGGGAATAAAGATATTGCGGCCAAGGCGTTGTATAATTGTGCTGTTTTTAGCGAACGCAACCAGGATGTTGCCGCCGCCCGCCGGTACCTGGATCAATCCCTGAGAAAGCAGTGGACGGAAGCAGCGGCGGCCATGAAGGAAAGCATGAACCCATAAACAATACCGAATTGAACAACAGATTTGCCTTTATCAATGACGACTTAGTAGCGGAAACACAAGCCACCCTTGGCATCCATGACCTGGCCCTGGTGCGGGGATATGGGATTTTTGACTTTTTTAGAGTAGCAGACCACCAGCCGCTTTTTTTAGACGACCACCTGGATCGCTTTTACGCTTCGGCGGCTTTTATGAAGCTGTCGGTGAGCCCTACACGGCAAGCACTGAAAGAGGCAATCCAGCAGCTGATTAAAAAGAACAACCTGCCGTTTTCCGGCGTGCGGCTTACCCTTACCGGAGGTTACTCCGCCGACGGTTACCTGCCGGCTGCCCCCAATTTGATCATGACGCAACAGCCTTTGCTGCCGCCACCGGCTGCTGTATTTGAAAAGGGCCTGCGGCTGATGACGTACCCTTACCAGCGGCAACTGCCCCAGGTAAAAAGTATTGATTATCTGATGGCGGTCTGGCTGCAGCCACTGCTGCTGCAGCAAGGCGCGGACGACGTATTGTATCATCAACAGGAAGCCATAACCGAATGTCCCCGCGCCAATATTTTTATGGTAACCCAAGAGAACGTGGTGGTCACCCCAGCGGAAAACATGCTGAAAGGCATTACCCGCCTGAAGGTGCTGGGGCTGGCACAGCAGCATTATAAAGTCGAAGAAAGAAGCATTTCCTTAACCGAACTAAAGCAGGCCCGGGAAGCCTTTATTACCAGCACCACCAAGCAACTGTTACCGGTGGTTCGGGTAGATGAGGCGGTTATCGGCACCGGCGCACCCGGCCCGGTAACACGGCAACTGCACCAAGCGTTTTCTGCTTTACGGTAGTTCTCTTTCTCTGCCAGCTTGTATTGTCTGAACCATGATTTGGGTGGATTAAGAGATTGAGGAGAGAGCAGCATATTTCCTTTGCTATATGGACTTTTGAAAAGGTGATAGCAGTTTCTAAATAGTATTTATCAGGAATGGTCCAGCGCCTTTTCCCGCGATAACTTAAGTACCCTTTTTCCTACTGGTACAGTATAGCGGGATACAGCGCCTGCAGAATTTTACCTCAGCACGCAAACTAATTTGAACTTCTTGAAAAGCCCTTATCGGTAAAGACTTTACAAATAATCTACAGAACTTAATGCAGGATACATTGCTGTAGTGACTGTTGCTGTGCGTGGGCCGGCCAAACGGGCGGAGCCATCGGGTTGGCCTTGAACTTTTTGCTTACTTTTTCGGGGAGAAAAAGTAAGAAGCACTGCCTACAGAAGTACAAACTAAAGTCATATGGAGTTTTGAAAAAGCTTGATATATGGGGTTTTAAAGATGTGAGCAGGAGATGCTGAAACCCATTCAGCAGGATAGCTACAAGAGACAGAATAACTTCTTTAAACCCCCATATAAAAAGCCAGTTTTGCCGCATGATAAAAACTGAAAACCCAACCTTACGGGGCTGGGCTTATGGTTTTTATATGCAGAGAAAAGATTTTACACTTATATCAACAGCTTAGGCATTGTTTCCTGATACAGTGTTCAAAGAGTTGTCGGTAGTTGTCAGTGTTTTTTAAATTGGCTACCCTGTTTCAACGCTGGCAGCAGTTTTACAAGAGTTAGTTTTGATTGCACTCTAAAGCTACATCCTGTTTAAAAAAATTGCAACCCCTATAGGTTGCAATTGACATTTTTATAGCTTGAAATCGCTATTTATACTCATGAATTGTAGGCAGCAATAGCCACTTAAAAACGGCCGCCGCCCCGGAGCACCCGCGACAGCAAGCCACCGGCAGAACCCATGCCCCGGCCCCCGTTCAACATGCCAATGACGGAACCAATACCACCGGCCATCAGGCCACCCGTTACCAGACCGCCCAAGCCACCACCCATGCGGCCCATACCGCCACCCATGCCCCTGCGGCGCAGCATGCTGGCCAGCAACAACGGACCGGCCACGCCCAGTACGGTTTTCATGAGCGTATTGGAATCAATGCCGGCTTTTTTCATTTTATCGCCCAGTCCCAGCGACTCCAGAAAGCCCGGCTTCTTCACTTCTTCCGGCGTTACCTGGGCATCAGCGGTTTTCTTTACAAACTGGTCCAGCAGGGCAAACTGCTGTTGATTTATATTCAGGTATTGAGCAATTTTTTCCACGTTCGCTTTTTCTTCTTCGCTGTAGTTCTGGTCCGATTCGGCAAAAGCAATCATATCGGTAATCAGGGAAAAACGCAGATCGCTGTTTTTTAAAATATCCAGGCAGCGCTGCAGTTCTTCTTCCGAGAGCGAAGTAGCGGCCTGCAGCACGGTTTGTTTTTGATTCGCTGTCAGCTCGGCCGAGTCAGCCAGTTGGGCAATGTAATCCAGCTCTTCTTCCGAAGCATGCCGGTCCGCTGTGGCAATGGATGCAATGGCCCCCAGGTAGGCTCCTTTTTCCAGATCGCTATAATCTTTCAGCAGTTTTTCCTGTTGTTCCATGTTATTGTTTAGAGCTAGCTGCGACAATTATTATTCCACCAGGAGTCGCCGGTTCGGGACTGCAGCACTTATAAACTCAGGTCGGTCTTCTTTACCTGCCCGGAGCGGCGGTTTTGTTCCATGAGGCGCAGGCGGTAGGCATTTTTGGCGGTTTCGCCCAGTTTGTTGACCAGCCGGTAATTCACCACCAGGCCTACTACGGCCCCAATGCCGGGTATCATCTGGCCCAGTTTGGCCAGGTCAATATAATCGCGGTACTCCTGCTGAAAACGGCGCCAGTCAAACTGCCGTACATCATCGGGCAGCTGTTGTTTTTTTTCTTCCCAGTCCATCATTTGCAGAAACACATCACGGCGGTGCTGCTGGCTGCTAAACGCCAGCTGAAAAATGTGCAGAATATACAACCGTTCTTTATAATCTTTTACATCAAAGCCATACAGGGCCGCTATATCAAACAGCAGCTTCAGCTTCATGCTGAGCAGGATAGGAAAATCGGCCATCACCAGCCAAAAACCGCCGGCACCGGTTATACCCCCTTCGGCAGCGGCGGCATTTTTATACACCCGTATGCGCTTGTCAACGGCTTCCTCCAGCTCCAGCAGCGAAGCAAAAGCACGCCTTTTGGGCGAGGTGTATTGCGCCCCGAACAATACGCCCTGTACCATGGTTTTGATGGTAGTGGTGATCCCCTTGTGCACTTTTTCGGGAATGATGCTGTTCATGCGGTTTTGCACCGCTTTGGACAACTGGTTGACAAGAGAAGGCCCGCTCAGCATTTTTTGCTGCCAGGCCTGCACTTCTCTTGCTATATATTGTTCGTAATGCATCATGGTTAAAATAAAGAAATTTCGGTGCCATGTTCCTTTCCCTGCACAGGTTTAAAACGAATGGCTTATTTTCCAGTTTTTAAATAAACGTACTATGTACCTACGCAACCTGAAACCTTTGTTGTGCCTGTTGCTGCTGATCTCTTTTTCCGCAGGAGCCCAATCGCTTAAAAATCCCATAACGGTTACCGCCTACTATTCCGGCGGACCGCAGCAGGTAGACAGCTTTGATGTACAGCCCATCACCCATATTATTTATAGTTTTTGCCACCTCAAAGGCAATCGCCTGAACGTGGATGATGCCAAAGACAGCCTGACCATACAGCGGCTGGTAGGCCTCAAAAGCAAAAAACCCGACCTGAAGGTACTGCTTTCATTGGGTGGCTGGGGCGGCTGTGCGCCTTGCTCCGATGTTTTTGCTTCCAAACAAGGACGCAAGGAATTTGCCCAATCAGTCAAAGAGCTGTCCGACTACTTTAAAACCGACGGCCTTGACCTGGACTGGGAATACCCGGCCATAGAAGGCCATCCCGGCCACAAATACCAGCCGGCCGATAAAAAGAACTTTACCAGTTTGGTGGATATTTTACGCAAGACCCTGGGCGCTGAAGCCGAGATCAGCTTTGCCGCCGGCGGCTTCCCGAAGTTTTTGGAGGAGTCGATAGAATGGAAAAAAGTAATGAAAAAAGCCACCCGTGTTAACCTGATGACCTACGACCTGGTGCACGGTTACTCTACCCAAACCGGCCACCACACGCCCCTGTACTCCAC